>NZ_JBHUSG010000006.1:0-57230 GCF_042673745.1 Kitasatospora sp. NPDC057015
CTGGCAGAACGTCGCCCAAGGCGCCCTCCTCATCACCGCCGTCGCCATCCAGCAACGCCGCAACGGCGAACGCCGCATCGGCCTCCCCGCCTGACGTCCCCGGCCGAGCCGCTGCGCCCGTGCCCGGTCGAACTCGGCGACGGCGTCGAGCGGCCGGGTCCTGGGCGAGCAGGACCCGGCCGACCACATCCTCACGTCGGCAGAGTCCCCACGGTGTCCGACTGTTCGCTTCTGATCGTATTGCTGGAATTCGTGGCGTTTCGCTCGCCGGCGCTCCTGGAGTGCGGCCGCCCTTCCCCACCCGGAGGTTCACCATGGATCCGTCCCGTAGACGCCTTGTGATCACGGCCGGCCTGGGCGCGGTAGGAACCCTCCTGCTGCCCGCGCTCCCCGCCCTCGCCACCGGTGACGAGTTCGACCGGCTTCGCGCCCGCTTCACCGCCCTGCCCTCGTTCACCGCCACCGACACCCCGTTCGCCGCGCGGCTCTCCGCCCTCGGCACGGATGCCGCGGCGATCCGGACCGCGATGGCCCCGACCGCGTCCTCGCTCTGGCCCGACCTGCCGATCGGTTCGGTCTCCGGGCGCGTCACCGGCAGCTACCGGCGCGTGCTGCAACTGGTCGACGCCTACCGCTACCCGGCGACCGGGCTCACCGGAGACGCAGGGCTCGCCGCCGACATCGTCACCGCACTCGACTGGCTCGCCGCCCGTGCCTACACCCCCACAGGCAGTGCCTACGACAACTGGTGGGACTGGCGGATCGGCTCCCCGCAGCTGTCGATGACCATCACCGCAGCCATGTTCGACAAGCTCACCCCCGCGCAGATCAGCACCTACGTCGCGGCCGTCGACCACTACCTCCCCGACTCCTACGTCGCCTCCTACAGCGGCTCCAGCACCGGCGCCAACCGCGTGGACT
The DNA here is from genome assembly GCF_042673745.1 of Kitasatospora sp. NPDC057015. Lineage (NCBI taxonomy): Bacteria > Bacillati > Actinomycetota > Actinomycetes > Kitasatosporales > Streptomycetaceae > Kitasatospora > Kitasatospora sp. NPDC057015. The sequence goes on from NZ_JBHUSG010000006.1 coordinate 922, forward strand.
ACTGCCTCGTCCACGCGATGCGCGGGATCGTCGGCAAGAGCGCCGCCAAGCTCGCCCTGGCCAGGGACGCCCTGTCCCCGGTGTTCCCCTTCGTGGTCTCGGGCGAGGGCCTGTACCGCGACGGCTCCTTCATCCAGCACGACAGCATCCCCTACATCGGCCACTACGGCCTGATCCTCCTCGACGGGGTCGCGACCCTGCTCACCCTGCTCAAGGGCACCACCTGGACGGTGACCGACCCGCAGGTTCGGAACGTCTTCACCGCGGTGGACGCCGCCGTGTCCCCGCATCTCCACAACGGCCTGACGATGGACACCGTCTCGGGACGGTTCATCGCCTCCGGCAGCCCCGGCGACCCGAGGAACACCGACGACCACACCCGTGGCCGCGACGCCGTCTCCACGGTGCTCGACCTCGCCGCCTGCGCGGACGCCGCCTCCGCCGCCCGCTGGCGGGCCCGCGCCAAGGGCTGGCTGCAGCGCGACGCCTACTCCCCGCCGCTGGCCGACCCGGCCCTGAGCCTGCCCCGGCTGGCGGCCTACGCGGCGGTGCTCAACGACGGCACGGTGACCGCCGCCCCCGAACCGGTCGAGCACCGCATCCTGGGGGGCATGGACCGATCCGTGCACCGCCGGCCCGGCTTCGCCTTCGCCCTGGCCATGTCCTCCCAGCGGGTCGCCTTCTACGAGGGCAACATCAATTCCGTCGGCGAGAACCAGCGCGGTTGGCACACCGGCTCCGGCATGGCCTACTGGTGGCCGGCCACCGGCGACGGCGGGCAGTACACCGACCAGTTCTGGCCCACCGTCAACCCGTACCGGCTGCCCGGCACCACCGTCTCCACCAAAGCACTCGCCGACGGGGCGGGCGGCGGGCTCCCGGCCCTACGGCCCGGCAACACCTGGGCCGGCGGCGCGACCGACGGCGAGTTCGCCGTCGTCGGCCAGGACACCCGCGGCGTGCAGTCCACCCTGACCGCCCGCAAGTCCTGGTTCTGTCTCGCCGACGGCGTGGTCTGCCTCGGCGCGGGCATCACCGCCACCGACGGCGTCCCCGTCGAGACCGTGGTCGACAACCGCAACCTCGGCGCCGCCGGCACCCAGACGCTGACCGTCGACGGCACCGCCCAACCGAGCACGCTCGGCTGGTCGCAGAGCTTCGCGGGTGCGGGCTGGGCGAACATCGCCGGCCAGGCCGGCTACGTCCTGCTGCAGAACACCACCCTCAAGGCCCTGCGCGAGCAGCGCACCGGCAAGTGGAGCGACCTCTCCAAGCGCGGCCCGACCGACCCGCAGACCCGCCGCTACCTCACGCTGTGGATCGACCACGGCACCAACCCCACCGGCGGCGGGTACGCCTACCTGCTGCTGCCGGGCGCCACCGCGACCGCCACCGCCTCCCGGGCCGCGAACCCGGGGATCACCGTCATGGCCAACACCTCCTCGGTGCAGGCCGTCACCGACACCGCGACCGGCGTGACGGCGGCGAACTTCTGGACCGCGGGGACGGCCGGACCGATCACGGTCTCGGCGCCCTGCTCGGTGCTCGTGCGCGAGAGCGGCGGCCGGTTGACGATCGCCGTCGCGGACTCCACCCGTGACGCCGCCACCGTCACCGTCACCGTCGCCCGCAAGGGCTTCACGACCGCCTCCGGCGGCCCCGGCATCTCCGTGCTCGGCCTCGACCCCATCACGGTGATCGCCGAGGTCGGCGGCAACCTCGGCGGCAGCCGCACCGTCACCTTCGGTACCGGCTCCACCGTGACACCGGTCCGCTCGGCGCTCCTCGCACCGGTCGCCGACGCCTACGTCCGCGACGGCTCCTCCGCCGGCACCAACTTCGGCAACGACACCCAGATCGTGGTCAAGAACAGCACCACCGGTTACACCCGCCGCGGCCTGCTCTCCTTCGACCTCTCCGGCGTCACCGCCACCCCCAGGCGGGCCGTGCTCTGGGTCAACGGCCGCACCGACGACAGCGCCGGCAGCCAGGCCGCCCTGACCGCCTACGCCGTCACCGCCGCCTGGACCGAGACCGGTGTCACCTGGAACAACCGGCCCGCCCTGGGCAGCGCCCTCGCCGGCGCACCCGTCGGCGGCACCGCCGAGTGGATCCCCCTCGACGTCACCTCCCACGTCGCCGCCCGCTACGGCACCTCCGGGCCGGTCACCGTCGCACTCGCCCAGGCGGATCCCGACCAGCTCGTCACCCTCACCTCCCGCTCCGGTTCCAGCGGCGACCGCCCCCTCCTCGAAGTCCTCTACTGACCGTCCGGCGCCGCATCCCACCGCCCCTCCGCCGGCGCCCACGACGGGCCGGGGACGACGGACCGGTCCGGATGAGCCGCCACCACACCGGGTGTCCCGCACCCGTGACGAACCTCGGTGCGGCCGCACAGTCCGGCGACCCCGGGGACGGTGGACGGGAGACGCCCGGGCCGGTCCGCTCGCCCTGGCCCCGCGTCACGGCACCGGGAGGCGCCCGGCGGATAATGGCCGGTACCGCAGGCCGGCTGCGCCGGCGGTACCGGATCGATGGGAGGCTGGGGACGGATGACTCTGGAGGAAGGCCGACGCGTCAGGTTGGCCGAGGACCTGGGGATCGGTGAGGCGGTCGCCGGCGAGTACGGGGCCGTCGTCGCGTTCCTCTCGCTGGGAGCCGGGGTCGAAGGCACCGTGGAGCGCGTGGACGGAGAGCTTCCGGAGAGCGACGAAGTCCGCGAGTACCAGCGCCTCCGAGCACTGTTCGAGGACTACGGGCACACCATGCCCGAGGCGAGCCGCGAGCGCCTGGAGGCGGAGATCGCCGACCTCGAACCGCACTGGGTCGCGCACCGCGAGCAGGGGCGTCGGGTGACGCTCCGGGTCCGGTTCGACAACGGCTTCGTCCTCGACGGAGCGCACCAGGACATCCTCACCCCGCTGTAGTGGAAGACGTCCGACGCCCGCGCGACAACGCACGCACGGGTGCCTGTGCCATGATCCACCGCATGGACACGTTCACCTGGACACCGGCGCACGCCACCGGCGGCCCCTTGGACGACCTCCTCCGACTCGTCCGCGAGCGCGTGCCGAATCTGGTGGTCGAGCGCAGGGCGGAGGAGCACCGGACGGACGACGACGACTGGTTCCTCATCCGCATGGTGACCAACCCCGAACCGATCACGCTGGAATGCCGCCCAGGAGGACGGCCGCCCTTCCTCGTGCACGACGAGTACTCCTCCGTCGAAGCGCCTGACGCCGTCACGGGCGCCACGGCCGTCTACGAGCTCCTCAGCGCGTAACTCCGGCCACGTACCCTTCGCCCCCGGCACCGGCCTCACCCGGAGTCGGATGGAATCACCGGCTCCCGCCGGGGCCGGTGGGCTACCCGATGATCAGGCCGCCTCGCTCACACGGGCGCCACCGTGATCGCCGTCGGCACGGTGGCGTCCAACCGCCGGACCGAGGATCGGCGCGCCCACGTGGGAACACTCGCGCAGAAGGCGTTCTTCGCCCTGGGCCTCAACGACGCCCCCCGGTTCCCAGAGATCGTCGCGCGCACCCGCCTTCAGACGCCGGGACGATCTCCATCGGCTTCGACCGTCGCGACCCGCGCCCGTACGGACCGGGGCAACTGCGCGTAGTGACCCCCATTGCATACCTACTGATCACGCTGTTTGCCTGGGAGGAGCAGCCGGAGGCGTCCCGAGCCCCCGGCCCGCTTCGTTCGAACCTCGCAGGTGAGCCATGGACAGCATGTTTGGCCGACGTACCGACGCAGCCGTGCGGCCGCAGTGGGAGATCCACCTACGGTACGACCCGTTCGACCCGATACGGACGGACCGCCGTGCGCGCGCCCTGCGCGAGGTGGCGGCGGGTACGGGAGTGCCGGGGCCCGCGCCGATCCCGCGCAGGCCGATCCCGGTCAGCAGGTGCGGGCCTCCGACGGCCGGCCGGTCCGGGGCCGACGGCTGCGCCCTTCATCCCCGGACCACGGCGCCACCCGTTACCGACGTACCCCGGGGCTCGCCACGCTGGAGTCACGGATCACCAGTTGCGGGCTGATCTGGATCCGGTGGACCGGGCGGTCCGCACCTTCCCGCATCCGCTCCGCCAGCAGCTGCACGGCGGTCCGGCCGAGGGCGGGTTTGGCCGGGCGGACCGCCGTCAGCGCGGGGTCGGCCAGGCCGGCGACCTCGTCGTCGTACGCGACGACGGCGAGGTCGCCCGGGACGTCGATGCCGCGTTCCTGGCAGCGGGCCACCAGGGAGATCGCCTCCCGGTCGGAGTGCACCAGGACTGCCCGGGTGCCGGTCGCCAGGCAGTCGTCGAGGTACGTGTCGAGGTGGTCGTTCCAGGCGGGGTCGCGGTGGTCGGGCGTGATCGCTTCCGGGATCCCGTCGAGGTCCAGACCCATCTCGACGGCCGTCTCGTGCCAGCCGCGGCGGACCGCGAGGGTGGTCGGGCTGGTCGCGGGGGCCAGGAAGCCGACCCTGCGGTGGCCTTCGGCGGCCAGGTGACGGATGGCCAGGCCCGCACCGAAGGTGTGGTCGGTCGTGACCGACTCCACGTGCTCCGCGAAGGGCCCGACGGTGGCGGTGCGCTCGACGAAGGTGACCGGGACGGGAAGGCCGGCCAGCCAGCCGATCAGCTCGGCGGCCGCCTCGCCGGTCGTGGGAGGTGCGATGAGCAGACCACGGATGCCGGCGGTCTCCAGGAGCCAGCCGGTCTGGCGGCGGATGTCGTCCACGTCCTCGTAGGACGATCCGCGCAGCACGATGCGGACGCCCGCGTCGGGGGAGGCGTCGCGGGCCCCGCGGATGATCTGCGGCCAGTAGTAGTCGAGCGACGGTACGACCATGCCGACCGGCGACCGGTCGGCCTCGCCGAGAGCCGCGGTACCGGAGTCCTCGACCGCGGCGGCCGACGGCTGCTGGGTGACGGCATGCCGCGGCAGCCGGATGCCGCCGTGGACGCGTTCGATCACGCCCTCGGCGGCGAGCTGCGCGACGTCCCGACGGACGGTCACCGTGCTGACGCCCAGGGCGCGGGCGATGTCGGCGACCCGCAGGGTGCCGTGCGCGCGCAGCTCGGAGAGCACGCTTTCGCGGCGCTGCTCGGGTAGCAGGGGTGACTCGGGCTCGGTCACGGCGCGCCTCCTCGGTCGTTCGACGTTGCGTCCCTGGGCCAGGGGGCACCTCCGATTGTCCATGGTGTGCGATGCAGTGCGGTGCGGTGACCCCCAGGCGACTGTTCGATCATAATCGCTCACCTTCACTCTACGCGAGTCGCGTTACAGACCGGAAACGAAGCCTTGCGAAGCAGCCCTCCCATGCGGTCTACTCCCTGTCACCGATCGAATGAACATAATCAGACAGAAACGCTCGTCTGGTTGATCGAGGAATCCAGAGGGGTTGAGCACATGCGCCATCGTCCGCAGGCACTGCTCGTCATGCGGCACGACACGTACCGGGTCCAGTTCGGTCCCGACCAGCTGCGCCGGTTGGCCTCGCTGGCCGAGCTCGGCGAGCCGGTCTGGTCCGACGACCTCGACGAACCGCGGACCAGGGCCCGCCTGGCGGAGGCCGAGGTGCTGGTCACCTCCTGGGGCTGCCCGCCACTGACCGCCGAGAGGCTCGACGCCGCACCACGACTGCGCGCGGTGTTCCACTGCGCCGGCAGCGTGCGACCGATCGTCTCCGACGCGCTCTGGCAGCGCGACGTCCTGGTCACCAGCGCCGCGGAGGCCAACGCCACCCCCGTGGCCGAGTACACCCTGGCCGCGATCATCTTCGCGGGCAAGAAGGCCCACGTCCTCGCGGCCCAGTCGCGACTGGAGCCCGTCGGCTGGCAGGCCGTCGGCCACCGCGAGGACCTGTCCAACTACGAACGCACCGTCGGGATCGTCGGGTTCTCCCGGATCGGCCGCCGCGTCGTCGACCGCCTGCGCACCCTCGACACCGCCGACGTACTCGTCAGCGACCCCTACGCCGAGCCGGCCGCGGTCGCCGCCGCCGGCGGCCGGCTCGTGGAGCTCGACGAGCTCCTGATCCGCTCGGAGATCCTCTCCCTCCACCTGCCCGGCATCCCGGAGACCCGGCACGCGATCGGCGCCCGCGAACTGCACCTGCTGCCCGACGGCGCGACCGTCATCAACACCGCTCGCGGCGGCGTCATCGACACCGAGGCCCTGGAACGCGAGTGCGCCACCGGCCGCCTCAACGCCATCCTCGACGTCACCGACCCCGAACCGCTGCCGGTGGGCTCGCGGCTGGCCGGCCTGCCGAACGTGATGATCACACCGCACATCGCCGGATCCCTCGGTACGGAGACCCGCCGGATGAGCGGCCGGGCGCTCGACGAGCTGGAACGCCACCTCCACGGCGAGCCGCCGCTGGACGCCGTCACCCGCGAGGCCCTGGCGGTGAGCGCGTGACCCCCGACATATCCCCCCACACCGGCTGGACCCGACCGGACGTCGCGGGGCTCGCCGACCGCCTGCTGCTGGCCGCCGCCCGGCACGCCTCGCCCACGCACGCCCTGATCACACCGCCCGGCGCCCCCGGCGGCTACGGCACCGCGGTGGACGGGCTGGAGGGATTCGCCCGAACCTTCCTCCTCGCAGGCTTCCGCGTGGCCGGCGAGCAGGGCCACGACCCGCTCGACCTCCTGGAACGCTACGCGCGCGGCATCGCCGCCGGCACCGACCCGTCGTCGCCCGAGCGCTGGGTGACCCCCCGCGAGCACGGTCAGGCGAAGGTGGAGGCGGCGTCGATCGCCCTGATCCTCGACCTGACCCGGCCGTGGCTGTGGGACCGCCTCGACGCCGGCGTGCAGGAGCGGGTCGTGGACTACCTGGCCCAGGTGGTCGGCGACACCGGCTACCCGCGGACGAACTGGGTCTGGTTCCGCATCGTCGTCGAACAGTTCCTCGCCTCCGTCGGCGGTCCGTGGTCGCCCGAGGACATCGAGTCCGACCTGGCCGTGCACGAGTCGTTCGCCCGCGAGGGCGGCTGGTACCGCGACGGCGGGAACCGCAGCTACGACCACTACGGCGGCTGGGCCCTGCACCTGTACCCGATCCTGTGGAGCCGGATGGCAGGGGCGGACCGGTTCGCGGCGCCGCGCCTGCCCCGCCACACCGAGCGCCTGGACCGCTTCCTGCTCGACGCCGTCCGCCTCGTCGGCGCCGACGGGTCACCGCTCGTCCAGGGGCGCAGCCTCACCTACCGGTTCGCCGCCGCGGCGCCGTTCTGGACCGCCGCGTACGCCGGGAGCACCGCACTGCGGCCCGGCCAGCTGCGCCGGGCCGCGGTCGGGATCGTCAAGCACTTCGCCGACCACGGCGCTCCCGGCGAGGACGGCCTGCTCACCCTGGGCTGGCACCACCCGTGGCGGCGGCTGGCCCAGCGCTACTCGGGCCCCGGCTCGCCCTACTGGGCGGCGAAGGGGCTGCTGGGCCTCGCCCTGCCGGCCGACCACCCGGTGTGGACGAGCACCGAGGAGCCACTGCCCGTGGAGCAGGCCGACCAGTCGGCCGTCATCGCCGCCCCGGGCTGGATCGTGAGTGCGACCCGCTCCGACGGCGTCGTCCGCGTCCACAACCACGGCACGGACGCCGCCGGGCCCGGCGACCGCGTGGGCGACTCCCCGCTCTACGCCCGCCTGGCGTACTCGACCGCGACCGCCCCGCTGCTGTCCGAGGACGGCTGGGACGCGCCGCTGGACCAGTGCGTCACCCTGCTCGACGCCGCCGGCCGCGCCACCCACCGCACCGGGTTCGAGCGGCTCGCGGTGGCCCAACCCGGCGGTGCGGCCGTTCTCGCCTCGCGGGCACGCTGCCACTGGGTCGACCCCGACCGGACGGTTCCCGACCACGGCTCCGGACGGCCGGGTGCGGCCCTGGACGCGGCGGTCGTCACGACCGTCTCGATCGTGCGCGGCGCCTGGGAGATCCGGTGCGTCCACGTCGATCCGGCCGACGCCCCCGGCTGGCCCGACGTCGCCGCGCTGCGGGTCGGCGGCTGGCCGATCACCGCCGACGAGCCGCCGGCCACGCGGGCGGACGGGACGGCCGCGAGCGTCGTCGGTGCGCACACCTCCTCCGTCGTGGGTCTGGCGGGCTTCACCGAGGCCGGTGTCGACCAGGCCCACGACGCCACCCCGCTGGGCGCCTGGACGGCGACGCCCTGGCTCCGCACCAGGCCCGGCCCGCACGTCTGGACCGTCGCGGCCCTCACCCTCGGCGGCGGTCAACACCCTCCGCCGCACGCCGGGATATCCGGCCCCGACACCGCACCGGTCGTCACGGTCAGCTGGCCCGACGGCTCCACCACGGTCGCGGCGCTGCCCGCGAACGCCACCTGAGAACACACCCTCACCCGAGAAGAGAACCCCCGTGAACAGAAGAAGTCTCCTCGCGTTCTGCGCGGCCGCGACCGCCGCCGCCACGCTGGCCGCGTGCGGCTCCGGCTCCGCCCCGACCGACGCCGCCGACAGCGGCCCCGTCGAACTCACCGTCAGCGTCTGGAACATGGCCACCACCCCGGAGTTCAAGGCCCTGTTCGACGCCTTCCACACGGCGAACCCGAACATCACCGTCAAGCCGGTCGACATCCTCGCCGCCGACTACCCCACCAAGATCACGACGATGCTCGCCGCCGGCGACACCACCGACGTCATCACCATGAAGAACGTCATCGACTACGCGCGCTACGCCGGCCGCGGCCAGCTCAAGGACCTCACCCCGCTCGCCACCTCCGGCACCGGCGCGAAGCTCAACGGCCTGGACGCCTTCAAGCAGGACGGCGGGAAGTACTACGCGCTGCCCTACCGCCAGGACTTCTGGCTCCTCTACTACAACAAGAAGCTCTTCGACGCCGCCGGCAAGCCCTACCCGACGAACCTCACCTGGGACGCGTACGCCGACCTGGCGAAGTCGCTGACCTCCGGCTCCGGCCAGGGCAAGGTGTACGGCACCTACCACCACACCTGGCGCTCGGTCGTGCAGGCGGTCGCGGCCGCGCAGAGCGGCGGAGACCTGATCGGCGGCGACTACGGCTTCCTCGCCGACCAGTACCGGACGGCGCTCGCGATCCAGGACGCCGGCGCGACGATCGACTTCGGCACCGCGACCACCCAGAAGAGCGGCTACCAGTCGGTGTTCGAGAACAAGCAGGCCGCGATGCTGCCGATGGGCAGCTGGTTCATCGCCAAGCTCCTGGCCGACAAGCAGGCCGGGACCACCGACGCCGACTGGGCACTCGCGCCGCTGCCGCAGCGGCCCGGCGCCTCCGGCGTCACCACCTTCGGCTCGCCGACCGCCTTCGCCGTCAACAAGAAGGCCCAGCACACCGCCGCGGCGCAGAAGTTCGTCGAGTTCGCCACCGGCCCGGAGGGCGCCAAGGCCGTCACCGCGATCGGAGTGGTGCCCGCACTGATGACCGACGAGACCCGCAAGGCGTACTTCGCCCTGCCCGGGATGCCCGTCGACGACGACGGCCGCGCGCGGCCCGTCCCGGTGGCGTGCCCACCTCGTCGGCTGGAGCTTCGTCCTGCCGAACTTCCTCGGCTTCGTCCTGATCACCCTCATCCCGGTGATCGCGGCGATGGCCCTGGCCTTCACGGACTGGGACTCCTACAACACGCCCCGGTGGATCGGGCTGGAGAACTTCCGCCACCTGCTGCGCGACGACTCGACCAAGGTCGCGCTCCGCAACACCCTCTACTACGCGGCGGGGCACGTCCCCCTGACCGTGCTCGCCTCCCTCGGCCTCGCACTGCTGCTCAACCGCAAGGTCGCGGGGGTCGCCTTCTTCCGCGCCGCCGCGTTCTTCCCCTACATCACCTCGATGGTCGCGGTCGCGATGGTGTGGAACATGCTCTTCAACCCCGCGTCCGGGCCCGTCAACCAGTTCCTGCACCTGCTCGGCGTCACGGACGCACCCGGCTGGACCAGCAGCACCACCTGGGCGATGCCCGCGGTGATCATCACCAGCGCCTGGCGGGACATGGGCTACTACATGATCCTCTTCCTCGCCGGCCTGCAGTCCATCCCCAAGGAGCTGTACGAGGCCGCCGAGATGGACGGCGCGAACGCCTGGCAGCGCTTCCGCACCGTCACCCTGCCCGGGCTGCGGCCGACCACGTTCCTGGTCCTCATCCTGCTGACCGTCCAGAGCTTCAAGATCTTCGACCTCGTCGTCGTCATGACCGGCGGCGGACCGGGCCGCGCCACCCGCGTCCTGTCCCAGCAGATCTACCAGAAGGGCATCGTCGACGGCGAGTTCGGCTACGCATCGGCGATCTCGGTCGTCCTGTTCCTGCTCGTCCTCGTCCTCACGCTCACCCAGTTCTGGTTCAACAAGCGGAGGAACGCATGACGACGACCACCCGCACGGCCCGGCCCGGGCGCGGCGCCACCGCCGTGATCGGCCGCCTCGCCGCCCACCTGCTGCTCCTCGCCGCCGCCGCGGCCGTCCTCGTCCCGTTCCTGTGGATGGTCAGCTCCTCGCTCAAGCACAACAACGAGGTCTTCACCGTCCCGATCCAGTGGATCCCGCAGACCGTCCGGTGGAGCAACTTCGCGGACATCTGGAGCCGGATCCCGCTGACGACGTACCTGGGCAACACGGTCCTCCTCAGCACGGTCATCACCCTGCTGCAGGTGTTCACGGGCAGCTTCGCCGCCTACGGCTTCGCCAAGGTCCGGTTCCCCGGCCGCGACGTCCTGTTCCTCGCCTACATCGCCACCATCGCCCTGCCGTGGCAGGCGTACATGATCCCGCAGTACATCCTGATGCAGAAGGCCGAACTCACCGACACCTACTGGTCGCTGATCCTGCTGCAGGCGTTCGGCGCGTTCGGCGTCTTCCTGATGCGCCAGTTCTACCTGACGCTCCCCGACGAACTGTGCGAGGCCGCCCGCGTCGACGGGCTGACCGAGTACGGCATCTGGTGGCGGATCATCCTGCCGCTGTCCAAGCCCGCGCTCGCCAGCCTCGCCCTGCTCACCTTCGTGAACACCTGGAACGACTTCATGGGGCCGTTCATCTACCTCACCAGCAACGACCACTGGACGATCCAGCTGGGACTGCAGTCGTTCATCGGCCAGTTCGACGCCGACTACGCCATGATGATGACCGGCTCGGTGCTGTCCGTCCTGCCGATCCTGGCCATCTTCCTGCTCGGGCAGCGCTACTTCATCCAGGGCATCGCCACCTCCGGCATGAAGGGGTGAGCGGGCATGCGGGAGAAGACCGGACTGCCGTACGACACCGTGTTCACCACGGTGTACGCCGGGCTGCGCGTCAACCTCTGCCTGCTCGTGGCCGGGCTCCCCGTCGTCGTCGCGTTCACCGTGACGGCCTCGCCGCTGGCGGCCTGGCCGTTCCTGACCGGCGTGTCGGCGCTCTGCGGGCCGGCCGTCACCGCGGCGTTCGCCGCGTTCGAGGCGTTCGACGACGATCCGCAGCGCACCGGCCGGGCCTTCTGGACCGCCTACCGCACGGGCTTCACGCGCTCCCTGGGCATCGCCGCGGCCGCGGCCGCCGGAGTGGTCGTGCTGGTCGTCGACCTGCGCCTCGCGGCCGGGACGGCGTTCGGCGCGGTCACCCCGATGCTGGTGCTGCTCATCGCCCTGGTCGTGACCGTGACGACGACCGTGCTGGCCGCGGGTCGACAGCTGCCGGCGCGAGCGCTGCTCGCGGCCGCGTACCTGTCCGTCCGCGCGTGGCACCTCGCCCTCGTCAACCTCGCAGTGCTCGGCGTGCTCCTCGCGGTGATCGCCGTCAAACCCGCGGTCGGCCTGCTGCTGCTCCCCGCACCCGCGCTCTACCTGGTGTGGGTGAACACCCGCCACACCCTCGCCCCGCTCACCGCCGGCCGGCCCCGACGGGCCGGCCCCCGGACCTGACCCGGTACAGCCACCGAACAACCCCGTACCGCCACCGAACAACACCCGTCGGCGACGGAGCACCGTCGCCGCGGGCGTTCCACCCCCCAACTAGGAGCACCATGTCGAACACGCCGCCCGGCGGCGCCGGCGCACGCAGGTCGAGCGCCGGGCTGCTCGCCGATCCGGCCGCCTCCCTGCCCCTGCCGCCGGCCGACGACCGCACGACCTGGTCGGCCGCCCACCTGGACCGGCCGACCCTGAGCCGGCTGCGGGAGCGTGCCGACGACGACCTCGCGGCGCCGTGGCCGCTGCCGCTCGCGAGCGGCTTCGCCCGCTACGCCCGCGACGGGGACCGCGCCGGCTACGAGAGCGCGGTGTTCGCCCGCCAGCACCGGCTCAGCCGAGCCGCCGTCATGGCCGCGGCGACCCTGGACGCCCGCTGGCTCGACGAGGTCGCCGACGGCGTCACCCTGCTGTGCGAGCAGAGCACCTGGTGCTGGCCCGCCCACGACGACACCTTCGGCCGCGGCGCCGTGGTGCCGGACCTCGCCCGCCCGTACCTCGACCTCGGAGCCGGCGAGGTCGCCGCCCAACTGGCCTGGATCGACCACCTTCTCGGCAGCCGGCTCGACGAGCGCTACCCGGGCCTGCGGGCCCGGATCCGCCACGAGGTCGACCACCGGGTGCTGACGCCGTTCACCACCCGCCGGGACTGGCACTGGCTCGGCCTGCACGGCGACGTCCACAACTGGAGCGCCTGGATCCACGGCAACGTACTGACCGCGGGGCTGGCCCTGATGGCCGACGGCGAGCCCCGCACCCGCCTGGTCGACCTCGCCGTCGGAGGGCTGGACCGCTACCTCGCGTCCATCCCGCCGGACGGCGCCATCGACGAGGGTTTCCTGTACTGGTGGCAGGGCGCCTGCCGGGCGCTGGAGGCCCTCGACGTACTGCACCACGCGAGCGGGGGCGCCCTCGGCGGGGACCTGACCGGCCCGGTCCGGGCGACGATCGGCTTCCCGCACCGCATGCACCTGGGCGGCGACTGGTACTTCAACGTCGCCGACAGCGCCGCCCGGGTCTCCCCCGAGCAACCCTGGGACGCCCTGCACCGCGCCGCCCGACGGGCCGGGGACAGGACGGCGGAGGCGCACGCCGCGGCCCAGCGCCGGCCGCAGGCACCCGTCGCACGGGAGGAGGGCGGGCTCGGACGCCTGCTGCGGGCCCTGACCGATCCGGCCTGGATCGGTGCGGCACCGGCCGCACCCCCGCTGCCGCGGGACGTCTGGCTGCCGTCGACGCAGGTCTTCCTTGCGCGGAGCGCGCCGGGGACGGCGGCGGGGCTCACCCTCGCGGTCAAGGGCGGGCACAACGGCGAGCACCACAACCACAACGACGTGGGCGCCGTCGTCGTGGCACTCGGCGGCGTACCGGTGGTCGTCGATCCCGGCCGCCCGACGTACACGGCGCAGACCTTCGGGCCGGACCGGTACGACATCTGGACCATGCAGAGCTCGTGGCACAGCGTGCCGGAGATCCGTGACACCGCCCAGGCGGTCGGTCCGCAGTACGCCGCTCGCGACGTCGAGGTCCGCACCGACGACGACGGGGCCGCGCTGGCGCTGGACATCGCCGGTGCCTACCCGCGCTCGGACGTCGCCGGCTGGCGGCGCGAGGCCCGTCTGGACCGCCGCGACGGCCGGGTCAGCGTCAGCGAGTCGTGGACCATGGACCCGTGCCCGGGCCCGCAGGGGACGCGGGTGCACCTGATGGTCGCGGGCACGGTGCGGACCGGCCCCGGCCACGCCGTGGTCACGGCCCTGGAGGGTGCGGGAGCCGTCCGGATCAGCTGGGAGCCCGCGGACCTGCCGTGCTCCACGACGGTGCGCCCGCTGGACGATCCCCTGCTGCGCGACGTGTGGGGCGAGCGGCTGACCCGGCTCGAGATCGATGTCAGCGCGCTGGGACCGGTCGGCGCCCTCCGCTGGAGCCTGGAGGAGGTGCCGGCCGGTCCGTGAGGGCAACGCCCTCGGCGGGACGGCGCCGTCGGCGCACCACGGGCTCCTCCGTGCTGCGCCGACCCGCGCTCGGCGCCCGCGACGAAGCGCGGCGCCGCACCGGCGGACTGCCTCCCGCGGGTCGGACTTGACCGGTAACCGCTTTCCCAGAGAGCCGGCCCGCCCGCCGGCACGGCACCATCCATCGCAGGTCCGCCGTCAACCCTGGAGTCCGAGATGCGACTGGCACTGAGCACGCTGGGCACGCCGGGCGTGCCCCTGTCCGGATCGGTCGACCTGGCCCGGAGGTTCGGCCTGGACGGGCTGGAACTGCGCCTGCACCCCGACACCGGTGTGCACGCCGGCCTGGACGCCGCCGAACGCGCCGCGGTCGTACGGACCTTGGGCGACCTCGCGCCGTTCTGCCTGTCCGGGTACGTCCGGATCTGCGAACCGGGCGACGACGGCCCGGTGATCGAGGCCCTGCGGGCCGACCTGCGCCTCGCGCGGGACCTCGGGGCGGACTTCGTCCGGGTGTTCCCCGGCGGGGACGACCTCGCCGCCGGGACGCGCAGACTGGCCGCCGTCGCGGACGAGGGAGCACGCGTCCTGGTCGAGACGCACGACTCGCTGCCCACCGGCGCCGCCGTCGCAGCCCTGCTGGATCGCGCCCCGCGAGCGGGCGCGATCTGGGACCTGCTGCACCCCTGGCGGCACGGCGAGGAGCCGGCGGAGACCCTGCGGCGGCTCGGGGACCGCATCGTCTGTGTACAGATCAAGGACGCGGTCTCGGCGTCCGACACGACGCCCGTGCCACTCGGGACGGGCGCCGTCCCGCTGTCCGCCGCCCGCAGGCTGCTCGACGGATTCGACGGCTGGGTGTCGCTGGAGTGGGAGCGGACCTGGTACCCGGGCATCCCCCCGGTCGAGGAGATCCTGCCCGGCGCACTGGCGTGGGCCGCCGGCTAGGGTCCACCCGGACGTCCGCACCGGCCACACCGGCCACCCCCCGCACAGCGCACGCCACGGCCACGGCCACCCGCCGCGCCCGATCGCCTCAGTCCGTGCCGGCACCCGTGCCCGTGCCGGTACCCGTGCCGCCCACCGGGCCGGTGCTGCCGCGCGTCACCAAAGCCACGCCGAGCGGCGCCTGCCGCGCCGGGGTGGCGCCGTCCGCGATCAGCTGGACCACCCGCTCCCCGGCCTGCTCCAGCGGCAGCCGGACCGTGGTCAGTGACGGCCGGAGATCGACCGCGAACGGCACGTCGTCGAACCCGATGACCGAGACCTCGTCCGGGACAACCCTTCCGAGGTCGTCCTGGAGCGCGGTCAGCACCCCGGCCGCCATGATGTCGTTGAGGGCGAGCACCGCCGTGACGCCGGGCTCGGCGGCGAACAGTCCGAGCGTCGCGTCCCGCCCACCCGCCCGGGTGAAGTCCGTGAACACCACTCTGCTGTCGGGGAGTTCACCGCCGAGTCGGGACCACGCCGCTCGGATCCCGGCCAGCCGCTGCTGGACGGTGACCAGACCCGCGGGGCCCGCGACCACGCCGATCCTGCGGTGGCCGAGCCGCCACAGCTCGGTCGCCGCGCGGTCGGCCCCGCCGCTGTGGTCGAGCGGGACGAAGGGCTCGATTCCCCGTTCCCCGATGCAGGCCACCCGCCCGCCGTCCGCGCGGAACGCGTCCAACTCCGCCGCGAACCGCTCCGTCAGCTCGTCGTCGACGACGCCGCTTCCCGCGATCAGCAGGGCCCGCGCCCGCTGGGCCCGCAGGTTGCGCACGTACTCGATCTCCAGCTCGGGGTCGCCGAGCGTCGCGGCGATCATGACCAGCAGCCGGTGCCGCTTGGCGCCGCGCATCGCACCGGCGGCGATGGCCGAGAAGTACGGGTCCGCGATGTCGTGCACGAGCAGCCCGACGACGGAGGTCGAGGACCGGGCGAGGGCCTGCGCCGGAGCGTTGGACACGTAGCCGAGCTCCTGCGCGGCTCCCTCCACCTTGCGGCGGAGTTCCTCACCCACCGTGCGGGGCCCGCCGTGGAGGACCCGCGAGGCCGTGGCGATGGAGACCCCCGCGCGCTCGGCGACGCGCTGGAGGGTCACGGCTCCGCTGGAGCGCTTGGCACGGGTGGTTGACCTCGGGTTCGGCATGCTCGTAACGTACCCTCTGGAAAGCGCTTACCAATATTCCCGCATCCCGCCGCGAACCCAAGGAAGCCACCATGCCCCGCAGAGTGATCGGCATCGTCATGAACGGTGTCACCGGCCGGATGGGCTACCGCCAGCACCTCGTCCGCTCGATCCTGGCCATCCGCGAACAGGGCGGCCTGCCGCTCGGCGACGGCGAGGTGCTCTGGCCCGAACCCATCCTGGTCGGCCGCAGCGAGCACAAGCTCAAGGACCTCGCCGACCGCCACGGCCTCACCCACTGGACCACCTCCCTCGACGAGGCGCTCGCCCACCCGCTGGCCGAGATCTACTTCGACGCCCAGCTGACCCAGGTCCGCGAGCAGGCCATCCGCACCGCGATCGGCGCCGGCAAGCACATCTACACCGAGAAGCCCACCGCCGAATCCCTGGACGCCGCGCTGGAGTTGGCCGCCCTCGCCCGCGAGGCCGGGGTGTGCAACGGCGCCGTGCAGGACAAGCTGTTCCTGCCGGGCCTGCTCAAGCTCAAGCGCCTGGTGGACGGCGGCTTCTTCGGCCGCATCCTCTCCGTGCGCGGCGAGTTCGGCTACTGGGTGTTCGAGGGCGACTGGCAGGACGCCCAGCGCCCCTCCTGGAACTACCGCGCCGAGGACGGCGGCGGCATGATCCTCGACATGTTCCCGCACTGGCGCTACGTGCTGGACAACATCGTCGCCCCCGTCCGCTCGGTCTACGCCCACACCGCCACCCACCTGCCCGAACGCGTCGACGAGCAGGGCACCACCTACCGGGCCACCGCCGACGACGCCGCCTACGGCATCTTCGAGCTGGAGGGCGGCATCACCGCCCAGATCAACTCCTCCTGGGCGGTGCGCGTCGACCGCGACGAACTGGTCGAGTTCCAGATCGACGGCACCGAGGGCAGCGCCGTCGCCGGACTGCGCAACTGCCGCTTCCAGCACCGCGCCGCCACCCCCAAGCCGGTCTGGAACCCCGACCTGCCCGTCACCGAGCCCTTCCGCGACCAGTGGCAGCAGGTGCCCGACAACGCCGAGTTCGACAACGGCTTCAAGATCCAGTGGGAGCTGTTCCTGCGCCACGTGGTGACCGGCGCCGACTACGGATGGGACCTGCTGGAGGGTGCCAAGGGCGTGCAGCTCGCCGAACTCGGCCTGCGCTCCGCCCGCGAGGGCCGCCGCCTCGACGTGCCCGCGCTGGAGCTCCGATGACCGAGCTGCACCTGCCCGGCTTCGGCCCCCACCGAATGGCCGAACCCGCACACCTCGACCTCCCCGCCGGCCCCTCCGCCGCCCGGACCGTCTTCGCCGCCGCCCACGTCGTCGCCGACCCGCTGGGCCACAACGCCCCCGGCGCACCCGCCACCGTCGACTGGGACACCACCCTGGCCTTCCGCCACCACCTGTGGTTCCTCGGCCTCGGTGTCGCCGACGCGATGGACACCGCCCAGCGCGGCATGGGCCTGGACTGGGCCGCCACCAAGGAGCTGATCACCCGCTCCGGCGCCGAGGCCAGGGCCGTCGGCGGCCGGCTCGCCTGCGGTGCCGGCACCGACCAGCTCTCCCCCGGCCCCCACACCCTCGACGCGATCACCGCCGCCTACGAGGAGCAGCTCGCCACCGTCGAGCAGGCCGGCGCGCAACCGATCCTGATGGCCAGCCGCGCCCTGGCCGCCTGCGCCGCGGGCCCGGAGGACTACCTCCGGATCTACGGCCGACTGATCGGCCAGGTCCGCCGGCCGGTGATCCTGCACTGGCTCGGCGAGATGTTCGACCCGGCCCTGGCCGGCTACTGGGGTTCCACCGACCTCGACCGCGCCACCGACACCGTCCTCGCACTCATCACCGAGCACGCCGAGCGGATCGACGGCATCAAGATCTCCCTACTGGACGCCGACCGCGAGATCGCCCTGCGCCGGGCCCTGCCCGCCGGCGTGCGGCTCTACACCGGCGACGACTTCAACTACCCGCAACTGATCCGCGGCGACGAACTCGGCCACAGCCACGCCCTGCTGGGCATCTTCGACCCCATCGCCCCGGTCGCCGCCGCCGCCCTGCACGCCCTGGACACCGGCGACCTCGACCGGTACGAGGCACTGCTCGCACCGACCGTGCCGCTGGCCCGGCACCTGTTCGCCGCACCGACCTTCCACTACAAGACCGGTGTGGTCTTCCTGGCCTGGCTCGCCGGGCACCAGGACCACTTCACCATGGTCGCCGGCGCCCAGAGCGGCCGATCCGTCCCCCACCTGATCGAGCTCTTCCGACTCGCCGACACCGCCGGCATCCTGGCCGACCCCGACCTCGCCGCCGACCGGATGCGACGCTTCCTCGCCGTCGCCGCCCCGACCGGCTGAGGGCCCCGGCTCCACCCCGGGTGGCCTCCCCTCGTCCGACGGGCGGCCACCCGCCCTTCCCTCCTCCTCCCTGCCCGAAAGGAGCCCGGCACCGTGACCGGACTCACCCGCCTCTCCCTCAACCAGATCACCACCAAGCGATGGAGCCTCCCCGAGGCCGTCCGGGGCTGCGTGGACGCCGGCATCCCGGCCATCGGCCTGTGGCGGGACAAGGTCGCCGAAACCGGCCTCGCCCGCTCCGCCAAGCTCTGCCGCGACGCCGGGCTCACCGTCAGCTCCCTGTGCCGCGGCGGCTTCCTCACCGCCACCGACCCGCAGGACCGCCGGGCAGCCCTCGCCGAGAACCTCCAGGCCGTCGAGGAAGCCGCCGAACTCGGCACCGACACCCTCGTCATGGTCGTCGGCGGCCTGCCCGCAGGAAGTCGCGACCTGGCCGGAGCCCGCCAGGCCGTCGCCGACATGATCGCCGAACTCGCCCCGCACGCTGGCGACTTCGGCGTACGGCTGGCCATCGAACCACTGCACCCGATGTTCTGCGCCGACCGCGCCGTCGTCTCCACCCTCGGCCAGGCCCTCGACCTCGCCGAACCCCACCCCACCGCCCACGTCGGCGTCGTCGTCGACAGCTACCACCTCTGGTGGGACCCCCAACTCGCCCAACAGATCGACCGCGCCGGACGATCCGGGCGCATCGCCTCCTACCAGGTCTGCGACTGGACCCTGCCACTGCCCGCCGACGCACTCCTGGGACGCGGCCACGTCGGCGACGGCCACATCGACTTCCGCACCCTCACCGACCAGGTCACCGACGCCGGCTACACCGGCTGGATCGAGGTCGAGATCTTCAATCAGCAGATCTGGGACACCCCCGGCGACCAGACCCTGCGCACCATCACCGAACGCCACCTCGCCCACGTGGCCGCGCCGTGAGAATCGTCCTCGCACCCGACTCCTTCAAGGGCACCGCCACCGCCACCGAAGCCGCCCGGGCCCTCGCCGACGGCTGGCACTCGGTACGCCCCGGGGACGACCTCGTACAGCTCCCGATGGCCGACGGCGGCGAGGGCACCCTCGACGCCGTCACCACCGCCCACCCCGGAGCCACCCTGCACGAGGTCCCCGACTGCACCGGACCGGACGGCCGGCCCGTGACCGGACGATACGCCCTGCTCCCCGACGGCACCGCCGTCGTCGAACTCGCCACCGCCAGCGGACTCCCCCTGCTGGAGGGCCGGCTCGCCCCGCTCACCGCCACCTCCCGCGGGACCGGCGAGACCGTCGCCGCCGCCCTCGACGCCGGCGCCACCCGACTCCTGATCGCCCTCGGCGGCTCCGCCTCCACCGACGGCGGAACCGGACTCCTCTCCGCCCTCGGCCTGCGCGTCCTCGGCCACTCCGGATCCCACATGCCCGACGGCGGCGGCGCCCTCGTCACGGCCGCGACCATCGACCGCACCCGCCTGCGCCCCGCCCCGGCCGGAGGCGTCCACCTGCTCACCGACGTCACCAACCCCCTGCTCGGCCCCACCGGCGCCGCCGCCGTCTACGGACCTCAGAAGGGCGCCGGCCCCGCCGACACCGCCCTCCTGGAACGCGGCCTGGGCCGCTTCGCCGGCCTGCTCGGCGGCGACCCGGACCAGCCGGGTGCCGGCGCGGCCGGCGGCACCGCCTACGGACTCACCGCCGCCTGGAACGCCACCATCACCCCCGGCGCCACCGCCGTCGCCGACCTCCTCCACCTCGACGACGCCCTCGCCGACGCCGACCTCGTCATCACCGGCGAAGGCCGCTACGACGCCACCAGCCTCCAGGGCAAAGCCGTCGGCGAGGTGATCGACCGCGCGCAACGCGCCTGTGTACCGGTGCGGATCGTCGCCGGCGACTCCACCGACGCACGTGCCCTCACCCTGCTCTCACTCGCCCACGACGACACCGACGCCCAACGACGCGCCACCCACTGGCTCTTCCACGCCGGCACCGTCCTCGCCCGCTCCGCCGGGCCGACGACGGGCTGAGCGGCCGCTCCGCACCGGACGAAGACCCCGGCCGGCCCGGATGGACGCCGCCGTCTGCCCGGGGGTGACCGCGGTGCGGTGCCGTGTCGGGGTCTTCGTCTAGTCTGCTGCCTCTGACGAGCCGACGGCAGACGAGAGGGGAATGCGATGACCGAGTCCTGGGCGCGGCTGCGGGCGATCATGGGAGAGCCGGTGTACACGCCGGCCCGGGTCCCGTGGGAGCTGGCGCCGGCGGAGCTGGGCATCCAACTTCCCTCGGACTACCGGGCCTTCGTCGACCTGTACGGCACGGTGAACTTCAACGGTGAGTGGGGCCTGCTCCCGTTGACGGAGGACTCCCGCAGTGATCGCATGCCGGGGGGCCTGGCGAGGTGGCGCTTCGATGCCGACAACGACTTTCGGGAGCAGGTCGAAGTCGAGGACGAGTTCTGGAGCCAGGAGTTCACCCCGGTGTTCCCGGACCCGGGCGGGCTGTTGCCCTGGGCCATGAACACCAACCATGTCTACTGCTGCTGGCTGACCACCGGCTCGGACCCGGAACAGTGGCCGGTGGCCGTCTTCGGGGAAGGCCGCGACGGGAGGCTCGACCACTTCGACGGCGGCTTCGCCGAGTTCGTGGCAACCGTAATCACCCGCACCTACGCCCACGAGAACGAGTTGCTGATCCGACCGGACCCGGAGAAGTGGGGCGAACCGGCCCGACCGTTGTGGACACCCGGTTCCGACTGGAGCGGCAGGGACTGGGGTGCGGAGTGGGGCGTCAAGCCCCACCAGCCCACCGGGTCCGCGGAGATGCCCTGGGTCAGGAAGTGATCACCACGAGGATGGTCGCCTGTTTGAGTACCTGTGCCTGAACCCCTGTTTTGGGTAGCCTGGAGCCCTGGCCTGGGTCGGTGTCCAAGGACAACGGCCCGGCCGGGGAGCGGTGGTGCAGGAGCTGCGGCGGACGGCTCAGGTCGGAGGTGCCGCTCGGCACCTTCTACTGCTCGACGGCGTGTCGTGCCAGGCAGTGGCGGGTGGACCGCCGGTTGCGCAGGCGGGTGGCGGCCGAACTGAGCGGCGTCGGCCGGGTGGAGTGCCCGGATGGCCCGCTGGGCGGCGGCCGGGGTGATCGGGCAGATCCGCGACCAGCTCCGGGCCCGGGTCCGCCGGGACATGGGACGCGCGCCCGGCGCGGTCGCCACCATCATCGACTCGCAGTCGGTGAAGGCCGCCGAGACCGTCGGCAAGGACAGCCGCGGCTACGACGCGGCGAAGAAGATCAACGGCCGCAAGCGGCACCTGGTGGTCGACACCAAGGGCCTGCCGCTGTTCGTGATGGTCACCCCCGCAGACGTCACCGACCGCAACGCGGCCAAGGAGGTCCTCTTCAGGCTGCGGCTGATGCACCCGGAGATCACCATCGTCTGGGCCGACTCCGCCTACGCCGGACAGCTGGTGACCTGGGCGAAGAAGTACCTCAACCTCACCGTCAAGACGGTGAACCGGCCCAAGGACGCGAAGGGCTTCGTGGTCCTGCCCCGGCGCTGGGTGGTCGAACGGACCGATGCCTGGGTGATGCACGCCCGTCGGCACGCGCGCGACTACGAACGGCTGGTCCAGCACTCCGAATCACTGATCACCTGGGCCGCGATCACCCTGATGACCAGGCGCATCACCCAGCGTCAGGCCCGGCGCTCCGGCCAGCCGGCCTCCCGCGAAGCCCAACGGGACTGACCGTGGAGGTCTCCATGGAGACCTCCACCCGGATCCAGCCGGAAGACGGCCGCTCTGCCGCCCCCTTGCCCGCCGGCCGTAGGGGTCTCGCCGCCGGTGGGAAGCTGCCCTGTCCCGCGGGGCCCGGACAGGAGCGGGAGGACCCGTCCGGCGGCGTCAGCCCGGGAGGGCGGGGCCGGGGCGGTTGCCCGCGGCGAATCCGGCGAGTATCAGGGCCAGCCAGCGATCCCGGACGGCGGGGGCGGCGTCGGCCGGCGCGGTGTGGACCAGCAGGAAGACGTCCTCGATGGTGATGTCGGGGTGCATGTCCCCGTCGGCCTGGGCACGGGCGAGGAGGTTGCGTCCGGCGTCGGTCACGCGCTGGAGTTGGTCGCCGGTGAAGCGGTACTCCTCGGTGAAGCGGTCGGCGGCGGCTCGAACGGCCCGATCGCAGGAAGCGTGCTCGACATAACGGGCCGTCAGGGCCCGGAACTCGGCCATCGCCTGGGCCCGGCCGCTCTCCACCCGGGCCCAGGCGTCCTCGGTGAACTGCCCGAGCTCCTCCACGGCTCCCAGGAGGACCGCGTCGATGAGCGCGGCCTTGTCGGGGAAGTGCCGGTAGAGGGTCCCGGGGGCGACGCCGGCGGCTTGGGCGATCGCGTCGGTGGGGACGTCCGCGCCGAACCGGGTGATCAGGTCCCGGGCGCTGTCGAGGATCCTCCTGCGGTTGCGCAGCGCGTCGGCGCGCAGCGGCTTGTCCTGCATTTCTCTCCTGCCTTCCGTCGCGCTGTCGCGGCCTGGGCTGCCAGTGCCGTTTGCGAAAAGATGAGCGCGCGCTCACTATAAAGGTGGGCGTGCGCTCACTTTACCGGCCCGTGCCCGCTTCCGCCTCGTCCGAGGCCGCCCGCAGACAGCAGGAGAGACCCGACCATGCAACTCGCCGTCCTCGGAGCCACCGGCCCCACCGGTCAGCAGATCCTCCGGCAGGCCCTCGCCGCCGGCCACCACGTCACCGTCCTGGTGCGCGACCCCGCCCGGCTGCCGCAGCGCGAGGACGCGCGCCTCACCGTCGTCACCGGCGAAGCGACGTCCGCGGCGGACATCGAGAAGGCCGCCCGAGGCAGCCAGGCCCTCATCTCCGCACTCGGCCCCGGCAAGGACTTCAAGTCCACCCTCGCCACCCGCACCGTCGGCCCCGTCCTGGAAGCCCTGGCCGCCACCGGCGTACGGCGCCTGGTCTGGCTCTCCGCCCTCGGCGCCGGCGCCACCGCGCAGCGGCAGTCCCGCCTCCAGGCCGGTGCGTCGAAACTGCTGATGGGCAAGCTCATGGCAGACAAGGGCTCCGCCGACGACCGGATCGCCCGCAGCGGCCTGGACTGGACCGTCGCCCTGCCCGTCATGCTCGGCAACGGCCCCCTCAGCGGAGCCGACGGCTACAAGATCATGCCCCTGGACGGTGCGACCGGCCGCATCGGGGGAAAGATCAACCGCGCCGACGTCGCCGACTTCATGCTCTCCGCCGCCACCACTGAGCAGTGGAATCGCCAGCGCGTCATCCTCACCCGCTGACGCGCCGACCGGCACACGAACGGGCGGGGCCCAAGAATCGGACCAACGCCCGTCCAACGAAACACCGCTCCATCCGAAATCTTTGGCCTGAGGGCGGAGCCAAGCTCCGCCCTCAGTCTTGTTCGATTCCCGACCTGGGCAAACGTGCGTCTGAAGTTCAGACGCAGGTACTGAACGGCTTCCCGTCGCACCGCTGCCATGAACGCCGGGCCAGACCCGTCGTAGCCTTCACCAGCATCGCCCCGCGGCCTTCACCCGCTGCCGCCGGCTCACCTAACGACCCGGCCCCGAATTCCTTCGACACGGCACCGACCGGCTGGCAGGCTGCCCTCATGACCTACGGAATCGAGTCCCACTCCACCCGGTGAGCGCCCGGGAAGAGCGCAGCGCGCTCACTGTGCCGACCGCTCTGTACGAACACGCGCGCCAGCTGCTGCGCGAGTCCCCCGACGGATTCCCGTCCCGGCGCGGCTACCCCCTGCCCCGGAAGACCGCAACGGGCGAGGATCCACTCTCCCGGGACGAGGCGACGCATGCCGTCCGGGAGGCGTTCAGCCCGTTCCCGGACGATCCCGCCACCCTGCACCGCCGCTTCGAACGACTCGGCATCCACGATCGTCACAGACACCTGGTCCACTCCACCGTCGCCCGGTTGCCACTGCCGGCCGAACGGGCGGACACGGCCCGCACGCTGGGACGGAGGCTGGTCCGAACCGGTACGACCGCGTCCACCGTCACCGCGGGCATCGCCCTGCTGAGCCACCTCGGCACACCCGAGGACGTCCCGCACCTCTCCGTTCTCGGCCTGTTCCGCGACCTCACCGGCCCCGCGGTCGACGCGCTCGACGTCCTCGATCACCGGTCCGCGGCCGTCCTGTGGCTCGCGGTCTACGCCCGCCGTGACGAACTGGAGCCGCTCGTCCGCACCCTGTGGACCGGTCACCGTCCCTCCGTGCGAGAGGAGTTGGTCTCCTTCCCGACCTCACTCCCCTTCGTCGACGGTACGGTCGCCCGCCGAATCGCGGAGGCTTCCAGGTTGCCCGACCTCCTCGACGACCACCCCTCCGACACCGACCTGCTCGCTCGCGCGGGCCGGCTGCTCGTGCGGATGGGGTGCTCGCACGACGACCCGACCGACCTCC
Organism: Kitasatospora sp. NPDC057015; assembly: GCF_042673745.1. Lineage (NCBI taxonomy): Bacteria > Bacillati > Actinomycetota > Actinomycetes > Kitasatosporales > Streptomycetaceae > Kitasatospora > Kitasatospora sp. NPDC057015. The sequence continues at coordinate 25,740 of NZ_JBHUSG010000006.1, forward strand.
TGGCCTGCCGCGACGTGCTCCGTGTGTACGACAGCGTGGTCAGCCGGGCCGCACTGCTGCCACCCACCCTCGACAACGCCGCCATGCTGCTGTCGCTCGCCCTGGATCTGAGCAGCGGCACCGGTGTACTGCTGGACTGGCTGCCCGGACGGCGCGCGGCCCTGCTGGAATCGCTCGGGCGCCTGCTGGCCGAACCCCGATGGGCGCAGGCAGCCGCCACCGGAGACGACGCGGACCAGCGACGGCGAGTCGACTGGATCCGCCGCACCGGACGGCGGCCGTTCGAACACCCGGCCACGCTCACCGACTTCCGCATCAAGGTGGTGGCCGGAGACCCAGCGGACCGCGGACCCGTCGAAGCACGTGTGCTCATCGAAGGCCGCCCGGTGGTTCCGACCGCGTTCGGCCGCGGACTCGCCCACAGCCCCGACCACCTGCTGTGCGACGGACGGCTGCGGGCCGAGGTGGAGCCGCGCGAGGTGCAACTCGCCGAGGCCTACTGCACCGAGGGATGCTGTGGCGCGCTCTACGTCACCATCCGGCGGGACGCGGACGCGGTGGTGTGGGAGAGCTGGCGGCAGACCATGCCAGGCTCCCGCGATCCGGCACCGGAGTTGCCCGCCTACCGGTTCGACGCCTCCGCCTACGACACGGAGATCGTCAGGGCGGAGACCGACCGTACCTGGTCCTGGCCGGCCCGCACCATCGCCCGCCTGATCAAGGCGAGGTTGATCGAGGAGCCGGACCTGTTGAGCCGATGGGATGCAGGCCTGGGCTGGATCCGCAGTGGCTTCGACGACCCCGACACCGCCGTGTTGGCCTTCTGGTACGTGCCGGGGCTGGCCTCCGGCAGTCCGGAACGAGCCGACAGTCCCCTCCATTTCCGCTGGGCCATCCCGGACGACGGCACCCCGCCCGAGGCACAGGCCGCCGCCGCCCTGCAACGGCTGGCCGAAGTGGACCCGAAGTCCTACGCACAGCTGTGCGGCGGCAGCCGCGAGCGCGCCCAGGAGCTCGGATTCCCCTGGCCCGACACCGCCTGACCGGCCGGGCCCGCGCCCCACTGACACGTCCTGAACCGGGCACCCACTCACCTAGGGCCTGTCCGGCGGATCTTGGCGGATCGGGCTCCCGGCTGCCCTACTCGCACGTATGCTCTGCATCCACGTCCGTGCCCACTCAGGTGGCAGTGAGCCGCACCCGGAGACCGGACCACCTACGCCATACGCTTCCGACGTCAGCCGACGCAACGGCCGCCCGACCGAGCAGGAAAGCCCCATGACCACCGACGAGCAGCACCTTTGGGCCCTTCTGCGGGACCTGGACCGCTCGGGTGGCGCCGAATTCCCCGCCGGCTACGATCACGCCGCCACGCGGAGACGATTCGACCAACTCGTCGCCGACATCGACACGTTGTTCTCCTGCGTCAGCAAGGTCGAGCGCGACGCCCCGGAGACCAGCTACCACGGATGGATCATCATCCCGGTCAATGCGACCGTCAGTGCCGACTTCATCACGGTCATCGTGAGCAACTTCGGCGACCTCGCCACCGTCACCCTTGGCAACCCCGTGAGCTACGACCAGGAGGAGACGGACTACCCGTTCGATTCCACCGACCACGGACGCATCACCGAAGTACTCACCGGGCTCGGCTACATCACCGTCCCCGAGCACCTGGCCTGGGCCGACTACGACGGCGTCATGAACCTCCGCTCTCACGCCAGGAGTTGGTTCGACCGCTTCTTCTTCTGGACGTGATCTCAGAGTCCGGAAGAAGCAAGCAAGATCACCGCTCACCTCGTCACCGAGACCTGCGAACCGGAGCTGATCCACCACGGTGACCACGAACAGTGACGCTGCCGGCTGTAACCAACTCGAACACGGTGGTCGAGCCGTACATCTGGACCCGGCCCTCGGCAGCCGCCCTGTCGGCCCGACATGTCAGGCTGCGCCCGACAGACCTGCCGAGCACCACGCCGGGAGGGGCACGTGGCCGCCGACTTCTCCTACGCCGAGATCGAGAACCTCGTACGTGTCGACGACCCGTCCGAAGCCGCCATACGCGCGCTGCTCAGCGGGCTCGACAACGCGGACAACACCTTCGTCGCGATCCGGACTATCGGGACGGCGGCCGGCTCCGGGTCGTCGCGTTCGGCGCGGCGGAGGGTCGAGAAGACGGACGGACCGGGCGCGCCGCGGCGGCGAGGTGCGGAAGGCTGCCTAACGTGGGCGGAGCAGTCGGACATCCCTCTCGCCACCCGTCTCAATAGGAAGGTTCCTCATGGCCGACAAGCCCTCCATCGTCCTCGTCCACGGCTTCTGGGGCGGCGCCGCCCACTGGTCCAAGGTCGTCACCGAACTCCACCGCCGCGGTTTCCATGACCTTCACGCCGTCGAGAATCCGCTGACCTCCCTCGCGGACGACGCCGAGCGCACCCGCAAGATGATCCGCCAGGTCGACGGACCGGTCGTGCTCGTCGGGCACTCCTACGGCGGCGCGGTCATCACCGAGGCCGGTGACCTGCCCAACGTGGCGGCCCTGGTCTACGTCGCGGCGTTCGCCCCGGACAGCGGGGAGAGCCCCGGACAGATCAGCGAGCAGAACCCGCCGGCGGCGTTCGCGAACCTCGCGCCCGACTCGGACGGATACCTCTGGATCAAGCAGGACCGCTTCCAGGAGAGCTTCGCGCAGGACCTCACAGCCGACGAGGCCCTGGTCATGGCCGTGACGCAGAAGGCCCCGCTCGCCTCGACCTTCGGTGACACGGTGACCGACCCGGCGTGGCGCAGGAAGCCGTCCTGGTACCAGGTGTCCACCCAGGACCGCATGATCCACCCGGACAACGAACGCCGCATGGCCGAGCGGATGAGCCCCCGTAAGACCATCGAGCTCGACGCCTCGCACGCCTCCCTGGCTTCCCAGCCCGGTGCGGTGACCGACCTGATCGAAGCCGCGGCCAACGACGTGGCCGGCCGGTAGCCGGCAGGCTCGGGGGGCCGAGAACCACACCCGGCCGAGCGCCCATCGGCCGAAAGGCGCCGCTCCCCCGTTCGCCGGGTCCGCCTCCCTCCACCGCTCACCCCGCGATGCCACCACGGCGACCCGGGAGTACCACCTCCCGGCCCCGCGGATTCCCCCTCGCCGTGGCGAGCCCCCGTCGGTGGGCCCGACGACCCGCCGGCGGGGGCGGACCGCACTCGGCCCACGAGATGGCCGGCCCGGTCCGCCCCGGTCCGGCGCTGCCTCGGGACCGCCCGGGGTGTGTCAGCCCATGCTCTTGGCGCCGTCCAGGGCCTCGCGGATGATGTCGGCGTGACCGGCGTGCTGGGCGGTCTCGGCGATGATGTGGAGCAGGACGCGGCGGGCGGACCACCGGGCGTCGGCGTCGAACCAGGGCGCCTTCGGCAGGGGGTGGGCGGCGTCCAGGTCCGGCAGGGTGGCGACCAAGTCGTCCGTGCGGCGGGCCACCTCGGCGTAGTCGGCCAGCACTCCCGGCAGGGTCTCGCCGGGCAGCAGCCTGAAACCGTCCCGGCGGTGGGCGAAGTCCTCCTCGGTCATGGCCGTGAAGTCCGGCATCGCGGACGGGCCTTCGAGGATGAACCCGACCCAGGCCTGCTCGACGCCGGTGACGTGCTTGATCAGGCCGCCCACACAGAGCTCGCTGACGGTGGAGCGCTCGGCGGCCTGCGCGTCGGTGAGCTCGTTCGCCGTGAAGCGCAGGAAGAACCGCGCCTTGCCGAGCTGCTCCAGCAGGTCAGCGCGCTCGCCGGTGAGGGTCGGGGTCAGGGTGGGGGTGGTGGACTCGGTCATGGTCTTCTCCGCCTTCGTGAGGTGCTGTCCTGTCGACAGGAGAAACGATAGGAGCGATCTAGGTCAGGTCATGGCCTAGATCAACCTCTGCGGGGACGCGACCTGGGGCCCGAGAGCCGAGCGGGACGCCCGGGACGGAACCTCCGCCCCCTTCGGCCGGCCGGTCTCGCGCGGGTTCGTGAATCCACCTGTGCGCAGCCACCCGTCGTGCAACGCTGGGGATCTACCGGTGAACTGACGGATCGCCAGTTCGGTTTCCGGCCAATGCAGTTCACCTGTTCGACTTCGAAGGGATCGTGCCCGTGCAGTTGCGCCCCCTCGTGCACGCCGCAGGCCTCGCGCTGGCCGGCCTCCTGATCGCCGGATGCGGCTCCGACGCCTCCTCCGCGGACCGGGCCACCGGCCCGGGCGACTACCAGGATCCCAACCGGATCTGCCCGGACCAGGACATCACGATGTTCGACGAACTCTTCGGCCAGCTGAACGAGCCGGCGGAGGACCACGTCGGATACCCGGGAGAGCACGAGGGCCACGACTACCGGGAGTGCAGCTCCCGGTTCGGGCGCAGCGGGAGCGGGCGCGGGAGCCTTTTCACCCAGGTCTGGGTCTACAAGACCGTCGAGGAGGCCCGCGCCGCCTATCAGCGCTCCCGGGAGATCGTGAGCGGGCCCCCGTCCGTGGGCACGGTACGGCCCACCGAGATCGAGTCGGTGAAGCGCATCGGCGACGCGGCCGTCCGCTACCGGGAGTACTCGGGCGAGTTCGAGGTGTCCACCTGCGTGATGACCCGCAGTAGCAACCTGGTCCTGTCGGCCTGCCTGCGGGACTCCACCGGCGGTCCCGGCCCGGGCGCCCGGGGCCCCCGGGAGTTGGAGATGGTCGCGGAAGCGGTGGCCAAGTACGCCACCGGCGAGCTGAAGACCCTCGCCAGGACCGGCAAGCGCTTCTGACGGCGCTCACCGCTCCCTCATCGGCCGGCGCGGGAAGGGCACCCCGGGATCGGACGGCGCACCCGGCAGGTCTCGGCGTCGGTGGCGTTCTCGATCCGGTGGCGGTACCGGTGGGCTCCGACCGCTGAGCGGTCGGAGCCGGCCGGCACTGCCGGTCGCAGGATGGGACGGCCGGCGGAGTGCGGCTACTGCTCCTCGGGGTGGGGGTAGTCCGGGGAGCGGCGTTGAAAGGCCAGCACGGCCGGGTTCTGGATGACACCCGCGCGTATCTCGATGGCGCGCCGGACGGTCTCGTCGGACTCCCAGCTGGCGGGGCCGTCAAGGACCGCGCGCAGGTGCGGGATCAGCGCCTCGCTGTTCTCCCAGGTGGCCGAGTTCCACAGGTAGGAGGGACTGTGGTCGACACCGTAGTAGTGCACGTTGTCACCGACGGTGAACATCGGCTCGGTGAAGGTGGTCGGTCGGGCCCAGCTGAATCCCATGCCCTCGTCGCAGGAGACGTCGATGACGAGGGTTCCCGGGGCCAGGGTGTCGAGGTCCTCGTCGATCAGGAAGGTCAGCGGCGCCCCGGTGTCCTGAAGGACGCAGTTGACGATGACGTCGTGCCCGGAGAGGAACTCCGCCAGGGGAATCCGGCCCTCCTCGGTGTGTGCGTGGCTGCGGCGGGGGTCGGAGGTGTCGTCCGCCTCGTCGTGGTCGTACTGGACGATCCGGGCGGAGTGGATCGGTGAGCTGACCGCGGCGACGCCGCGCGCCGTCAGCACGTCGACGTTGTGCACGCCGATGGAGTTCAGGGCCGTCACGGCCCCTCGGGCCGTCGCGCCGAAGCCGATCACGACCGCCCGCAACCGCCGGCCGTAGTCTCCGGTCGATCCGCGCAGTTGCATGGCGTGCAGCACCGAGGAGTACCCGGCCAGTTCGTTGTTCTTGTGGAAGACGTGCAGGTTGAACGAGCCGTCGCTGGTCCAGTGGTTCATCGCCTCGAAGGCGATGAACGTCAGCCTGCGGTCGATGGCCGTCTGGGTGATCGTCCTGTCCTGAACGCAGTGCGGCCAGCCCCACAGGACCTGCCCCTCGCGCAACTCGGCGACGTCCGCCTGCATCGGCTTGGCCAGCAGGACGACGTCGCACCGGGCGATGATCTCCTCTCGCGGGAGCAACCCTGCGACAAGAGGGGCGAGTTGCTCGTCGGAGACACCGAAACGCTCTCCGTACCCCTGCTCCAGGTGGATGCGTGCGCGAAGGTCGGGGTCGATCCGCTCGAAGTGCGCGGGGTGGATCGGCAGTCGGTGCTCGTTCTCCTTGCGTGACTGCGCCATGATGCCGAGCTTCAGTTGGTGCAAAGTACCCCTTTGATTACTTCAGGTGTAGCACGCCGCACCTAATCGGCGGCATCACGGCGGTGTCCGGGAGCCGCACGCCGGGCCCACCCAGTGGGGCGGCGCCGGGCGCCGGGCCGTGCCGCGCGGCCGGGGTCCCGATCGTCCGGCGGGGGCACGCGCCGGGTCGATCGACCCCGTCCGTCGATCAGTGGTACTCGACGTCCGAACAGGGGGCGACGAACTCGCCGGCCTCCGGGAACGGCTCCCAGTCGCTCTCGGTGATGCACCGCTCCCTGATCCGGTACTCACCCGGGTACGTCGCCGTGTGCCCGGTCCGCGACCGGACGCCGACGGCGACGGCGACGGCGACGACACCCAAACCTTCGGGCCGACTTGTTCATCCGGGCGTGTCGACGGGGTGGATCGGCGCCGGGTGGTGCACCGTCGGTGCCGTGACGACGACTGCGCAGCATCCGCTCTCGGCGCCGGCCCGGGGGATGGTCTGGGTGCCCGGGGGTTCCTTCCTGATGGGCTCGGAGGGCTTCTACCCGGAGGAGCGCCCGGTGCACCCGGTGGTGGTGGACGGCTTCTGGGCGGACGAACACCCCGTCACCGTGGCCGAGTTCCGCCGCTTCGTGAAGGCGACGGGCTACCTGACGGTGGCCGAGCGCCCGCTCGACCCGGCGGACTACCCCGGGGCGGGGCCGGCCGACCTGGTGCCCGGTGCGCTGGTCTTCCGGATGACCTCCGGTCCGGTCGACCTGGACGACTGGCGCCGGTGGTGGAGTTACGCCGAGGGGGCCTCCTGGCGCCGTCCGCAGGGCGCGGGCAGCACCGTGCACGGGCGCGAGCGGCACCCCGTCTCCCAGGTCGCGTACGAGGACGCCCTCGCGTACGCCGGCTGGGCGGGCAAGGAGCTGCCGACCGAGGCCGAGTGGGAGTTCGCGGCCCGCGGCGGCCTGCCCGCGGCCGTCTTCCCGTGGGGCGACGAGCTCATGCCGAAGGGCCGCCGGATGGCGAACACCTGGCACGGCCGCTTCCCCTGGGAGTACCTGGCCGCCGGGCGGACCGACCCCGGCCCCGGCACCACCCCGGTCGGCAGCTACCCGCCCAACGGCTACGGCCTGTACGACATGGCCGGCAACGTCTGGGAGTGGACCGCCGACCACTGGACCACCCGCCATCGCGACCCCGCGCCGAGCGCCTGCTGCACCCCGCGCAACCCCCGCGTGGACGCTCCGCCCGCGGACGGCTCCGGCACCCCTCCCGCGGAGCGCTTCCCGCGGCGGGTGATCAAGGGCGGCTCGCACCTGTGCGCACCCAACTACTGCCTGCGCTACCGACCCGCGGCCCGACAGGGGCAGAGCGAGGACACGGCGACCTGCCACCTGGGCTTCCGCTGCGTGGTGCGCTGACCCGCGGTCAGTGGGGCGGCGGCAGCCGCTCCGGCCCGGTCACCCGATCGGCCCATGCCCCCTGCGTGCCGCCCGCACCGCCGAAGGATGCCGGTCAAGCATGGGTGTCAGGAGCCCGTGCCGGTCCGTGGTGCGGGCGTACCGATGGAAGGCGGGACCCGTGGCTTCGACATTCCGCGGTGTGGTCAACCTCGACGTCCGTGACTCCGTCCCGGACTGGTCCGCCTACGAGCAGCCGAAGGCCCCCGAGGGGGCGCCGAACGTGGTGTACGTCGTGCTGGACGACGTCGGTTTCGGCGCGATGAGCTGCTACGGCGGGCCGATCGAGACCCCCAACATCGACCGGCTCGCCTCGGAGGGCCTGCGCTACTCCCAGTGGCACACCACCGCGCTGTGCTCCCCGACCCGCTCCGCGCTGCTGACCGGCCGCAACCACACCACCAACGGCATGGCGTGCATCAGCGAGGCCGCGATCGGCTTCCCGAACGCCAACAGCCACATCCCGCCCGAGTGCGCGACCCTCGCCGAAGTGCTGGTCGAACGCGGCTGGAGCACCGCCATCACCGGCAAGTGGCACCTGTGCCCGGAGGACGAGATGAACCTCGCCTCCACCCGCCGCGACTGGCCGCTCGGCCGCGGCTTCGAACGCTTCTACGGCTTCCTCGGTGCCGAGACCAGCCAGTACTACCCGGACCTCGTCCACGACAACCACCCCGTCGAACAGCCCGCCACCCCCGAGGAGGGCTACCACTTCGGCGTCGACATCACCGACAAGGCGATCCAGTACTTCGACGACGTCAAGGCCATCGCCCCCGAGCGACCGGTCTTCCTCTACTACGCACCGGGCTGCGCGCACGCCCCGCACCAGGCGCCGAAGGAGTGGATCGACCGCTACCGGGGCCGCTTCGACGCGGGGTACGAGGCGATGCGCGAGGAGATCCTGACCCGCCAGAAACAGCTGGGCCTGGTGCCGGAGAACACGCAACTGCCGCCGCTGAACCCGATCGGCACCCCGGACACCCGTACCGGGCCGGGCGGGGAGCCCTTCCCCGCCCTGGACTTCACCCGCCCCTGGGCGGAGCTGAGCGCGGACGAGCGGCGCCTGTTCGCCCGGATGGCCGAGGCGTACGCCGGGTTCCTGTCGCACTGCGACGACCAGGTCGGCCGCCTGATGGCCTACCTGGAGGACATCGGCCAGCTCCACAACACGATCTTCGTCGTGGTCTCCGACAACGGTGCGTCCGGCGAGGGCGGCCCGAACGGCTCGGTCAACGAGAACAAGTTCTTCAACAACGTCGCGGACGACATCGACGACAACCTGGCCATGATCGACAAGATCGGCGGGGTCGAGACGTACGGCCACTACCCCAACGGCTGGGCGATGGCCTTCAACACGCCGTTCAAGATGTGGAAGCGGTACTCCTTCAACGGCGGCACCTGCGACCCGTGCATCGTCTCCTGGCCGGCCGGCATCGCCTCCCGCGGCGAGGTCCGCACCCAGTACCACCACGCCGTCGACATCGTCCCCACCGTCCTGGACTGCATCGGGCTGGACATGCCCGAGTCCGTCCGCGGGCACGTCCAGGTCCCGCTGCAGGGCGTCAGCATGCGCTACTCCTTCGACGCACCCGCGGTGCCCTCCGCCCGCACGACGCAGTTCTACTCGATGCTCGGCACCCGCGGCATCTGGCACCAGGGTTGGAAGGCCGTCACCACCCACCCCGCGATCAGCGGCTGGGGCAACTACGGCCAGGACACCTGGGAGCTCTACCACACCGACGAGGACCGCTCCGAACTCCACGACCTCGCCCGGCGGGAACCGCAGCGCCTCACCGAACTGGTCGGCCTGTGGTTCTACGAGGCCGGCGTCAACCAGGCCCTGCCGCTGGACGACCGCTCCGCCCTGGAGATCCTCTCCACCCCGCGCCCACGGCTCACCCCGCACCGCAGCCGCTACACCTACCGGCCGGGCGGCTCCGAAGTCCCCGAGGCCGTCGCCGTCAACATCCGCAACCGCTCCTACACCGTCGGCGCCCTCGTGGACATCCCCGGGCCGGGCGCCTCCGGCGTGCTGTTCGCCCACGGCGGCCGCTTCGGCGGACACACCCTCTTCGTACGCGACGACCGCCTGCACTACGTCTACAACTTCCTCGGCACCGACCACCAGTTGATCGCCGCCACCGAGGAGCTCCCGACCGGCGAGAAGCTCATCCTCGCCGCCAGTTTCGAGAAGGACGGCGAGACCTCGCCCGGCGTCGCCACCGGCATCCTCAGTCTCTACCACGGCGACCACAAGGTCGGCGAGGGCCGCATCAAGACCCAGCCCGGCCGCTTCACCCTCGCCGGCGAAGGCCTCACGGTCGGCCGCGACTCCGGCGAGGCCGTCACCGACCGCTACCCCGGCACCGCCCCCTGGACGTTCACGGGCGCCACCCTCCACCGCGTCGCCGTCGACGTCAGCGGCGAACCGTACATCGACCTCGAAACCGAGGCCCAGGCCATGCTCGCCCGGGAGTAGCACCCGGACACACAGCCGCGTGACCTCCGGCCCGCGCCGTCCGGGAGAACGCCTCCCACCTAACGGCCGGGCCCGACACCGGCCCTGGTCCCCTACCGCCGCCGTGCGCCGGCCGGGGCCCAGGGCCGGTGTCTGTCGGAGCCTGCGCTCGCCTCGCGCCTCAGTAGCCCGGACGCCGAGGGCGGCGGGCAGCGCGCGGACACCTCCGGGTGCGGCGGTCGACGAGGACGAGTTCGTGGAACTCGGTGTGGATCGGACCGTAGTCGTGCCGCGCGTCCTCCGGGAGACCCCCGAGGAACTCCGGATGCGCGAGCAGGGCGGTCAGCAGGTCCCGGTCGTCTCCTGCCTCGGACGGCAGCTGGAAGCGCTTCGTGTGGACCCATCGGTACCGGTGTCCCCGTCCCTGCGGGAAGGCGAAGTCCCGGCGCGTCGGGCGACGTCCTGGGGCTCGGCGAGCCGGGCGCCCGGCGCCGGCGTACGTGGGTGCGGGGCCGAACGGTGCGCGGCCGCCGGCGGGGCGGGGGCGGGGGTCGGCAGCCCGGTGTGCGGGGCGGGATTGACCCGTTCGGGTGACACGGGCAGTCCGGTGGCGCGGTGAAGGCGAATACGGGGTGCGCGCGGCAGGGTTTCGAGGTCATGCCGGGCGCAATGGCGGGGGCCGCCGTCCGGTCTGGTCAAGGCGGGCGGCTCCCGCTCTGCTGCTGTCGGAGCGTGACGAAGAGGGTCAGTCCTGGGCGAGCGGCAGGGCGAGGTCGGTGACGTGCGCGGTGTCGGGGAAGGCTCCGAGGCCGGTGGCGCGCCCGGTCAGCACGTCCACCCGGTACAGGCCCCTCGCGCCCCCCGCGTCGAGCGCGGCGTAGCCGTAGTTCCGGCCCTCCTTGGCGGAGTAGTAGATGTCGAGTCCGACGTCCGGGCCGGTGTCGACGCCGAGCTTGCCGGTGGGGGCGAGCGTGCCGCTGTTGGCGGGCGACTGCAGGGAGATCCGGTCGTTGGTGGTGTCGAGGTCGAACAGGGTGGTGGCGGTGGCCGTGTCGAGGTCGTTGTTGGTGTAGGCGGCGCCGGTGACGCCGAGGGCGGTGGTGCCGGTGGTGGCGGGCGGCACCGCCGGGTTGGTCAGGGTGCCGTCGGCGACCGTGGTGCCGGCGGCCGGGGTGCCGGCCGGGTCGTCGATGTTGTGCCGCAGGTTCTGGCCGGTGTCGGAGATGACGCGCAGGCGGTTCGCGGCGGGGTTGAAGTCGACGCCGAAGTAGCTGCCCTGGAGCGCGACGGTCAGCTGGGAGACCTTGGTGGCGCAGCCGCTGGTGTCGTCGAGGGTGTAGATGCCGCCCTGGTCACCGACTCCGTACAGCGCGCCGTTCTGGACGCGGTAGTCGATGCCGACCAGGCGGCCGTCGCCGACGAGGCCCGAGATGCCGCCGATGACGTGGACGTGGTCGGGGTGGCTGACGGGGAAGTCGACCAGGCGCTGGTCGTCGGTCAGGCCGACGGCGTGGAGCCTGTCCCAGACCCTCCCGTCGGTGCCGGTGAGCGCGGTGGCGCCGGGGGCGAAGGTGAGGGCGAGGGCCGCGGTGGTGGTCGTGGCGGCCAGGACTGCCGTCATGCGCATACGCACGAGAGGCTTCCTTTCGATCGGGGAGGGACCCGGCGGGTCCGGGTCCTCAGCCTCAGGGACGCACACCGTCGGACCGATCAGGCCGTAGACATGCCAGCGGTCATCCTTACGGCAGCAGGCGTGCGGCCGGGTGGCCCGCCGTCCGGGAGTCCTCGGCGACCGTCCTAGACGCCGGCCTGCGGGGGCCGTGCGGCCTCCGTCGGTCGGGCGGGCTCGATGCTGTGGCGTTTGGCGATCAGCACGACGATCAGGGTGACCTGGAGCAGGACGGCGAGGAGCATGCCGACGGAGACCGCGGGCTTGTCGCCCACCAGATTGGAGATCAGGCTGGTGTCCCAGAGGCCGTGGACGAGCATCGGCAGCAGGATGACCCCGGCCACGCGCAGGCACAGGTAGAAGAAGTAGCCCGAGGTGGAGACGATCAGGGCCTGCAACAGGGCCTGGGCTCCCTGGCCGAAGGCGTTGCTGACGTGGACCAGTCCGAAGATCAGCGAGGAGTACAGGGCGACCCTGCCCTCGCTGAAGCCGGCCCGGCTGAAGACGTGGACGCCGATGCCGCGGAACATGAGCTCCTCGCCGACGCCGACGAAGAGTCCGAGCAGCAGCAGGCACACCACCAGCGAGGCGCTCTGGTCGGCGAGGTGACCGTAGTTCAGGCCGACCAGGGCGACGGCGAGCATCGAGATCGGCACCCAGCGCACCCAGCGCCGCACGGGCACGCGGTAGCGCAGCACCTCTCCCCACCAGCCCAGCCAGGTCACCACGCCGGCGGCGAAGACGATCGAGGCCCCGATCGGGATCAGCGCGTTGCGCACCAGCGACTCGGTGGTCGGGAACTGACTGTCGGAGTAGCCGGTGTCCACACCGATCAGCCGGCCCAGGCCCTGGATGATGCCCGCGTAGACCACGACCACGACCAGGAACCACGGCCATGTGAGCCGGCGACCCACCTGCCCGGCCCGAACCGCCACCACCACGTCATCCTGCACTGTGTCGTCCTTCGTCGGCGGCGACGGCTCCCCGGCCGTGGATCGGATCGGCGCGACTGTGCGTCGTCACAGCCCGCCCGACAACGGAAGCCTCTCATATGAATATGCGCAAAACCGACATGTCACCCTGAATTGTCGGCGGAAGGATCCGGTGGACGGTGAGCTCGACCTGACCGGGTCCCCATGGCGCCGCCCGGCTTGCCGATCTCGTCGCCGAAAACCGTTTCGGGCCGACGGCTACGGTGGTCGCATGGATCAGGGTGCGGTGGAAACGGGTGGGCCGGTTGCGTGGCCGGACCGACTGTCGCCGGGGGCCCTGCTCGCCGCGGTGCCGCGGTCCATGGTCGACGAGGCCACCGAGGTGTGCGGGGTGGACGAGCGACCTCCCGGGGGGAGGCTCCCTCCGCACGTGACCGCCTACCTGACGATGGCACTGTGCCTGTTCCCCGATGACGGAGCCGAGGAGGTCGCACGGAAGGTCATCGGGGCACTCTCCGAGTTCGGCGACCGGGACACGGCGTGGGAGCCGGCGACGTCCTCGGCGATCGCCCACGCACGCGAGCGGCTGGGCCGCGATCTGCTGCGTGAGACGTTCTACCGGGTCGCCGGCCGCCCCGTCGCCACCGCCGGGACCCGGGGCGCGTGGCTGCGGCAGTGGCGGCTGATGGCCCTCGACGCCTTCGGTCTCGACGTGCCCGACTCACCGCAGAACGGCGCCGAGTTCGGCTACCCGAACAACGGCCGCGCCCGCTCCGCGCGCCCCAGGGCCCGGGTGGTGACCGTGGTCGAGTGCGGCTCCCACGCGTTCGTGGACGCCGAGGTCGGCCCGTGGACCCGCAGTAGGACGAAGATGGCCACCTCGCTGTTGATCTCGATCTCCGACGACTGGCTCCTGCTGGCCGATCGCGGTCTGTACAGCTTCGCCACGTTCAGTGCCGCCACCCGGACGGGGGCGGCACTGTGCTGGCGCGCCCCCGCGAGACTGTCGCTGCCGATCCTGGAGGTCCTCTCCGACGGCTCGTACCTCTCCGCGCTGGTCGACCCCGCGATCCGCGGCCGCGAGCGCGAGGAACTGCTGGACGAAGCAAGGTCGGGGTCGAAGCCGGACCCGGCCGCGGCCCATGTGGTGCGGGTCGTGGAGTACGACGTCCCCGACCACGAGGGGCCGGAGCAGATCCGCCTGATCACCAACATCACCGACCCCGGTCGTCTGACCGCCGCCGAGCTCGCCGGCGCCTACCGGCGACGCCTGGAGGACGCGACCACGGGCAGGGGACCCGGGAGCCTCCCGCAGGAGGCGGGGACGGTACTGCGGTCCACCGTCCCGGACTTGGTCCACCAGGAGATCTGGGCCTACCTGCTGGTCCACCACGCGATCAACTCCCTCATCTGCCAGGCCACCACCCGCACCGACGCCGGCCCGGACCGGGTCAGCCTCCCCCGAGCCGTCGACATCGTCGGCCGCACCGCCACCGGGACGGCGGCCCCGTCCCCCTGAGCGGTGGGGCGCCCTGCCGGCCGAGGTCGTCGCCCGCAGTGCACCGAATGCCGTTCGCGAAGGCAACCGGGGCGTCGTACCCCCGGACGTTCCTGTGCACCAACCAGTTCCTGTGCACCAACCAAGAGGGAGGACGGACGGAATGGAGCCATCGGATCTCCGGCGCGCAGTCGAGGCAGGGCGGGTGACCGCTTCCGAGCTCGGCCTTCAGGTCGACGACGTGGTCGTCATCCACGACTCGGACCGGGTCGCGCTGCGCCTGCTCCCCTGCGATGTCCTGGCTCGGGTCGCACCCTCGGGGGATCGGGCCGACGCCGCGTTCGAAGTGGAGGTCGCCCGCCGGCTCGCCCGGGTCGGCGCTCCGGTGGCCGAGCTCGACCCCAGGGTCGAACCCCGGGTCCATGTACGGGACGGCTTCGCCGTCTCGTTCTGGACCTACTACGAACCCGTGGGACCGGGGATCGCGCCGGCCGACTACGCGGACGCGCTGATGCGACACCATGCCGCCCTGCGCCGGATCGATCCGACCGATCTGGCGGCACCGCACTTCACCGACCGGGTCGCCGGGGCGCTGAGGGTGGTGAACGACCGGGAGCGGTCGCCCGAGCTGGCCGAATCCGACCGGCGACTCCTCAGCACCACGCTCGGTGAGCTGGGCGCCGCGATCGGCGCCGACACAGCCGGCGACCAGTTGCTGCACGGCGAGCCGCATCAGGACAACCTCCTCCACACGGGACGAGGTCCGCTCTTCATCGACCTCGCCACGTGCTGCCGAGGACCGGTCGAGTTCGACCTGGCCCACGCACCCGAGGACGTCGCGCGGCACTACGCGGGGGCCGACCACGAGCTGGTCCACCGGTGCCGGGCCGTGGACTGGGCGATGTTCTCGGCCTGGCGCTGGCGCCGGGACGACCAGCTGCCCGACCGGGACCACTGGAGGGTGGCGGGGCTCGACCTGGTCCGAGCCGCACTCGATCGCTGCGGACGGGGATGAACCGCTAGGCCGTGTCTGACAATTCCCGCCGGGCGCGCGACGCCGGACAGGCCCTAACCCGCGTCCATCCGGCGCCACACGGGGAAGGCCAGCGGGCAGAGCGTCACCAGCAGGTACGCCCCGCCGACGAGCACGAGGGTCGTCGTCAGCCCGGCCCGGTCCACCAGGTAGCCGCAGACGAGGCCGCCGAGCGGGGTCGCCAGCAGCACTCCCGCCGCCAGGACGCCCGTCACCCGGCTGCGCAGGGCGTCGGGCACGAGCTCGTACAGCACGGTCGAGACGATCGGGTTGAGGATGCCGGCGGCGACCCCGGCGACGGCCAGCGTGACTCCCAGCGGCAGCAGGCCGGGCGCGAACGCCGCGACCAGCATCCGCGGGCCTCCGCTGACCAGGAGACAGCAGGCGTACAGCGACCAGCGGGGAAGCCGGGCCCCCAGCGCCGCGTGCAGCAGCGAGCCGCCGAGCGCCCCGGCCGCGAAGAGGCCGGCGAGCAGGCCCAGATCGATCGATCCGCCGAGGTCGCGCCTGGCGTGCACGGGCAGCAGGACGGCGCTCCAGCCCTGGTCCAGACCGTTGGTGACCATGAGCACCAAGGTGATGGCGAGCAGCAGCCGCTGACGGAGCAGGAAGACCAGGCCTTCGCGAAGTTCGTCGCGGTAGCCGCGCAGGCTCACCGGGGGCCCGGCCCGTCGGGGGGCGGCGGCCGGGACGCGCCGGACGCCGAGGGCGACCAGCAGCGCCGAGACGCCGAAGGTCGCCGTGTCCAGGAGCAGGACCGGCCCGGCTCCGAACAGTGCGATCAGTACGCCGGCGGCCGAGGCCCCGAGCAGCCGGGCCCCACGGGACGCACTCGTGTACAGGCTCATGGCCCGGGCGAGCGGGACGCCGGCGTGGGCGGCGAGATCGGGTGTGAGCACCTGGCGCGCGGTCTCCCCCGGCGCCTGGAAGAGCCCGTTGACCGCCATGAGGACGCACAGCTGCCAGAACTGCAGGACGCCTGCCCATTGGAGGAGCGGGATCAGCCCGATGGCCGTCCCGCACACCAGGTCCGACAGCACCGACGCGCGCAGGCGTCCGATCCGGTCGATCACCGGTCCGCCGGCGAGGGCCGCCACGGCCAGCGGCAGCATCCCGCAGAAGGCCACCAGACCGGCCCGGGAGGCGCTGCCGGTGGTCTGCAGGACGAACCACGGCACACCGATGCCGGCGAGGGCGTTGCCGGTGATCGAGGCGAGGTTCGCGACCAGCAGGGCGCCCAGTGGCCGCCGGTCCGCGGCGGCCCGGGTCTCGTCGGCCCGATCGGAGGCGGCGACGGTCACGGGCGTTCCTCCGAACGATCGTGATCCACCCTCGGAGTGCCGGTGGGCGTGCGGAACCAGGCTGGACGCCCGGCGGAAACGCGGGTCACAGCGGCTACCGGCCGGGGTCGGCGTAGTGGGTCAGCCGGTACGACGTCGGCTGCGAGACGGCCGGCTCGCCCCCGCCCCGGCAGCTGGGGGCGTACGTGCGTGGCGTGCCGTCCAACTCCTCCCGCGCACCCGCTACTTCTCCCACCGGAGCCCCCTCTCTCGCTCGATCCGGGCATCCTATGCGGACGGAACGGCGAGCACACAGGCGCAGGCGCGTACCCGGCTGCTGCGGCGCTCCGTGGAGATGCTCCGTGCGCTGCCCCCGGAGCCGTCGCCGGCGCCACGGCATCCGGACCTGCCCCGCGCGGGCCTGCACCGCGGGGTCGTCCGCCCACGCCCCCGCCCCTACGTCGCGAGCTGGTCCGCGGCTGCCGTCACAGGCTCAGCAGCAGGTCCCGGACCGCTGCCGGGCGGGAGAGGAACGGGTGGTGGCCGGCGTCGAGCTCGACGACGGCGCCGGCCCGGCGGGCGAACTCGCGCTGCAACCGCGCCGGGGTGCCCCGGTCCTGCGCGCAGACGAGGTAGGTCGTGGGCACCTCCTGCCAGGCGGCCGCCCCGACCGGCTGCCCGGTCACCCGTACGCTCTGCCGGGCCAGGTGGTCGGCGGCCTGCGCCTGGATCTCGGCGTCGCAGTCCTGCAGGAAGGTGTCCACCAGCAGTTCGGGGCGGACCTCGAACGTGCCCGCCCCGGGGTCGACGTCGAGGAAGGGGGCGGGGCCGCCGTCCCCGAACTCCGACAGGCTCTGCCCGACCTCGGGCAGGTAGCTGGAGACCAGCAGCAGGTGGCGCACCGATCCGATGCCCGCGGCGGCCTCCGCGGTGACGATCCCGCCGTAGCTGTGGGCGACCACGACGGTCGGCTCCGCACCGGCCTGCAGCACCTGCCGCACCGCCGCGACGTCCTCGGGCAGCCCGGGACCGTCGACACCGCCGGGCAGGCCCGCCTCCCCGCAGCTCGGGAGCGCCGGGGCCGCACTCGACACCCCACGCTCCCGCAGGAGTTCGGCGGTGCGGTGCCACCACCACGCCCCGTCCCGCACGCCGCCCCGTGCACGAACACGACTCTCATCGCCACCTCCACGCCGACTCCCGGTCCCCGACCCGCCACCCATGCTCGCCGAACTCGCGCCAGCCCGCCCGTGGCGACCGGCGTCGCGCGCCGTCGAACCGTGCGACGCCCGACGGGACCGTCCCGGTCACCGTCGCGCCGCGGCGACCTCGGCGCACGAAGGGAATGCGGGCGAATTCCGGGGTGATATGTCACGTGGCGAACACGGACACAACCGGAACCCGTGCCATGGGAATCGACACACAGTGTTCATAATCGCCCCTCACGGCTGGTCAGGCGCCATTTCCACGGGCATTCACGGAGTCGGCCGGCTCCCAGGCTCCTTGCGCCCCACTGAGCGCCGAACCTAACGTGTCCCTCCACGGCGATCAACGCCGGACACCAGCCGCTTTCACCACGTCGCGGCGGGGAAGCAGCGTGTCGGAGAATCCCCCGTTACCCGTGAATTAACAGTTCAGTAAGGATGTGCTCCACCATGTCCGGACTCGACAGAGGGCGTCTTGAGGCGCTTGCGGCAGAACTCCTGGAAAAGCAGTTCCAGCGAGTTCCCAAACTGCGGGAACTCCACAGCGGCGAATGGATCGACCGTGACTGGTACATCCGTCACATCACCGAGACCGTCCTGCGGATCCGACTGAACAACGAGGTCGACAGCTACGCCCTCTACAAGGTCGGGTCGAAGGACGACGCGCTGGCCGCCAAGCTGGCCAGATACCTCGCGGAGGAGTTCGGCCACGAGAACATGTTCGTCCGGGACCTGGAGAGGTTCGGCCTGTCCTTCGAGGCCCTGAACGCCACTCCGGTCTTCACCTCCACCGCCAAGCTGATGGGCTACCTGCGCCTGGAGGCCGACCGGTCCGGTCCCGCACCTACCACCATCTGGGACTGGTTCGTGGAGTGGTACTCCGACCGCTACAACCCGGTCATCACCGACAAGGCCGCCACCGAGTTCGGCAAGGAGTACGTGCACGGCACCCGGGCGCACCTCGCCTTCGACGAGGCGCACGACCACGACGAGCTGATGTTCCGCACGGTCGCCCGGGCCGTCGAGAAGTTCAGCACCCCCGAGCAGGCCGAGGTCTACCTCACCGTCTTCGTGGACCTGATCGGCGACTACTTCGACGAGCTGTACCGGGCGACGGTCGGATCCCGTGCCACCGCCGACCCCTCCGAGTCCGTACCCGCTGCCGCCGAGCCCGCCGCGGTCGGGGTCTGAGATGACGGCGGGCCTCCGCGGCGCACGGACCGGCCGCGTCCTGGTCGTCGAGCCGATGTCCTCCGGCGCGGCCCTGCTCGCCGCCGCGCACGACCTGGGCCTGGAGACGGTGGTGCTGTCGCACGACCGCGACGACCGCCGGCTCCCGGACGAGCTGCGCAAGGACATCGACACCCTGGTGGTGCTCGACACCAACGACGAGGCCGCGCTCGTCGAGGCCGCGGTCGAGGTCGCCCGGGAGCAGCCGCTCTCCGGTGTCCTGCCCGGCTTCGAGTTCTACGTGCCCGCGGCGGCCCGCGTCGCCGCCCGCCTCGGCCTGCCGGGGTTACCCGTGGAGTCCGTCGCGGCCGTCCGGGACAAGGCGCTGATGCGCCGCCGGGTGGAGGCGGCCGGGCTGCGCGTCCCGCGCTACGCCTCGCTGGGCTCGGCCGCCGAACTCGACGGCGCAGCAGCGGTGGTGGGATATCCGTGCGTGCTGAAGCCGACCGACTCGGCGGGCAGCATCCACGTCAGCCGGGCCGACACCCCGACCGAGCTGCACGCCGCCTACCGACGGCTGAGCGAGGACCGGCGGCTGGACCTGGGACGGCGGTTGGACGGTCGGGCGCTGCTGGAGGAGTACCTGGACGGCCCCGAGTTCTCGGTCGAGGGCTACGTGGCGGCGGGCCGGGTCACCGTCGTCGCGGTCACCCGCAAGTTCCTCGGCCCGGAGCCGTACTTCGTCGAACTCGGGCACGTGACCCAGGCCGACCTGGCGCCCGCCGAGCGGCGGGCGGTCGAGGAGTACGTGGCGGCCGTGGTCGCCGCCCTGCAGGTCACGGTGGGCCCGTTCCACTGCGAGCTACGGCTGTCCGGCGGCGAGCCGGTGCTGATCGAGCTCGGCGCCCGGCTGGGCGGGGACCGCATCCCCGACCTGGTCGAGATCGCCACCGGCGTACCGCTGGCGCACCTCGCGGTGGCGGCGCACACGGGGACGGACCTGCGGGACGTCCCGTCGGGCGCGCCGCGGGCCAAGTACGCCGGCATCCACTTCTTCACCGCACCGAGCCGGACCCCGTACGGCACCGTCCACGGGCTGGATCGGCTGCGCGCCCGGCCGGAGGTCCTGGAGGTCGAGGTGGAGACGGCCCCCGGCCGTCCGGTGCCGCCGGCGCAGGACTTCCGCGGCCGGGTCGGACACGTCCTGTACAGCACCGACTCCTATGCCGAGGCCCTGGAGCTCCGGCGGACGATCGATCTTGGAGTGACCTTTGAGTGACCAGCGCCCCGGCGACCGCACCGACACCGGACCGGGCCGCCGGCCCGGCACCGGTCCGGCACCCGCGACCGGCTCCGACCCCGTCCCGCTGCTCCTCGTCGTCAACCGGTTCGACGACGAGTTCGGGGAGTACCACCGCTTCGTCCCCGGGGGCAGCCATCGACTGGCCTACCTGACCACCGAGGACGGGCTGCCGCCGCTGGACCTGGACGGCGCGGTGGCGACCGTCGTGGTCCCGAATCTCGACTACGACACGCTGCTGCCGGCAGCGCGCCGGATCGCCGAGGAGCACGGGCCGCTGGCCGGGATCGTCGGCCCCTCCGAGTTCGACCTGCTCACCGCCGCCCGGCTGCGCGAGGCGCTCGAAGTCCCCGGCTGGAGCACGGACTTCGTGCTGCGCTTCCGGGACAAGACGGTGATGAAGCGCTGGGTCCACCGGGCGGGCGTCCGCGCGCCCCGGTACCTGTCCCTCACCGCCGGGACCACGGCCGGTGAACTGGTCGGCGCGCTCGGCCTGCCGCTGGTCCTCAAGCCGGTCGACGGCGCGGCCTCGCGCGGGGTGGTGCTGGTCCGCACCGAACCGGAGCTCCCCGACGCGCTGGCCCGGATCGAGGCCGAGGGCGGCCTCCGGGACGCGGCCGGGTACGAGGCGGAGGAGTACGTCGAGGGCGCCGTGCACCACGTGGACGGCATCCGGCGCGGCGGCCGGTTCCACTTCGTCACCGCCTCCGCGTACGTGAACACCTGCCTGGACTTCGTCGGGGGCGCCCCGCTGGGCTCGGTGCTGCTCGACCCGGGGCCGCTGCGCACCCGGCTGACCGGGTTCGCCGCCGACGCGCTGGACGCGCTGGAACTGCCGGACGGCCCGTTCCACCTGGAGGTCATCGTCACCCCCGCCGGGGAGCCGGTGTTCCTGGAGGTGGGCCTGCGGCCCGGCGGCGCCGGGGTGCCGTTCCTGCACCGCGACCTGTTCGGCGTGGACCTCTTCGCGGAGGCCTTCCGCAGCGCCGTCGGGCTGGAGCCGCTCGCCCCGGAGCAGAAGTCGCCGGGGGTCGCCGCGAGCGGCGGCTGGCTGGTCTTCCCCGAACCGACGCCGGCCCCGCAGCGGTTGAACGCGCGGACCTCCCTGGTCGACGTCCTGCCGGAGGTCTACGCCGAGGCGCTGCCGGAGCCCGGTCACGTCTTCGACGGGAACGGCGGGTACGACCACGCGGGCGGGCGGTTCCTGTTCCGCGGCGCCGACCAGGACGCCGTGCACCGCGCGGTGCGGGCGGCGATCGCCCGCTACCGGCTGGACGTCGAGGCGACCGCGACGGTCGGCGGATGACCTCCGGGGTGCTGAGGGTCCAGCTCGGCGAGCCGTCCGCGATCGATCCCGGGCGTGCCTTCGAGCACGACGGCGCGCTCGTGGCGGGCCTGCTCGCGGACCCGCTGGTGGACTGCGACCCCGTCACCGGACGGCTCGCCCCCGCGGCCGCGCGCGGCTGGGAGGTCGCGCCGGACGGGCTGAGCGTCCGCTTCGACCTGCGCCCCGGCGTCAGGTTCCACCACGGCCGCGAGGTCGTCGCGGAGGACTACCGCTACGCGTTGTCGCGTGCGGTCCGACCGGAGACGCGGTCGGACGCGGCGTCCGCACTCACCGTCCTGGACGGCTACCAGGAGGTCGCATCCGGCCGGGACCGGATGCTCCGGGGCGTGCGCGCCGTGGACCCGTACCGGCTGGAGGTCGGCCTGGCCCGGCCGTTCCACGAGATCGCCGCGGTGTTCGGCCAGCGGGTCACCGCGCCCGTCCCGGCCGAGCTCGCCGAGGCGGACCCGGCGGCCTTCGCCCGGCGGCCCGTCAGCAACGGCCCCTACCGGGTCGTCGAGGACTGGCGGCCCGGGCAGGGTCCGGTCCTGGAACGCTTCGCCGGCTACCACGCCGCCAACGCGGCCCACCCGTACGGCGGCGCGGGGCAGAGCCCGCGGATCGCCTTTCGGCTCCACAACAGCCTCGCCGATGCCTACCACGCTTTCCTGCGCGGCGAGTTGGACGTGACAGAGGTGCCGCCCGACCTCGCCGGGCGGGCGGCTGCGGAAGCCGGGGCGGCCTTCCACAGCACGCCCAATCCGATGGTCACCTTTCTGGGCTTCCCCACCGGGCTGGCCCCCTTCGACGATCCGGTGGTGCGGCGGGCCGTGGCGATGTGCGTCGACCGGGAGGCCATCGGCAGACGGCACTTCGCCGGCACGCGACCGGTAGCGAACCGCGTCGTCCCCCCGCTGCTGGACCCGGGCGGCACCGACGGCACCGGTCCGGATCCGGCCCGCCCCGCCCTGGCGCTCGCCCACGACCCGCAGGGCGCGCGACGGCTGCTCGCCCGGCACGGGATCACGCCGCCGCCGGGGGGCGTCACGGTGCTGTTCAACGCGGGGCAGGGTCACGAGGGCTGGGTGGCGGACGTGGTGCGCGGCATCGCCGCGGGCCTCGGCTGGCAGGTCTCCGCACGGAGCCTGGACTGGCCCGCGTACCTGCGCGAACTGCCGCGCGCCGAAGGCCTCTTCCGGATGAACTGGGCCGTGGACCAGCTCTCCTACGACAACGCGCTCCACCCGCTGGTGCACGGCGCGGCGATCGGCGAGGGCAACCACTCCCGCTACCGGAACCCCGACGTGGACGCGCTGATCGACGCCGCCAGGGCCACCGCCGACGAGGGCGTGCGGCGGGCGCGGTACCGGGAGGCCGAGCAGATCGTCCTGGACGACCTGCCGCTGCTGCCGCTCTGGCAGGGCGCGCTGTACCACCTGGTCTCCCCGGAGCGGGTCCGGCCGCTCGGCCCGCCGATCGACGTGCTGGGCGCGCCCGCGCTGCGCCGGTACCGCCTGATCGGCGCCGCCGCCGGGGCTGCGGGGAACGGGGCCGCCGGGGCCGGAATCGGGGTCGGACGGTGACCCCGGCTGCGGATGCGGTGTCCCCGGTGCTGCGCTGGGCCCGCGGGCAGGTCCCCGACCACCCCGTCGGGCGGGCGGTGGCGGCGGCCGCGATGACCGGCTGGATCGGCACCGGCGTGTGGATCTCCGCCTCCACCCTCTTCTTCACCAGGTTGCTGGGCCTGACGGCCGACCAGGTCGGCACCGGCCTGGCACTGGGCGGGGTCCTCGGCCTGCTCGCCATGGTGCCGGTCTCCACACTGGCCCGGCGGCTGCACGCCGGACGGGTGAACACGGTGCTCCAGGTCGTCCGGGGGCTGTCGTTCCTCACCTTCGTCGGCGTCGACTCCGTCGCGGGCTTCTACCTCGCCCTGGCCCTGGTCTCGATCACCGACGGGCCGGGCAAGATGTTCAGCCAGATCATGGTCGGCCGCTTCGTCCCCGAGGCGGACCGCTCGGGGACCATGGCGAGCATCCAGGTGGCCACCAACCTCGGCGTCACGGCCGGGGCGCTGCTGGGCGCGGCCGGCCTGCTGCGGGTGGACCGCGCGGCCTTCGACGCGGTCGTGGCCGTCGTCGCGGCGGCCTTCTTCCTCTCCGCCCTGCTGCTCGCCCGCAGTACCTGGCGGATGGCCGACCTCGGCCCCGAAGCGGGCCCGGAGCCCGGCCCCGGGCGCGCGCCCCTGCTGCGGAGGCTGCGCGACGGCCTGCTCCCGCTCAGGGACCGCCGGTTCGTCCTGCTCACGGCCGGGAACGGCCTGCTCTCCGCGCACATCCCGCTGATCACCGTGATGACGCCGCTCTGGCTGGCCCGTCGGACCACCGTCCCGCCGGCCGTGATGGGCGCCCTGCTGCTGCTCAACACCGTGACCGTCGTGGCGCTCCAGGTCCCGCTCGGACGGCGCGTCAGCGGGGTGTCGAGCGCGGTCCTGGCCGGGTGGGCGGCGGCGGTAGCCCAGGCGGTGGGGTGCGGGCTGCTCGCGCTGGCCGCCTTCGTCCCGACCGCCGGTGCGGTGGCCGCGCTGGCCGGAGCGGTGCTCTGCTTCACCCTCGGTGAGATCGTGCAGGTGACGAGCGGGTGGACGCTCTCCTTCGGCCTCGCACCCGAAGACCGTCGCCAGGCCGTCTACCTGGGGTTCTTCGGCACCGGCACGGAGGCGGTGGCGGTGCTCGGCCCGGCGGCGCTGGCCTGGCTCACCACCCGGCTCGGCGCCCCCGGATTCGCCGTCGTCGCGGCGGCGCTGCTGCTGGCCGCCGTCCTGCTCCGGCTCGCCGCCGACCCCGCCGACCACCCGAACGCCGAACGGCCCCGCGTGCAGGCGCCGGCACCCGCCGAACCACCGGCCGACTGAGTCGGACGGGGCACGGCCGCGGAAGCGGCGCGGGGTGTTCGACGGCCGGTGTTGTAGCCTCGCGTCAGGTCGGGGCGGCGGAGGGCGGTAGACCGGGTGAAGGCGTACGTGATCCACGAGAACCCCGACTGGTACCCGCCGTTGGCGGCGGCCTTCGAGGCCGAGGGCGTGCCGCACGAGCCGTGGCTGCTCGGCGAGGGCGTGCTCGACCTGGACGCCGAGCCGCCGCCCGGCGTCTTCTGGTCCAGGATGAGCGCCTCCGCGCACACCCGCGGCCACGCACTGGCCAGGGACCACACCCGGTCCGTGCTCAACTGGCTTGAGGCACACGGCCGCAGGGTCGTCAACGGACGCCGGGTGCTGGAGCTGGAGATGAGCAAGGTCGACCAGCTGACCGCGCTGCGCGCGGCCGGCATCGACGTCCCCCGCACCCTCGCCGTCGTCGGCCGCGACAGCCTCCTCCAGGCCGCCGCGACACTGCCCGCCCCCTTCATCGCCAAGCACAACCAGGGCGGCAAGGGGCTCGGGGTCGCCCTCTTCGAGAGCGTCGACGCCTTCGCCGAGCATCTCGCGGACCCGGACCACCAGCCGCCCGTGGACGGGATCACCCTGCTCCAGGAGTACCTGCGGGCCACCGAGCCGCGGATCACCCGCGTCGAGGTCGTGGACGGCGAGGTCGTGTACGCGCTCACCGCCGACACCGCCCGCGGCGGGTTCGAACTCTGCCCGGCCGAGGCCTGCGCCGTCGACGGCGGCCCGGCCGCACCGAGCCTGTTCGCCCTGCGCGAGGGCTTCGACCACCCGGTGCTGGGGCAGTACCTGGACTTCGCCCGCCGGCACGGCGTCGAGGTCGCCGGCTTCGAGTTTATCGAGACCACCGACGGGCGCCTGGTCACCTACGACGTCAACACCAACACCAACTACAACCCCGAGGTGGAGGCCGCCGCACCGCGCTCGGGACCACGGCAGGTGGCCCGCCTCCTGAAGCGGCTGATCACCGAGGAGGGCACCCCCTGATGCGCTACGGATACTGGATGCCGATCTTCGGCGGCTGGCTGCGCAACGTCCCGGACGAGCAGATGTCCATCGACTGGCCGTACCTGCGCGACCTCGCCGTCGCCAGCGAGCAGCACGGCTTCGACCTCACCCTGATCGCCGAGCTCAACCTCAACGACATCAAGGGGCACCACGCCCCCAGCATCGACGCCTGGACCCTCGCCCCGGCCGTCGCCGCGGTCACCACGCACCTGGAACTCATGCTCGCCGTGCGGCCCAACTACCACCAGCCCGCGCTCACCGCGAAGGCCCTGTCCACCCTCGACACCATCGCCCCCGGCCGGCTGAGCCTGAACGTCGTCTCGTCCTGGTGGAAGGACGAGGCCGCCCAGTACGGCGTCCCCTTCGACGTGCACGACGCCCGCTACGCCCGCACCGCCGAATGGCTGGAGGTACTGCACCGGCTGCTCACCGAGGAGTCGGTCACCCACCGCGGCGCCCTCTACGACCTCCGCGGCGCGGTCATGGAACCCAAACCGGCGCGCCGGCCCACCGTCTACATGGGCGGGGAGTCCCCCACCGCCAAGGACCTGATCTCCTCCCGCGGCGACGCCTACGTCATGCACGGCGACCCGCCGGAGACCATCGCCGCGAAGATCGCCGACATGCGCGCGCGCCGCGCGGCCCACGGCCTCGCACCGCTCACCTTCGGCGTCTCCGGCTACGTGATCTGCCGCGACACCGAACAGGAGGCCCGGGACGAGCTGCGCCGCATCCTGGACGTGCGCTCCTCCCCCGAGGCGTACGCCTCCTACCGGGACTTCGTGGAGGGATCGCACCTGGAGTCGGAGGTCTCCCTGGAGGAGTACAGCGTCTCCAACCGGGGCCTGCGCGCGGGCCTGATCGGCACCCCCGAGCAGATCACCGCGCGGATCGCCGCGTACGAGCAGGCGGGGGTCGATCTGCTGCTGCTCCAGTTCTCCCCCCAGCACCAGGAGATGGCGCGCTTCGGCCGCGACGTCATCGCCCCGGCGCGGGCCGCCTCCCCGGTGACGGCCGGTGGCGGCCGCCCGTCCCGGTGACGGGCGGACCCGGGCCACCGGCCGCCTCGTACGGCTCGCCGCACTCGTCGTACGCGAAGCGCGGCCGCCCGTCCTCGGCGTACAGGCTGTAGCCGCCGTCCCGGTCCCCGTGCGGGACCAGGACACCCTGGTCCGCCGCACCCTGCCCGGCGAGGTCGACCACGGTGTCGAAGGAGCGGAAGGAGATCGGCTCGGAGGAGCGGTAGCGCTCCGGCTCCGGGTTCCGGTCCGCGGGCGGGTTCGGGTGGTGGACGAAGCGGCCGAAGCAGCTGCGGGTGCACTCCGCGCCGCCCTCGCCGGTGCCGCCGTTGTCGGGGGTGAACAGGATGATGGTGTGGTCGAGTTCGCCCAGCGCACCTCGACGCGTCCCCTACGACCGCCCGTCACCCTCGTCGGCACCGACTCGCCGACCGGGGTGGAGCCGTGCACGGTGCGCGGCCGCCCTCCCCAGGATCGGGAACGCCTCGACGACGTTCTCCACGGTCTGGCCCGGCACCGCTCCCCCGGCCGCCGGCACCACCCCGCCCGACACCCAGATCGTCGACATGCCCACGGCCGCGCCGCCCGCGATGTCGTACTCCAGGGAGTCACCGACCATCCACCCGCCTTGGAGCCGGGCACCGGCTCGGTGCGCCACGATCCGGAAGACCTCCGGATCGGGCTTGCGGACCGCCTCGTCGTCGGCGAAGCACACCACGTCGAAGAGGTCCTGCAGCCCGTCGCGCATCTTCGGTCGCTGCTGGACCTCCGTACCGTTGGTCAGCAGCGCCGTCCGCCAACCGTGTTCGCGCAGCGACCGCAGGTTCTCCAGCACGCCGTCGAACACCCGGACCAGCTGCGGCATCCTCTCCGAGAAGAGCTGCCGGAGCTCGTCCGGCGACTCCCGGAATCCGAAACGGTCGACGATGGCGCGGAACGACTCGTCGGGCGGCACCGGCCGCTCCTGCTCCTGGCGCAGGAACGCCAGTCCGTCCGCTCCCAGCCTCCGCTGCTCCGCCAGTTCGACGAACCAGCGGTCGATCGCGCCGGTGCTGTCCACCAGCGTGTCGTCGAGATCGAAGATGGCGAACTTGCTCACGGGTGACCACGCATTCTCGCGGCGACGAACAGGGCTACAGGAAGGACGGGCAGAAGGGAGAGATCGCGGGCCGGGGAACGCCGGCGGTCACTCCCGGGCGCCCAGTGGCGCCGGGAGGGCGTCGAGCTCACCGAGCTCCTCCGGGGACAGCACGAGTTCGGCGGCCTCGACGTTCTGTTCCAGGTAGCGCGCCGTCTTGGTGCCCGGAATGGGGATCACGTACTCGCCCTGGGCCAGCAGCCACGCCAGGGCCACCTGGGCCGGCGTCGCGTCGTGGCGTTCGCCGACCGAGCGGACGACGTCCACCAACCGTGCGTTCGCGGCCAGGGACTGCGCGGCGAAACGTGGCATCTCGGAGCGGAAGTCGTCCTCGCCCAGATCGGACGGCGAGGAGTAGCGCCCGCTCAGCAGGCCGCTGCCGAGCGGGGAGTGGCACAGGAAGGCGATCCCGTGCTCGCCGCAGAACGGCACCACGTCACCCTGGAACTCCCGGGTGAACAGGGAGAACTCCGACTGCACGGCGGCCACCGGGTGGACTAGTCGGGCCCGGCGCAACTCGTCGAGCGACGCCTCGGACAGGCCGATGCCGCGTGCCTTTCCCTCGGCCACCAGCTCCGACAGCGCGCCCCAGCTCTCCTCGACCGGCACCAGCGGGTCGACGCGGTGGAGGAAGTAGAGGTCCACGTGGTCGGTCCGCAGCCGCCGCAGGCTGGCCTCCAGCGCGGAGCGGAGGTATTCGGGCCGCCCGTTCAGGGTGAACTCCCGCCCGTCGTAACGGACTCCGCCCTTGGTCGACAGCACGGCCCGCGCACGCCGCCCGGCCAGGGCGCGACCGACCAGTTCCTCGTTGCTGAACGGCCCGTACACGTCGGCCGTGTCGATGAGGTTCGCGCCGAGATCGAGCGCCCGGCGCACCACTTCCAGCGACGAACCGTCGTCCCGGTGCTGCGGGTCGTAGGCGAAGGACATGCCCATCGTGCCCAGGCCGATGCGGCCGACGACCGGCCCCCCGTCACCCAGCACCGTGGTACGCACGAATCAGTCCCCCTTCGGGATGTCGATCGGTCAGAACTGCTCGGTCAGGGCACGCCCGCCCGGAGGGGCACGCCACTCGGTCAGGGCCGCTCGCTCAGGGCCACTCGGTCAGAGCCGCTCGGTCAGGGCCCGGGACCGCAGTTCGACCAGCCGTTCGGGCTTCTCGAGGTCGGTCAGGACCTGGTCGGGGTCCTGACCCACGGCGATCACGTGGCCGTAGCGGGTCAGGAACTCGGCGGGGGGCAGGGCGAGTCGGTCGCCGGGAGCGGCGGTGACGCCCGTCTCGTGGACGGTCGGGCCGAAGCGCTCCTCGTGCACGACCACCTCGACGGTCTCGCAGGGCCCCTCGGGCAATAGGAACCGGATGCCGGCGGCCCTGCGGAACTTCGGAGCGGTGGCGGGCGCACGCCCGGCGGCGACGTCCGCGGCGGCGACGGTCGGGTCGACGCCGGTGGCCAGCAGGCCGAGGTAGGGGATGAGGTCCCCTCCCAGTCGGGCGTTGACCTCCACCAGGCGCGGCCCCCGGGGCGTCAGCTTGAACTCGGAGTGGGTCGCACCGTGGACGAAGCCCAACGCGCGGTGGATCTGTCGCAGCTGGCCCAGGAGTTCCTCGTCGGCGAGCAGCGGGTCGTCGGCGTCCACGTCGTGGCCGGTCTCCTCGAAGTACGGTTCGAGGCCGAGCCGTTTGCGAGCGAGGACGGTCGGTATGACCTCCCCGTCGTGGATGACCGCGTCGATGCTGATCTCCGGGCCGGTCAGGAACTCCTCCACCAGCACGTTCGCCGGGTGGCGCGGCAGGTTCGCGAAGTCCGCGCCGTCCGCGGCGGCGAAGGCCCCGGTGACGTCCTCGGGGCGGTCGGCGCGCACCACGCCGAAACTGCCGGCCAGCGCGCGTGCCTTGACGATGACCGGGTAGCCGATCCGCTCGGCCGCGGCGAGTGCCTCCTCGGCGGTGGTGACGGTGATCGAGGCGGGCTGGGGCACACCGGCGGCGGTGAGTACGGCGCGGGTGGCCGCCTTGTCGCGGCAGGCCTCGATGGTCTCGGGCGGGCTGCCGGGCAGTCCGAGGTCCCGGGCCAGGCGTGCGCAGCTGACCACCTGCGTCTCGTCGTAGGTGAAGACGCCGGCGACCGGCAGGGAGTCCACGACGGCCAGCGCCGCCCGGTGCACCGCCTCCGCGTCCCGGGTGTCGACCCGGGTGGCGCCCGCACAGTAAGGGAGTTGCCAGGTCGCCTCGGACGGGTCGAGGAGCCACAGGCGGTAGTGCCGCGAGACGGCGGCCAGGATGTACTCGCGATAGGGCCGGTACCCGCTACCGACGAGCAGGAGGACCGGGGCGTCCTGGGACGCGGTGCCGGCGGTGCGGACTGCCTGGTCGGTCATGAGGGTTCCTTTGCCGTTCACAGGAGGCCGCGCCCGTGCGGCCGGGAGGAATTCGCCCACATGATGGGAAGGCGGGCGGGAGCGGCATGACATTGCGGCACTTCCGAGTCCGGACGACTTCCTAGTCCGGGCGAGTTCCCGGAATTCCCCCGACGGGTTCCCGGAAGGACCGACCCGAGGCAGGTCCCCGTTATCGGGGCCGATCAGGAGGAGTCGGTGTCATCGCATTGCTTCGGCGGCCGCCCGTCGCGAAACGATGCCAACCGATCTTCATTCTCACCGGCCCACCGGGAGATGTCAACGGACTCCGGAGCAAGGGGCCCGCAATTCCCTTGATGTGTACCAACATGTCCGTGCTGACCTTCAACTATCCTGCTGGACAGCCTGTTTGGCCATCATCGTCAAGCAGTAGTGAGGGGCGGCGCGGGGCGATAATGTGCCGCGTATGGAACTTCACGCGGAGAACAAGAGCCGACCCCAGGCACTTCCCACTATCCGGGACATCGAGCGGTCACGGCATACCGGCACCGCGGTGCGGAAGGGGGCGGAATCGTGATCACGGTCTGGCTGCCCGAGGCGGAATCCGAAGAACTCATGGGCGGACTCCCGGCGGGATTCCGCGCCGATGTGTGGACCGGCGGCCCGGACCTCCCGAAGTCGACGGACACCGTCGAGGTCATCGTCCCGCCTTTCGAGGTCGCTGACGCGGAACTGGCCCGGCTCGCCGAACTGCCCCGGCTGAAGCTGGTGCAGTTGGAGTCCGTGGGGGTGGGGTGGATCAGTCCGTTCGTACCGGAGGGGGTCACCCTGTGCAACGCGCGGGGGGCGTACGACGGGGCGGTCGCCGAGTGGGTGGTCGGGGTCGTGCTGGCCCACCTGCTGCGGCTTCCGCGCTTCGAGCAGGCCCGGCGCGACGGACGGTGGGACTACGGCCGGACGGACACCCTGGAGGGCAAGTCCGTGCTGATCGTGGGCCATGGTTCGATCGGTTCGGCGCTGTCCCGGATGCTGGCCGGGTTCGACGTCGAGGTGGTGGGGGTGGCCCGGCAGGCCCGGCCCGGCGTGCACGGTGTCGAGGAGCTGCCCGACCTGCTCCCCGCGGCGGACATCGTGGTGCTGCTGCTGCCGCTGACCCCGGCCACCGCCGGCCTGGTGGACGCCGGGTTCCTGGGCCGGATGCGGGACGGCGCGCTGCTCGTGAACGCCGGCCGCGGCGCGGTCGTGGACACCGCGGCGCTGATCGACGAACTGCGCGACGGCCGCCTGTTCGCGGCACTCGACGTGACCGAGCCGGAGCCGCTGCCCGCCGGCCATCCGCTGTGGTCCGCGCCCGGGCTGCTGCTGACACCGCATGTCGCCGGGTCGAACGGCACGCCCGCCGTCCGGGCGATGGCTCTCGCCAAGGCCCAGTTGGAGCGCTACGCCCGCGGCGGGGAGCTGGTCAACGTGATCGGCGCGGAGGGCTACTGACGGGTCGTGGGGGGGGGGGGCCCCCCCCCGCGCCCCCCCCCCCCCCCCCCCCGGGGGGGGCGCCCCCCCGCGGGCCCCCCCCCGGGGGGGCGCCCCGGCCGGGGGGGGGGGGGGGCCCACCCCC
>NZ_JBHUSG010000006.1:57240-123144 GCF_042673745.1 Kitasatospora sp. NPDC057015
GGGCGTGTTGTCGCCGCCCGGGCGGGGGGGGTGTGCTCTTTATGGTGTGGGGGGGGGGGGGCTCGCGGGGGGGGGGGGGGCGCGCCCGCCGGCGCCGCCCCCCCCCCCCCACGACCCACGGGGTCAGAGCCAGCCGGAGCGGACCAGCGCCTGCTGCTGCCCCTCGGCGGGGGCGGGCGGTTCACCCTCCGGCGGGTTGCCGAGCTCACCCGCCCGCACCCTTTCGAGCAGCCTGCGGGTCGCGTCCACGATCTCGGGCGCGGCCCTGCGCAGTTCCGCCGCGTCGAGCGGACCGGCGGTGTCGGTGGGGAACCCGCCCGTACGCAGCAGGCCGTCCAGATCGGCCAGCCGCTCCCCCAGCCACCCCAGCGGGTCGGCGGAGAGCTCGCGGACGAACACCCGGTCACCCGGGTCCCATCCGGTGAACACCGGGTGGTGGTGCGTGCGGTCGAAACTGCCCGGCTTCCCGTCGACCGACTCCAGGAAGTCGGCCCGCCAGACCGGCCGGCCGACCGCGATCGGGTAGGCCGCGTAGATCGAGTCCACGAGCTGACCCTGCTCGACCGTGCGCAGCTCCAGGCGGACCCCGTGCTCGGGGCTCTCCTGCCCCTTGATCGGTTCGGGATCGACGAAGTACAGATCCCCCACCACGACGCCCACCCTGTCGAAGGCGAACAAGTACAGCATCCACGTCTCCTCTCGCGTCACCATCGGACCGGCGCGGGGCGTATCGCCCGGCAAGGTCCCCGAGTACCCGTACCCGTACTGCCGCCTCCAGCCGAGCAGTCGCCGTCGCCGTACCGGCGCCCCTAACCCGGTGGCCGGTGCGGGCCGTCACGGGCCGCGGCCGTCGCGGGGGTTCCGCGCAGACCGAACCACAGCAGGACGGCCACCGCGGAGGTCAGCAACGCCGGGGAGAAGCGCAGCAGGTGCTCGGGCAGTGCCACCGACCAGCCCAGCAGCAGGGAGGACAGCGCCGCACCGCCCAGGATGAAGGCGCGCATCACCGCGTTGACACGCCCGGCGAGTTCCTCCGGGATGGCGCGGAAGCGGTACTCGTTGGTGGTGACGTTCATCCCGCCCTCGCCCGCCATCAGGGCGCAGAAGCCGAGCACCACCACCGCCGGCCACGGGGCCAGCAGCGCCGCGCAGGACACCGCGCAGACGGTGAACCATCGGCCGATGCGGCGCTCCCGGGGTGCGGCGGTCCAGATCCGGCCGCCGAGCCACGCACCGAGCGCGCTGCCCCCGGCTCCCGCGGCCAGCACCGCGCCCGCCCAGCCGCTGGACCAGCCCCAGGTGCGGCTCGCGAGCACCAGGAGGACGGTCGGGACCGCGCCCGCACCGAGGTTGTAGACCGAGAGCACCAGCGTGAGCCGCGGGACGCCCCGGATCCGCAGGAAACTGCGGAAGCCCTCCAACTGCAGGTGCAGGAAGCCGCGTTCGACGGACGGCTTCGCGCCGCGGGGCAGCGCGAGCGCGACCAGCGCCGTCACCAGGAAGGTCGCCGCGTCGATCCACAGCGCCCAGTACCCGCCGACCGCCGCCAGCACCCCGCCGGCGATCGCGGGTCCGGCGCAGCGGGCCAGTTGCGTGGTCGCCCCGTACCTGCTGTAGGCCTCGGTCATCCGGTCGGCCGGCGCGAGCGCCGGCAGCAGGCCGAAGTCACTGGTCAGGTTGGACGCCACGGTGGCGCACCCGGCCACGAGCAGGACGACCAGGACGAGCCCGACCTGGTGCGCCGTCAACAGCAGCGGCGTCAGGGCGATCAGGACGCCCTGGACGATCTCGGCGACCATGAAGACCCGGCGCCGCTCGTAGCCGTCGATCAGGGTGCCGACGAGCGGTGACGCGACGAACGGCAGGTACTGCACGCCGAGGCTCAGGGTTGCCAGGACGGGTGAGCCCGTACCAGCCAGGATCGTCCACGGCATCGCGAGTTGCAGGAAGGTGTCTCCCAGTTCGGACACCGACGCCGCGGAGGTCAACAGCCAGAACCTGCGCCAGGACGTCTCCTCCGAACGCGGTCGCTCCGGTGCCGGGGCCGTGGCCGGGGCCGTCTCGGCCCTCTCCGGGCCCGTGGTGCTCATCCGCTCTCTCCGTTCGTCACCGTCCGGCACGTCGCGCCCCGGGGTCCCGTCCGGGGCGCCGCCCCGCGCGGGTGGGTGCGCCCGCCGTCGGATGCACCCACCGGCAGGTCAGTCCACGTGCTGGGCGATGGTGCGGGCGCAATGGA
The DNA here is from genome assembly GCF_042673745.1 of Kitasatospora sp. NPDC057015. Classification (NCBI taxonomy): domain Bacteria; kingdom Bacillati; phylum Actinomycetota; class Actinomycetes; order Kitasatosporales; family Streptomycetaceae; genus Kitasatospora; species Kitasatospora sp. NPDC057015. The sequence continues at coordinate 59,477 of NZ_JBHUSG010000006.1, forward strand.
GGGACTCGGTGTGGGTGGTGTCGACCTCGACGTCGTAGACGACGCCCTTGTGCACGACCTCGGCCTGCCCGGCCGCCATCCCCGGCACCCGGTCGCCCCGGGCCGTCTCACGGGCGGCGGCGATCTCCGGATCGCAGTGCACGCCGACCCAGAGCACCTCCAGACCGTCGAGGTGCGCGCGCAGGCGCTCCTGGTCGGTCCGACCACCGAGGAACACGTCGTCGATGATGATCCGGGCGCCGGCCCGGGCCATCGCGGCCACGCCCGTGGTCCAGGCGGTCTCGACCTCGCGCCAGCCGGCGCCGAGGACGACCTCGCCCTGTTGCCCGAACGCGACGCCGGAACCCGAGTCGGTCAACGACGGGGGCAGCCGGTCGATCAGGTCGTCCACGCCGAGGTTGATCCAGGGCCGGGGCAGGATCGCCTTGAGACAGCGGGAGATTCCGGACTTCCCGGAGCTGGATCCACCGTTCAACACAATCACTTGAGTACTCACGTGACGAACTCGCCTTTCAGGGTTGTGCGTTTCATCGTCGGACGGACCGGTCCGCCGGGTCGGCGGCCTCGGTCGACACGGGTCACAGTGTCAGGATCCGACCGGGGTCGGCCGTCAACTCACGGAGGATGTCCAGGTATTCGGCCAGGAACCGTTCCGCGGTCGGTTGTTTCAGGACATCGGTGCTGTACGGGAGCACCACCAGCAGTTCGTCCTCGACCTCGTTGACCTCGATGGTCAGGTCGGCCTTCGCGGTCCCGTTGTCCACGAGCCACGGCACGGCATGGGTTCCGGCGAGCCGGGCCTGCGGGCGCAGCGGTCCCTGGTAGGCCAGGACCACCTGGACCAGGGGTTGGCCCGAGGCGCCGGCTCTGGCGCCGAGGGCCCGCACCACGTCGTTGAACGGGACGTGCTGGTGCTCCAGCGCCTCCTGGACCTGGTCGTCGAGGTCTTCCAGCAGCCGCAGCGGGGTCCGGTCGTCGAGGGCCACCCGCACCGCCACGGTGTTGGTGAAGAAGCCGACGACCTCCTCGGACTCCTGGTTCGGGCGGCCGGCGATGGGCGACCCGATGAGCACGTCCCGCTGCCCGGTGTGCCTCGCCACCAGGACGGCAAGGGCGAGCAGGCAGACGGCGTACGGTGTGCTGCCCGAACGGCCGGCCAACTCCTCGACGGCGCGCCGTAGTTCGGCGCCGGTGCGCCGGATCGGCCGCGCGCCGAGGTAACCGAAGGCGGGCGGTCGCGGCACGTCGGCGGGCAGCCGGACCTCGGTCGGCGCTCCGGCGAGCAGGTCGCGCCAGTGTTGCAACCCCGCGGTGAGCGCGGGGTGCCCGGCGGTGGCCCGCTGCCACCTCGCGTGGTCGCGTGGCCGCAGCGCCGTGTCCGGCGGCGCGGGCGGGGCGCCGCCCTCCAGGCGCGCGGCGTAGCAGCGTGCCAGGTCCTGGTCCAGCACGTCCTGCGACAGGCCGTCGGCCACGGTGTGGTGGGTGACGAGGACCAGCACCCCTTCGTCGGGCGCGGTACGGAACAGGATCGCCCGGAGCAGCGGCGCCCGGCCCAGGTCGAAGGGCTCGGCACCCCGGGCGGCGGCGCGCCGGGCCGCCTCCGCCAGGGGATCGGCCGCCCCGGTCAGGTCCTCCTCGACGAGTTCGACGTGCACCCTCGGCGCGATGTCGACGCGCAGGTCGGCGCCGTCCAGGTGCAGGCTGCTGCGGAAGGCCTCGTGGCGGTCCGCCAGGTCCTGCACGGCCTGCCGCAGGGCGGGCAGGTCGAGTCGGCCCTTCAGGTGGAGGGCCGAGGTCTCGTTGTAGGCGACGGACGCCGCCGGCCTCAGCCGGGCCTGCGTCCAGACCCGCCGCTGGTGCAGCGAGGCCGGGTGGGAGGGTCCCGCGTCCGTTCGGGTGAGCGGCGGCAGCGCAGACCGCGGCGGGGCGTCGGCGGACAACAGCGCGGCCGTCCCGGCCAGCGTGCGGGTGCTCAGCACCTCGCGCACGGTCAGGGGGACGCCGAGCTGTTCGCGGATCCGGTTCTGCACGCGGATCGCCTGCAGGGAGGTGCCGCCCAGGGCGCGGAAGCCGTCGCTCCTGCCCACCTGGACCACGCCCAGCACGTCCTCCCAGATCCGGGCGAGGTCCGCCTCCGGTCCGGCGTGCGGCGATGTGAACGGGGCCCGGCCGCCGGCCACCGGCAGGGGGTGCGTGCGCAGTGCGGCCAGGTCGACCTTGCCGTGCTGGTTGAGCGGGAGGGTGTCCAGCCGAACGACGAACGACGGGACCATGGGCGGGGGAAGCTCCCGGTTCAGCCGCTCGGGGAGGTCCGCCTCGATCCCGGGAGGGCCGACGACGAAGGCGACGAGCCGGGCGTCCGGTCCGTCCCCCTGGACGACCACCGCGCACGACCGCAGGCCCGGATGGGTCGCCAGTACGGCCTCGACCTCGCCGCGCTCCACCCGGTGTCCGCGGACGTTCAACTGCCCGTCCACCCGGCCGAGGAAGTCCAGGTTGCCGTCGGGCAGGAGCCGCACGCGGTCACCGGTGCGGTAGAGCCGGGCACCGGGGCGGTCGCTGAAGGGGTCGGGCGGGAACTGTCGCTCCGTCAGGTCCGGCAGCCCCCAGTAGCCACGGGCCAGCCCCTGTCCGCCGACGTAGAGTTCACCGGGTTCACCCTCCGGTACCGGCCGCATCCGCTCGTCGAGGACGTGCAGCTCCCGGCCGGGCAGGGCCCTGCCGATCGGGGGTGCCTCGCCGGGGCGGCGCTCGTCCGAGGCGCTGGCCGCGACGGTCACCTCGGTGGGGCCGTAGAGGTTGATCAGCCGCCGGCCGCTGCCCCAGCGTTCGGCCGTCTGCGGCTGGCAGCGCTCGCCGATGTAGGCCAGGGTGTGCAGGTCGGGCAGGGGCGGTTCCTCGACCAGTTCGGCGAGCAGGGCCGGTGGCAGCATCGCCCCCGTGACCCGCGCCTCGTGCAGGAACTTCACCAGGTCGGGCCCGCCGGTCTCGACCGTGGTGGGCGGGACGACGACGGTGCCGCCGGCCGCGAGCACCGCGTAGATGTCGAGCGCCTGGGTCTCCCAGGTCAGCGGGTAGAACTGCAGGAACCGGGTGCCGGGCCCCAGCCGCAGGTAGGGGGTGATCATTCCCATGAACCAGGAGACGGAACCGTGCTCCGCCATGACGCCCTTGGGGCGGCCGGTGGTACCCGAGGTGTAGGTGAGGAAGGCGAGGCGATCCGGGTCTCCGGCAGGTAACTCCGGTTCCCTGCTGACCGGTTCGGGTTCACCCTGCTCGTGCGATGCCGGTGGGCGGGCCAGGTCCTCGGCGGTGAGCAGCGGGATGCCGCTCGACGGCACCGCGGTGCACGTCGCCCGGCTGGCCACCGCCAGCCGGGGGCGGACGTCGTCGAGGATCCAGCGCAGTCGGGCCTCGGGGTGGGCGGGATCCAGGGCCACGTAGCTGCCGCCGGCCTTCAGGATGCCCAGCAGCAGCACCACCATGGCGACCGAGCGCTCCAGGCACACCGCGACGAAGACGCCCGGCTCGACGCCCTGCGCACGCAGCCGTCGTGCCGCGGCGTCGGACCGGCTCTCCAGCTCGGCGAAGTCGAGGTGATCGGTGCCGTCCTCGACGGCCGGGAGCCCGGGGTTCGCCGCGGCTCGTTCGGTGATCAGGCCGTGAATGGTTCGGCGGCTCATGTGCGAGATTCCACGATGGGTTCTTTCCTCTGCAATGTGCACTGACTGCACCACGGATCGCGAGACGTCGGACGGTTGGGAAGAACTGCCGGAGCGATGCATGACCGACCCATTGCCGACGGAATGCGCTGCAATCGGACATTCGGGCCGGGAGCCCGCGTCGGTACGGATTCCACGACACCGCGACAGGTGCACGCACGACGCGGATATCAGCCCGCGCGACACGGCGCGGGCGGCCGAAGGCCGAATCCGCGCGCCTTCGTCGGACCGGCAGGGGTCACACCGAAACGGGACACGGAAGGTCGCGACAGGAACGGGAGACAGCGGACGGTCCGGGTGAATTCGTGCCGGCCTTCACGGAATACCCTCCATCGACGCCATTCATGGCCATGCCCACGGCCTACCGGACGGAGTGTAGATTGGGTCCGTGCGCATGGCAAGCATTGGCCGGCAGTGCTCTCAGGTCTCCCAAGTCCCTTGCGCCACGCAGTGATTGTCTGCTTTGATGCTGAGCAGGGAGCAGGCCCCCTGATGCATGGGAGTCATTGTGCACGGCAGTTGTCGAGCTTGACTCGGATTGCGCCGCCAACACTCACGTCGTTGCGCGCCCCGGCATCCCGGTAGTGCCCTTCCCGCAAGCCGCCGCCTCGTCCGGCCGCGGCCGATTCCAGCCGTCCTGAGCTGCGGAAACCCCTTCACGCCACCCCGCGACGAGTGCCGTCCGGATTCGGCGCGCGTCGTGGGATTCCCGTCGGGCCGGCGCATACCGCCCCAGCCGCGCTGAATTCGGACGGCCACACCTCGGGTGCAGTTGTGACGCCAAAGGAGGAGCCTGGTGTATCAGGTACGAGAACAGCTGTTACCTCAGGACACATTACCGTTACCGCACGACACATTAGGAGGAGAGAGCGCCGGCGACGGCCCCGGCTCGCTCCGTGACGTGACGGTCACCCTGACCGACACGGAAAGGGACGCGGCCCACGAGGAATTCGCCGCGAGCGCCCGCTCGATGAAGTCCCGGGAACTGGACGACGAGGAGCTGCTCACCGCGGCCGAACTCGCCGGAAACATCCTGCCGAACCGGATGCTCCAGGCACTGCGCCGGTTCCGCCGACACGGCAACGAAGCGGGCGTCGTCCTCCTGCGGAACATGCCGACCGACATCACCGTTCCCCCCACTCCGGTCGACGGGTTCATCCCGCACTGGGCCGGCATCCCGGTGACGACCTTCACCCAGCTCGCGGTGGCGTCGATCGTGGGCGATGTCATCGCCTATGCCGACGAGAAGGCCGGCAGGATAGTCCAGGACGTCGTCCCGGTGGCGGGCGCCGAGGCGCGCCAGGAGAATTCGGGAACCGTCTATCTCGAACTCCACACCGAGGACGGATTCCACCCGTACAAACCGGACTTCATCACCCTGGTGTGCCTGCGGCCGGACGTCGAGGGCAGGGCCCGTACCGTCGTCGGGGCCGCGGCCCGGGCCCTGCCGCTGCTCTCGGAGCAGACCACGGCGCTGCTGCGCGAACCGCTCTTCCGCCTCCGGGTGAGCAGCTCGTTCGGGGACGGCGGCGCGGACTTGCGGACCGACCCGCTGCCGGTCCTGTCGGGCTCACCCACCGCCCCCGAACTCCTCGCCGACTTCCACGCCATGGAGCCCCTGGGGGACGACGCCCGAGCGGCCCTGGACCAGCTGAAGTCCGCCTTCCTGGCCACCCTGCGGGGCGCCGTCCTGGACGTCGGCGACATCCTCGTCGTTGACAACCGCACGGCCATCCACGGGCGCTCGCCGTTCGCCGCCCGCTTCGACGGGACGGACCGCTGGCTCAGACGCTGTTTCGCCGTCCTCGACATCCGCCGCTCGCAGGCCGCCCGCGCCCCGGGTTCGCGGGTCTGCGCCCCGCTGGCGACCATCGGGCTCTCCGCCGCTCCGGCCGGCTTCACCCCCACCACTCGAATCGAGGACCCGTCGTGCACCGGTTCATCACCAGCCTGGAGGAGCTCGCCGAGCACCCGCCGCGCCATCTGATCCTGCTCTACTCCGGCGGGGTCGACGGTACGTACCTGCTCCAGCGGCTCCAGGAACTGGGCACCACCGTAACCGCGTTGAACGTACGGATCGGTGACCCGGAGCCCTCGGCCACGGCCGCCGCGCAGGCCCGTCTATTCGGTGCGCGGTTCGTCGACGTGGACGTGACGGACCGGTTCTTCGCCGAGTTCGCCCCCGCAGCGGTGCACGCGGACGCCCTGTACCAGGAGCAGTTCCCGGTCGGTTCCACGCTCACCCGACCGCTGATGGCGCAGACCGCGGTGCGCGTGGCCCGCGAGCACGGCGCCGACGTGATCGGCCACACCGCCACCTACATGCAGAACAGCGCGATCCGGCTCAGCGGCTCCATCGCCGCGCTCGACCCCGGGATCGGCATCGCCGCGCCGTTCCTGGGCTCCGACCTGCCGCGGGAGGCGAAGCTCGCCGCCCTGCGCGACGTCGGCGTCTCGTTCCCCGAGGGCATCCACAGCATCGACGCCAATCCCTGGGCGCGCGTCATCGAGTGCGGGTCGCTGGAGAGCCCGGAGAACCGCCTGGACGAGAGCGTCTTCCGGTGGACCCGGAGTGTGGACGAGGCACCCGACGACCCGGTGGAGATCGCCCTCACCTTCGAGGGCGGCCTGCCGGTCGCCCTCGACGACGAGCCCACCGCCTTCGGCGACCTCGTGAACCGGTTGAACGAGCTCGCCGGAGCGCACGGCGTCGGCCGGTCCTCGGGTCTGGAGGACACGCCGTTCGGCGTGAAGAACCACGAGGTCCGCGAGGCTCCCGCCGCCACCGTCGTCACCAAGGCGCACCAGGTCCTGGCGAACGCGGTGTACACGGCCCACGAGCACGCCGTGCGCGGCGGCATCGCCCGGGAGTGGACCGGCACCGTGGTCCAGGGCGGGTGGTTCAGCCTGCTCGGGGAGAGCCTGGCGAAAGCCCTGGCCGACCTGGACCAACCGCTCACGGGAACGGTGCGACTGCGGCTGCACAAGGGCACCCTCACCGTGCTGAGCGTGGCCTCGCCGAACGGGCTCTACTACACGCGGCTCGGCAAGGCCTTCCACGAGTCGATGCACGAGTACTCCTACACACCGTGGCTGACCCTGGCCACCCTCCCCAGTCGACTGCGGCGATTCGGAGACCCGGAATGAGCGACGGCAAGCGGGACCTGGTAGACCTCTCGCACGTGGTGCGCGAGGGCATGACCACCTACCCCGGACTGCCCGGGCCGGTGATCGAGGACCACCTGTCACGGGTGGACTCCCGGGGCAGGTACGCCCCGGGCACGGAGTTCCAGATCGGGCGCATCACCCTGGTGGCGAACACCGGGACGTACGTGGACGTCCCGTTCCACCGCTTCGACGGTGGAGCCGACCTCTCCGAGGTGCCGCTGGCCCGGTTCGTCGACCTGGAGGGACTGGCGATCTCCGTCCCCGCCGGCAGCCCGCGGAGCATCGGCCCGGAGGCCTTCGAGGGCCTCGAGGTGACCGACCGGGCCGTCCTCGTGCACACCGGCTGGGACCGGCACTGGGGCACCGATGCGTACGGCGACGCCGAGCACCCGTTCCTGTCCGCGGCAGCCGTCGACTGGCTGGTGGAGCGCCGTCCCGCGGTGGTGGGCATCGACTCGGTCAACATCGACGACCTCGCCGACCTGACGCGTCCCGCCCACACGGGCCTCCTCCGCGCCGGCATCCCCGTGGTCGAGCACCTGAGCGGCCTCGACCGGGTGGTGGGCCGCGAGTTCAGGTTCCACGCCGCTCCGCTCGCCGTCGCCGGGATGGGCACCTTCTCGGTGCGGGCGTACGCACTCGTCGACGGACAGGACTGACCGGCACACCGCGAGCGCAGCAATTCACCCCTTCTACGGAGGTCGTGGACATGGAGAAGTACCACCTGGACGCCCAGGCCAACGATGAGATCGACGCCCTCGTACGGGAGTTGACCCGCGAGGTGACGAGCGTGCACGACGCGGACTTCCACCGGAGGGCCGCGGTGAGCGCACACGAGCTTCCCAGAGAGCTCCGTGCGGCGCTCGTCGAGTTCCGGCTGACCGAGCCGTCCGGGGGGTTCCTGCTGTCCGGGATCCGGGTCAGCGACGATCTCGGCCCCACTCCCGCGCACTGGCACCAGCCCGAGGGGGAGGTGTCGGGGGCGCTCCGGGAGGAGATCGTCTTCGCCCTGGTCGCCCAGCTCCTCGGCGACCCGTTCGGCTACGCGACCCTGCACAACGGGCTGCTGATGCACAACATCGTGCCCATCAAGGGCCACGAGAAGGAGCAGATCTCCTCCGGGTCGGCCGAACTGCTGGAGTGGCACACCGAGGAGGCCTTCCACGCCCACCGCTCCGACTACACCGCGCTGATGTGCCTGCGCAATCCCCACGAGGGCCCCACCACGTACGCCGAGATCGCCGATCTCGACATCGACGACGCGGACCGGGAGATCCTCCGGCAGCCGTTGTTCGCCACCCGGCCGAGCGGATCGCACTCCGCCGAACGCAACGCCTACACCGACCTCCTGCCGGCCGACCGGCACGCCCGCGCCCGGAAGGCCTTCGACGGCATCGAGGAGCTCCACCGCGAGCCGGTGGTGCAGAGCGTGCTGTCCGGTGACCTCGCCGAGCCCTACCTGTGCCTGGACCCCGACTGCATGACGCCCCTCACCGAGGAGGCCGCCGGCGCGCTGGAGCGGCTGTGCGGCGAGGTCAACCGGACGATCCAGGACGTCGCCCTGACCCCCGGCGACATCCTGTTCCTCGACAACAGCAAGGCCATCCACGGACGGAAGGCCTTTCAGGCGCACTTCGACGGCGGGGACCGCTGGCTCAAGCGCATGAACATCACCCGGGACCTGCGCCGGTCACGCTCCCGTCGGCTCTCGGCCGACGGCCGGGTCGTCTACTAGGGCCCGTCCGGCGGATCTTGGCGGATCGGCGCGCGGGGTCGGGCGCCCGTCTGGGCGTGCGCCCGGATCGTCCTCGTACTGGACGTACTTGAATGATTCGGGCGTGCGTCCAGACGGGGGCACCTCCCGGCCGAAGGCTGGGGGAGGATGATCCGGCGTCGCGCGCCCGGCAAGATCCGCCGGACAGGCCCTAGGGCCCGCTCACGAACTGGTCCGGTCCACCGCGTTCAGCAAGTCGAAAGAGGGTTTCTTCGTGAAAGTGCCTGCCTTCGTCACCCAACTCCTCGGGCGGCGCGGCGACCTGGTGGCGCTGGAGTCGGGAACGCAGAGCTGGTCGTATGCGGAACTCGACGAGGCCACCCGGGAGCGCGCGGCGCACCTGCGCCGGCTCTGCCCGGACGGCGGCCGGGTGGTCCTGGTGGGGGAACACACCGCCGAGGCCGTGATCTGGGCGCTGGCGGTGCTGCGCTCGGGGCTCGTCCACACCCCGCTCAATCCCACGCTGCCGGTGGAACGCCTGCGGGAGGCGATCCGCGTCGCGGCTCCCGCGCTCGTCCTCTGCTGCACGCCGGAAGCGCGCGACGCGCTCCGGGCGGACGGTCGGGAGCACGCTCCGGCCGTCCGGGTGCTCGGCGCCGAGGAGATCGCGCCCGCGGCGGGGGCGGCGGGTGGCGCCACCGAGGCCACACCCTCCTCGGAGGTGGCGTACTCGATCTTCACCTCGGGCTCCACCGGCCTGCCCAAGCTCGTGAACGTGGGCCATGCCGGTGTCGAGAACCTCTGCCGGGCCCAGACCCGGCTGTTCGGGGTGAAGCCGGGCAGCCGGGTCCTGCAGTTCTCCTCGCTCTCCTTCGACGCCGCGATCGCCGAGATCCTGGTGGCCCTGTACGCCGGCGCGCGACTGGTGGTGCCGCCCCGCGAAGGGGGCTCGTGGCTCAGCGCGGTCGGGCGCCACCTGCAGGACCACGGCTGCGACGTCATCACGCTGCCCCCCTCGGTCTACGCTCGCCTGGACGACGAGGCCCGCAAGGCGATCGGCACCGTCGTCTTCGCCGGCGAGGCGCTGTACGAGGGGGAGTTCCGCGCCGCCGCCCGCTACAGCCGGGTGCTGAACGCCTACGGCCCCACCGAGGGCACGGTGTGCTTCAGCGTCGCGGAGCTCTCGCACTTCTCCACCTCGGTGGGCCGGCCGATCGACGGCTACACGGCCCGGGTGTACGACCCCGCGCGCGGCTACGCCGCCTCGGGGCGCGGTGAACTCGTCCTCGTCGGCCCCGGAGTGGCCCTCGGCTACGAGGGCTCGAACGCGCCGTCCCCCGACGGCGCGGGCCCGTTCACCACCGTCGACGGGTCGCCGGCCTACCACACCGGCGACGAGGTCGAGTTCCGCGGCGGCGAGGTGTTCTACCTGGGCAGGCTCGACGAGCAGATCAAACGGCTCGGCCACCGGATCGGCCTAGGCGAGCTGGCCGGCAGGATCGCCGGTCTCCTGGACGCCTCGGCCGTGCTCCTGGAGGACGGCACGTCGCTGGTCCTCGCGCACACCGCCGCCGCACGCCACGAGGGCGAGCTGAAGGCCCGGTTGCGCCGGCTGCTGCCGCCCTGGGAGGTGCCGGACGTGCTGTTCGCACTCCCCGAACTGCCGCTCACGGACAACGGCAAGACGGACCGGGCGGCCGCCCTGGCCCTCGTGCGCCGAGCGGCCGGCCGCGCGGAGACCGGTGCCCACGGGCACGCCGCGGGGGCGCTCGCCGAGGACGACGGCGCGATCGTCCACGCGGTCGTGGCCGGCGTCCTGGGCGCCGAGATCGAGCCCGCCACCTCGGTCTTCGACGCGGGAGGGGACTCGCTCGCACTCGTGCGCATCCAGGTCGAACTGAGCTCGATCTACGGCAAGGACACCGTCCAGTCCGTCTTCGACCTGCTCAACTACGACTTCACCGTCACCGACTTCATCGCGGGCCTGCGCGCCAGGTCCGGGGCCGAGGACGGCGCGGAGCCGGCCGCGACACCCGCGCACGACCCCGTCCCGGGCGTGTTCGCCGCCGTCGCAGCGGAGCTGGCCGAACTGCCGGCAGTACTCGACGCCCTTCGCCCGGCGCCCTCGGGCGGCCGGGAGGCGCGCCGCGGTGTCACCCTCACCGGTGCGGGCGGCTTCATCGGCGGGCACGTCCTGGACCGCCTGCTGGGCGGGGGGCGCCGCCTCACCGTCCTCACCACGAGCGACCCGAAGGAGCTGGTGTCCCGGCACGGTGCACGCTTCGGGCGCTCCGCCGCCGACTACGCGGACATCGAGTTCCTCGGCTACGGGGACGCCGACCGGCTCGGCCGGGGCGCCGGCGGCGGCGCGGGCGAACGCTGGGGCCCGGTCGTGCACTGCGGCTTCGAGGTCAACCACCTCCTGCCGCTGGAGCGTCAGTTGAACGGCAGCATCGCCTCCACCCGTACCCTGGTGCGCGCGGCGGCCGCGCTGGACTCACCGCGGTTCGTGTTCCTGTCCGCCGCCTCCGTCGGCGCCCGGTTCGTCCCGTTCACCGAGGCCGCCCTCGCCGCGGTCGCAGACCCGTACTCGCAGGCGAAGTTCGTCGCCGAGGGGTACCTCGGGGCGCTGGGAGGCGAGCGCTCCCGGGTCGACCTGGTACGCGCCGGGCTGGTCTACGGGCACACCGACGGGGACCGCGCCTTCCTCGAACGGGACGTGTTCGCCCAACTCCTGCGGCTGTCCCTGCGCCACGGGTCGCTCCCCCGACTGGAGGGCCTCGTGCCGGTCTGCCATGTCGCGGACGTCGTCACCACGCTGCTCACGGCGGCCGACTCGCAGGGCCCGGCGGAGGCCGCCGTGCTCGTGCAGCGCACCTACGGCATCGAGGAGTTGCGCACCGAACTGGGCTTCGCGCCGCACCAGGTGGTGGACCCGCAGGAGTGGCTGGCGGCCGTGACGGCGGCCGGCACCGCGGAGCTCCCCCTGCTGGCGGCGCTCCGCCAGTGGCTCGGCCCGGCGGGCTGGAGCGAGCAGGTCCGCAGCACGGACCGACCGATCGTCCGGGAACTTCGGCAGAACCACCTTGGGAGCTGACATGGCCTCACCACCGCTTCTCTCGCTGAGGCGCAACGTCATCGCGGAGCCCGCCGTGGCCGGCTGGTACGCCTGGTCCTACCTGCTGCCGCCCTTCACCCTGGCGAAGTACCTGAAGGGCCACTACCGGAACATCGTCGAGTCCTACCTGGCCCAGCCCGAGGCCCACCGCACGGCGCTCGAACAGGCCCGGTTCCAGGGAGGGCCGTTCGTGCACGGGCGCGAGGGCTCCTACGAGCGGATCCGCGGCTGGTACGAGTCGACCGCCGAGCAGTACGCCCCGCTCTACGAACTCGCCGACGCCATCGACGAGTTGGAGCAGAAGATCCTGCCGGGGCTGGACGGCGCCTCGATGGAGCCGGTGTACCGGGAGCTGCCCGAACCGCTCGCGGGCCGCGTGGAGCTGTTCTACAACCGCGACAACCGGACCCCGGACTACCGCTTCATCGAGCCACTGTTCTACGCCTCCCCGTACTTCGACCCGGGCCTGCAGCAGGTCCGCTTCTCCACGATCGACCGGGACGCCAGGGAGTTCGCCCTGACGACACCGGTGCTCGAGTACACGCCCGAACAGGTGCTGGTGACCGTTCCGCTGGCCTCGCCGCTGCTCGACCGGGTGTTCGCCGGCGGCCTCGGCCCGCAGGAGCTGGACCGGCTCACCGCGGACCTCGGCCTCACCGGGGAGCGCGCGGAGACCTTCAAGGACTTCTTCGAGCCGACCCCCGAACCGGCGGCGACCGCCCCGCAGCACGCACCGGACACCGTCGAGTACGTCGGCCACGCCTGCGTGTTCGTGCGCCACCGCGGCACCACGTTCCTGGTCGACCCGGTGGTCAGCTACAGCGGCTACTCGCACGAGAGCGACGGCCGGTTCACCCTCGACGACCTGCCCGAGCGGATCGACCACGTACTGATCACCCACAACCACCAGGACCACATGCTCCTGGAGACGCTGCTCAGGATCCGGCACCGGGTGGGCCGGGTCGTCGTCGCGAAGTCCACCGGCTCCAGCCTCGTCGACCCGGGCCTGACCCGGATCCTCGCCGCGCTGGGCTTCCGGGACGTCGTGGAGCTCGACGACCTCGACACCCTGGAGACGCCCGGCGGCACCATCACCGCCCTGCCCTTCCTCGGCGAGCACGGCGACATCCGGATCCGGACCAAGTGCGGCTGGCTGCTGGACCTGGACGGCACCCGCATCCTGTTCGCCGCCGACTCCACCAACATCTCCCCGCAGCTGTACGCGCAGGTCGCAGCCACGATCGGACAGGTGGACACGGTGTTCATCGGGATGGAGAGCGTGGGCGCCCCGGTCAGTTGGCTCTACGGACCGCTCTTCCCGGAGCGCCTGGAGCGCAGGCTCGACGCGGGCCGCCGCCTCAAGGGCAGCAACTTCGAGCAGGCCGCGGCGATCGTCGACACCCTCCGGGCCCGCACGGTGTACGTGTACGCGATGGGCCAGGAACCCTGGCTGGGCGCGGTGATGTGCGTCGAGTACGACGAGCGGCACCCGGCGATGATCGACAGCGACAAGCTGGTGGCCTACGTGCGGGAACGCGGGGGAACGTCCAAGCGGCTCTACCTCCAGGAGTCGATGGCGGTCCGCCCGTGAGCCCTGCTCCGCCCCGCCCGGCGCACCGCGGACAGCACGTCGTCCACGTCGGCTTCCACGCCTCCGACGCCCACGCCGTCGACTTCGACGCCGACCGCGTGACCGCCGTCATGCCGCGCGCGAGCGCCGGCCGACTCCCCGAGGCACTCGCCGCGCGCTTCGCGCGGATCGCGCTGCTCGACCTCCCGGACACGGACGACCTGGACACCTACGACCACGCCTTCGAGCGCATCCGCGACCTCGTCGACACGCTCGCCGGTGAGTTCGGCCCGCCCGCCGCGGTCGTCGGGATGTACGAACACACCACGCTGCCGGCGGCCCGGCTGCGCGAGCACTTCGGACTCCGGGGCACGACGGTACGTACGGCGCTGCTGTGCCGGGACAAGGTACCGATGAAGGAGGCGGTGGCCGCCGCCGGCGTCCCCGTACCGCGCTTCCTGCCCGTCGGCCCCGGGACGGGACGGACCGAACTGGAGGACTTCGCCGCCCTTGCCCGCGGCCGGATCGTGCTCAAACCGCGCAGCCAGGCCGCCAGCAGAGGCGTGCGCGTCCTGGACGACGCCGCCGCCCTCCTGGAGCTCGCCGCGGCGGACGGCCTGGAGGCCGGCTACGAGGCCGAGGAGTTCATCACGGGCTCCATCTACCACGTCGACGCCGTCGTCCGGGACGGCGCCATGCGCTGGTTCTGCGCCTCGCGCTACCTGGACAGCTGCTTCGACTTCCAGTACGGGAACGCCCCGTTGGCCGCCGTCACCGCGGACGACCCGGCCCTGGTGGCGCGCATCCGCGCCTTCACCGCGTCCGTGCTGAAGCCCCTGGGGCTGCGGGACAGCGTGATCCACCTCGAACTGTTCCACACGCCCGACGACGAGCTGGTCTTCCTGGAGATCGGCAACCGTTTCGGCGGCGCGGGCGTCCCCTGGCACCAGCGCACCGCGTTCGGCGTCGACCTCGTCCGGGAGGCGGTGCTCGCCTGCCTGGGAAGGCCCTCCGAGGTGCGCACTCCCACGTCCCTGCTGGACCACCGGGGCTCCTCCGGCTGGCTGTACGTACCGCTGACCGTGCAGGAGCCCCACGTGGTCAGCCGGATCACCGGGCTCGACGAACTCCCCGATTCGGTACTGGACAGCCGGACCCCCGCCGTCGGCGAGGTGCTGGAGCCGAGCGGGGACGTCTGGCCCAACGCCGGCCGGTTCCTGGTCGGCGGCCGGACCTCGGCCGAGGTCGAGCGGGACATGACGCGGATCGTCGCCACCTACGCGCTCGCCACGACACCCATCGCACCCGCCGCATCCGCCGCATCCGCCGCACCAACGAACTGACGAACTGACGGGCGCCCGCCGTTCGCCCCCCGCCCGTTCAAGCACCCGCCCGTTCAAGCCAACGAAGGGCAACTTCGCCATGCCGCTCCTTGACAGCATCCTCGACACCATCGGCCGCACACCCATCGTCCGGCTGAACCGGATCGCGCCCGACCACGTCACGATCTACGCGAAGGTCGAGTCCTTCAACCCCAGTGGCTCCGTGAAGGACCGCCTCGCGATCTCGGTCGTGCTGGACGCCGAGGCGCGGGGGGAGCTCAAACCCGGTGACACCATCGTGGAGTGCACCTCGGGCAACGTGGGCGTCGCGCTGGCGATGGTCGCGGCGGCACGCGGCTACCAGTTCGTGGCGGTGATGGGCGACGACTTCTCGGTGGAGCGCCGCAAGCTCATCCGGGCCTACGGCGGCAAGGTCATCCTCTTCCCCGCCGTCTACGAGGGCAGCGCCGGCGGACGGGCCCGGGCGGACGAACTGGCCGAGAAGTACGGCTGGTTCCGCTCCCACCAGTTCGACAACCCCGCCAACCCCGCCTACCACCGGGAGACCACCGCCTCCGAGATCCTCGGCGACTTCGCCGGCAAGCGGCTGGACTACTTCGTCTCGGGCTTCGGCACCAGCGGGACCCTCACCGGCGTCGGCCAGATGCTGAAGCGCGCCCGGCCCGAGGTCCGCGTGGTGGCCTTCGAGCCGGACCGGGCCGCCGTGCTGGCCGGCCAGGAGTGGAAGCACCACCAGATCCAGGGACTGGCGCCCAACTTCGTCCCCGGCGTGCTCGACCGGAGCGTGATCGACGACCTGTTGACCGTGGACGAGGTCGTGGCACGCGACACGGCCCGCCGGCTCGCCGCCGAGGAGGGGATCTTCACCGGGATCTCGGCCGGAGCCACCATGGCGACCACCCTGCGCGTCGCGGAGAGCGCCCCCGAGGGCTCGGTCCTGCTCGCCATGCTGCCGGACACCGGCGAGCGCTACCTGTCCACCTTCCTGTTCGACGGAATGAACGAGGGCTCGGACGACGAATGGCTCGCCTCGCTGGACGAGGGCCACGGCGCCGCCCGGACCTGAGGGGGATCAGCCGCATGAGGGAATTCATCCCCCCCGCCACTCGCTTCGTCGACCTGCCCGACGGATTCCCGCTGAGGCGGGGCGGCGCACTCCACGGCGCGCGCATCGGCTACGAGGCCTACGGACCGCTGGACTCCGCGCACGACGTGATCCTGATCCTGACCGGCCTCTCGGCCGACGCCCACCCCGCCTCGCACCCGGACGACCCGCGCCCGGGGTGGTGGGAGGCCATGCTGGGGCCGGGCAGGCCCATCGACACGGACCGCTGGTCCGTGATCTGCGTCAACTCGCTGGGGAGTTGCAAGGGTTCGACCGGCCCGGCCTCCGTCGACCCGAGCACGGGCGAGCCCTACCGGCTGGACTTCCCCGACCTGACCGTCGAGGACATCGCGGACGCCGCCGCGTACACGGTGCGCGCCCTGGGCGTCGAACGCCTCGCCTGCGTGCTGGGCGTCTCCATGGGAGGAATGAGCTCGCTCGCCCTGCTCGCTCGCCACCCCGGGATCGCGCGGAGCCACATCAACATCTCGGGCGCGGTGCACTCGCTTCCGTTCTCCATCGCCATCCGCTCGCTGCAGCGCGAGGCGATCCGGCACGACCCGCTCTGGAACCGGGGCGGGTACCAGGAGGACCGGTTCCCGCTGCACGGCATGCTCGCCGCACGAAAACTGGGCCTGGCCGCGTACCGGTCGGCCCGGGAATGGGAGGAACGCTTCGGCCGGGCCCGACTGAACGCGCAGCACCGCCCGGCGGCGGAGCCGTTCGGCATGGAATTCGAAGTGGAGAACTACCTCGAACTCCGGGCCCGCCGGTTCGTGCACGAATTCGATCCCAACAGCTATCTCTACCTCAGCCACTCCATCGACCAGTTCGACCTCGGCGAATGCTGCGGGAGCACCCCGGACGCCGCCCTGTCCGCGATGCGGCTCGACAGTGCGCTGGTGATGGGGGTGGAGACGGACATCCTGTTCCCGCTGAGGCAACAGCGGCAGATCGCCGAGGGGCTGAGCGCCGGCGGCACCGACGTGCACTTCACCGCCCTGGAGTCGGTGCAGGGGCACGACGCCTTCCTCGTCGACACCGACCGCTTCGGCCCACCGATCGCCAAGTTCCTTTCATCGGGATGCAACCAGCCGGCGTGGTCCAGCGCCTTGAATCCCGGCTGACCGGAACGGGCGGCGCAGGACTATGCGCTCGTCGACACCGGCCTCGACGTGGGAACGCACCGCCGCGGAAGATCGGGGGCCGGTGCCGCCCGGGCGCCGCGTCCTGGTCGGGGCGTCGGCGCCCGGGCGGGCGGGGGCGTCAGCCGTGGCGCATGTCGTCCGGGTCCTCGGGCAGGGGCGGCGCGCCCTCTCCGGTCATCCGGGCCTGGGGCCGTTCGCGCAGCGGCGCGTCACCGCCGCCGGCCGGGGTGGCGGCCGTCCCCCTGGCGGTCCCACCGGCCGCGGTGGCACTGGAGGAAGCGGACGGGTCGTCGCCCGGCGCCAGTCGGCCGCGCCAACTGCCGCTCTCACGGCCCTGCTCCTCGATGAAGCCCTTGAACCGCTTCAGATCGCCCTTGACCTGCCGGTCCACGAAACCGAGCATGTCACCGGCCTTCTCGGCCATTCCGTGGGGCTCGAAGTCCATCACCAGGCGCACCCTGGTGTGGGAGTCGTCGAGACGCTGGAACGTCACGATTCCCATCTGCTGCACGTCGCCGCCCACCGTGCGCCAGGAAATCCGCTCGTCCGGGAGCTGATCGACGATCTCGGTGTCGAACTCACGGCGGGCACCGGCGACCCTCGTCGTCCAGTGGCTGTGCCGTTCGTCCGTCTGGCGCACCTCCTCCACGCCGTCCATGAAACGCGGGAAGTCCTCGAACTGCGTCCACTGGTTGTAGGCGCTGTGCAGCGGGACGTCCACGTCGATGGACTCCGTCACCTTGCTCACGACAGTCTCCTTCGGGGTCGATAAGCCGGACATTTGGTACCAGGCACGCGTCTGCCCTCGAATCGGTCACCCAATCCGCCGGCGGCGCACTCGCCTCCAGGTCGCCGGTCGGCCGTCCGTCGGGGCGCACGCGGCCCGGCGGGGGACTCGCCGTCGGTCTCGTGATCGCGCGGCGGTGAGCGCCCCGCCGTGGATCGTGCAACCCACCCCGATGAGCCGGGACCGGACGACGAGGACAGCTCCGACCGTCCCGTAGGAGACGGCGTCGGACACCGGCAGCGGCGCGAGGACCAGCCGGGAGAAGTGCCGCAGCCCGGCGAGCGCGGCGACGGTGGCCACCGCTCCCGGGTCGGCCGCCGGGGACGGACCCCGGAGTTCACCGTCGGTGTCCAGGGCCACGGCGGGCGGCGGGCGCGAGCAGCAGAGGACGTCACCGAGCGCGTCGAGTCGGAACTGCCTGATGACCTGGTCGCCGGCGACATCGAAGCCGCCGGGTGGATCGCCGAGTTCCTGTCAGCGGGCTGCGACCGGGTTCCGCACCCACCCGGGCGACACCCCAGTGCGGGCCGCGGAGCGGGTGAGCGCCGGAACTGGGGTCTCTCCCCGGTGCGAACCCACAAGCGCGGGTGATGTCCTGCAGTCGCCGCAGCCCGCAGCGCCCGCAATCCACCCGGAAGGCCAGACCCATGACACCGGAACTCCTCCCCACCGGTACCGCGAACCGCCGCGCGTTCCTCAGGACCGCGACCGCCGCGCTGGCGGTCCCCACCGCGGCCGCCCTCGTCGGCGGCGCACTGTCCGGCACGGCGCACGCCGCCGAGTCCACGGACCTCCCCGACTTCGCCCCCGTCCCGACCGCCGCGACCGGCCCCGCACTCAACGAGCAGGGCTACTTCGTCGGCCGCATCAAGGGCAACCTGTACTGGGTGACCGACTCCTACTACCAGGCCATGTTCCTGAGCACCCGGGAGGGCGTCGTGCTCGTCGACGCGCCGCCGACCATCGGGCACAACCTGCTGCGGGCCATCGCCGACGTCACCCGGGCCAACGGCCGGCCGTCGAAGGTCACCCACCTCGTCCACACCCACAGCCACGCCGACCACATCGGCTCCGCCAACCTCTTCGGCCGGAACGTCGTCCGCATCGCGCACAGCGAGACCCGACGGCTGCTCCTGCTGGACGCCGACCCCAACCGGCCGGTCCCGACCGTCACCTTCGAGGACCGCTTCGACCTGCACGTCGGCGGCGAACGCCTGGAACTGGCCCACCACGGCCCCAACCACTCCCCCGACAACATCTTCGTCTACGCGCCCGACCACGCGACGCTGATGGTCGTCGACGTCCTCTACCCCGGCTGGGTGCCGTTCAGGAACCTCGCCGTCTCGCAGGACATCCCGGCCTGGGTGAAGGCCCAGGACATCGCGATGAGCTACCCGTGGACGACCCTGGTCGGCGGGCACCTGGGCCGGCTCGGGGTGCGCGCCGACGGCGACGTGCAGCGGCAGTACATCGCCGACCTCACCGCCGGCGTCAAGGCCGCGATGAACCTCGACCCGACGCCGTTCTTCCAGAAGTACGGCCCGGCCGGCAACTCCTGGGCGATCTTCAAGACCTACCTGGACGCCGTCGCCCGGCAGGCGGCCGATCCGGTGATCGCCAAGTACACCGGCGTGCTGGCCGCGGCGGACGTCTTCACCCTCGACAACGCGGCCACGATGCTCGAGTCACTGCGGATCGACGCCGGCCTGCTGGGCCCCTTCGGCACCCGCCCGTAGCCGGGCCGCGGGGACGGGGGCGGGCCGCGGGGACGGGGCGGGCCCGCTCGCGGTGCGTCACCCCGTCCTCCCCTCGTCGTGCAGCAGCGCCGCGAGCTGCCGCCGGGAGGTGATGCCGAGCCTCCGGAAGACCTTGTTCAGGTGGTACTCGACGGTGGACGTGGTCACGAAGAGCCGCGCGGCTATCTCGGTGTTGGTCGCGCCGGCGGCGGCCAGCCCCGCCACCTGCCGCTCCTGCGGCGTGAGGTCGTGGTCGGCCCGGTCGGTCCGCCCGCGGGCACGCTCGCCGGTGGCCGCCAGTTCGACCCGGGCGCGTTCGGCGAATCCGGCCGCTCCCATACCGGTGAACATCTCGTGGGCCCTCCGGAGCTGTACCCGCGCGTCGACGCGACGCCTGCGGCGCCGGAGCCACTCCCCGTAGAGCAGGTGCGTCCGCGCCAGCTCGGTACCGACGTCGGTGTCCTCCAGGTACTTCACGGCCTGCTCGTAGAGGTCCTCGGCCCGCTCGTCCGGGGCCGTCAGCGCGCTGCTGCGGGCCGCCACGCCCCGGGCCCACGGGGTGCCGCTCAGCTCGGCGCGTTCGGTCAGGCGGGCGAGGGCCTCCGCAGCCGTGGCGAGGTCGCCGACCCGGACCGCTGCCTCGATCACGTTGGGGAGCAGTCGACTGCCCTGCCCCGGGACGTCGCTCCGGTAGCCCGGGAGAGCCCGGTCGAGGGCCTCCCGGTAGCGGCCGGCCCCGAGCTCCAGGACGGTCAGCGCGTAGTGCGCGTGGCCGGCCACGACCGCGAAGCCGAGCTGCTCCCCCCACACCCTGACCGAGAGGTCCACCCCGATCCGCAGCTCCTCCTCGCGTCCCTGCCAGGCCAGCAGCTCCACGCGGTGCGAAGGCCCCTGGGGGACGTGCCCGAGTGCCCGGCCGATCTCCTCCGACTCGTCGTAGCAGGCCTCGGCGGCGGCGAACCGGCCGGCCCAGACCTCGGCGGCGGCAAGGCCGTTGACCACCACGCTGAGTGCGTGCAGCGCACCCTGCGCGCGGCTGGCGGCCGCCATCCGCTCCAGCACGGCCCGGTACCCCCGGTCGTCCCAGAGGTCCTCGGTGGCGGCGTAGGACATCAGCGCGATCGGCAAGCCGGTCTCGACGAGCTCGCCGGTCCGCAGGGCGTCGACCGCGGCCCGCAGCTTCGGCACCGCCGCCCGGTACCCCTCGGCGACGCGGGTGCAGTAGGCGTCGGCCACCACGTCCGGGAGCGTCGGCGGCACTGCGGTGTCCCAGGGCATGTCGAGCGCCGTACGCGCGAGGCCGTCCAGGGTCAGGCCGGCGATGTGCTCCCGGGCCAGCATCCCGGCGGCCAACGCTTCGAACACCATGTCCCGGGCCAGTCGCTCGTCGAACGCCACGACGTCCGCCGCGGCGGCCATCAGCATCGCCGGCACCGTCCGGGCCCGGCCCTGGAGCCATTCGATCGCCGCGCGCAGCCGTTGGACGGTGGCTCGGGTCGTCGGCGTGCCGGGACCGGACTCCGCCTGGTCGAGCGCGGTCCGGGCCATGGCCGCATCACCGATGACGACGTGGGCCTGGGCGGCGACGCAATAGCGCCGGGCGCGGTCCGACGGATCGGGGGACAGCTCGGCGGCGCGGGCCAGGAAGCCTGCCTGGGCCGCGTAGCCGCCCCGTCCGCGCGCGCGTTCCGAGGCCTGCTCCAGCTCCAGCGCGACCTCCTCGTCGAGGCCGACCGTCGCCTCCGCCAGGTGCCAGGCGCGCCGGTCGGGAGACCTGTCCGGGTCGGTCGACCCGGCGAGCGCCCGGTGCACCCGGCGCCGCTGGACGGGGTCGGCGCCGGCGTGGACGGCCGAGCGGATCAGCGGATGGCGGAACGCCGGATGACGGTCCCCCAGCAGCACCCCGCCCGCCACCGCGGGATCCAGTGCGTGGGTCGACAGACCGAGACCTGCCGCCGCCCGCCAGAGCACGGCCGGGTCGTCGGTGGGAGCGAGCGAGGCCACCAGCAGCAGCGTCTGCGTCTCCGGCGGCATGGCCCGGACCTGGCGCAGGAAGTGGGACTCCAGCCGCGGGCCGACCGGCAGCGGCGCGAGCGAGAGGGCACCGACCGGCAGCTCCCCGGCGAGTTCGATCAGGGCGAGCGGGTTCCCGGCGGTCTCGGCGACGATCCGGGCGAAGGCCTGACGTCCGAGTCGCCCGACCGGGGTGTCCGCCAGCAGCCGGAAGGCGTCCGGGTCCGACAGACCGGTCAGGTGCAGGGTGGGCAGTCCGTCGAGGGGCGAGGCGCCGGTGCGTCCGTCCCGGGCGCAGATCACCAGGCCGACGCCGTCCGCGTGCACGCGACGGCCGACGAAGGCCAGCACCTCCAGGGACTCGCGGTCCAGCCACTGGGCGTCGTCGACCAGGCAGATCAGCGGCCTGCTGCGGGCGGCCTCCGACAACAGGGTGAGGGTGGCCAGACCGGTGAGGAAGCGGTCCGCGGGCGGACCGGTGCGCAGGCCGAAGGCCGAGCCCAGTACGTCGCGCTGCGGCCCGGGCAGCTGCTCCAGCCGGTCGAGGAAGGGCAGCAGCAGCCGGTGCAGCGCGGCGAACCCGAGCTGTGCCTCGGCCTCCACACCGGTGACCTCCGTCGTCTGCAGGTCACGGGAGGCGTCGGCCGCGTGGGCGAGGAGCCGGGACTTGCCGATCCCGGCCTCGCCGACCAGCACCACCGCTCCGCTGAGCCCCTCGCGGACCGCCTCGACCAGCTCGTCCAGGGCCCGGCGTTCGTCGGTCCTGCCCAACAACGGCTGCGGTGTGGCGGGTCGCTGCGGTCGGTCGGAGCCGTGGTGGGGGGAGAATCGCATGGCGCTCATGGAGCCGACGGTACGGAGTACGGGATCGGCGTCGCGAGCGTCAGATGACGGTGCTGCGGAACCTTGAACGGCCCTGCCCGCCAAGGGCGGGAAGCCGGCCGCGTACGGGGTCGGCCGGGTCCGGAAGCCGGCCGGGTCACGGGGTCGGCCGGGTCAGTAGGGTCGCGAGGTCATGGGGGCGGCCGCAGTGCCGCGCCGAGCTCGGACCGCGAGGTGATCACCAACTTGGGGAAGATCCGGTGCAGATGGGAGCTCACCGTGCGGTGCGACAGGTAGAGCTTCTGGCCGATCTCCCGGTTCGTCAGACCTTCGGCGGCCATCTGGGCGATCTGCAGTTCCTGCGGGGTGAGGCGGTCCCGGGCGTCGGGACCGCGGCGCCCGCTCGACTCGCCGGAGGCGCGCAGCTCCTGGCGCGCCCGGTCGCTCCAGGGCCGGGTGCCGAGGGCGTCGAAGGTCTCCCGGGCGGCGCGCAGGTGCCCTCGCGAGTCGGCGGCCCGCCGCTGCCGTCGCAGCCACTCCCCGTAGGCCAGCTGGGTCCGCGCCCTGATGAACGGCCAGCTCGCGAGATCCGCGCCCAGGGCCGTCAGGAAGAGCTCCTCGGCCTCGGTGTCCTCGGCGAGCAGCGCGCGGGCGAAGCGCAGACCGGCGTGCAGCGCGGGCGACGGGGTCCGCAGTGCCGCGGCCTCCATCTCGCGCATGACGTCCCGGATCTCCTCACCCCGGCCGCAGTGCACGGCGGCGTCCACGAGGTCTCCCACCGCGTAGCAGCGCAGGGCGAGTTCGTAGCAGGGGTCGACGGGATCGTGCAGCCGCCGCAGGTGGGTGTAGGCCTCCCCGAACTGCCCGCCGCCCAGCGCCGCCATCCCCCGTGCGAGCTGCGACCTGGCCAGCACCGGGCGGGCGGCGATGGCCAGGCCGACCCGCTCCGCCTCCTCGGTCAGGTCCCGGACCCGGTCCAGGTCGCCCCGCAGGGCGCCGATCACGGCCTCGATCGACCGGATCAAGGCGTACAGGTACGGCTGCGTCGTCTCGTGGCCCAGCCGGCAGGACTCCTCCGCCGCGGGGATCGCCGCACTCAGGTCGCCCAGTTGGGCCGCGCTCCACGCGGTGGCGCCGAGGCAGCGGGCCAGGAGCCCGAGGCGGCCCTGGACCCGCAGCCCGGTGACCGCGGCCGTGGAGAACCTCCGGGCCAGGTCGAACGAGCCCACCATCAGCGCGCCGGTGCCCAACAGGCGGTCCGTGCGGGCGTCGTGGCCCTGGGACGGGAGCAGCCGGCTCAGGCGTTCGATCACCACCGCGCCCCGGTCGACGGGGGCCGCGTAGGCGAGGATCGCCAGCAGCCACGGGTCGTGGTCGTCGAGCGCCAGGCCTTCGGCGACGGTGACGACGTACAGCCGGGTCTGCGCCCCCGGCTCGCTCCAGAAGCAGCGTTGGGCCGCGCTCCACAGGATGCGTACCGCGAGCTCCCGGTCGCCGGCCGCGGCGACCCGCTCGGCGAGCCCGGCCAGATCCCGGGTGTCGGTGCTCTGGCTGTGCAGGCCCTCGTCGAAGCTGCTCCGCAGCCACACCACCCGGGCCCGTTGCTGCGCGGAGAGGTCCAACCGCGCCGCCTCGTCCAGGAGCTGGGTCACCACCTGGCGGGATCCGAGCTCGACCGCGAGGTGGGCGGCCCGCAGCAGTCGGTCGGCCCGCAGCGCCGGGTCCTCGCTGAGCCGGGCGGCGTGGTCCAGCGCGGCCACGGCGGACCCGATGGCGCCCCGGCGCTCGGCCCGCACCGCGGCGGCCTGGAGTTCGGAGGCGACGGTCTCGTCCGGCAGTGACGTGGCGGCGGCCCGGTGCCAGACGCGGCGGTCCTCCTGGCCGGTCATCGTGTCGGCCAACGCCCGGTGCGCGGCGACGCGTTCGGGCAGGGACATGCTCTGATGGATCGCCGAGCGCATCAGGGGGTGCCGGAACCGCAGTTCGCCCCGGTCGACGTGGATCAGCCCCGCGGCGACCGCCGGCCCCAGATCCGCGGTGCCGGCCCGCTCGCCGGTGACGGACTCCGCCGCACCGGCCGTCTCGGCGAGCGAGACGCTGTCGTTGAGCGCGGCGACCTGGAGCAGGGCCCGGGTCGGCGCCGGGAGGTCGGACAGTCGGGCGGTGAACGCCCGCTCCAGGCGCACGGTGAGCGGCAGCCAGGACGGCAGCGCCGGCCCGCTCTCGGCCGACTCCTCCGACGCACGCGGCAGTTCGGTCAGCGCGAGCGGGTTGCCCGCGGCCTCCGCGAGCAGGCGTGCGCGCAACGCGGGCTCCAGGTCGGGCGCGTGGACGCGCAGGAGGGCGTCGGCCGCGGCGTCGGTCAGCGGTGACAGCGTCAGCTCCGGCAGCTCCGCTTCGTCCAGCCAGGAGGACGCCCCGTCGCGGGCCGCGGCCAGGAGCACGATCGGCTCGGACTCCAACCGCCGGGCCACGAAGCCGAGGACGTGGGACGTGGACGGGTCCAACCAGTGCGAGTCCTCGGCGACCAGCAGGACCGGTGCGCGTTCGGCGGCCTCGGCGACCAGGTTCAGCACGGCCAGGGCGACGAGGAACGTGTCCGGTGCGGCCGAATCCGCGCCGCTGAGCGCCGTTTCCAGGGCTTCCTGCTGCTGAGGCGGAATCAGCTCGACGGCGGTGCGGATCGGGTACAGCAGTTGCTGGAGCCCGGCATAGGGCAGGTGCGTCTCGCACTCCACGCCCGTGGTGGTCAGCACCCGCATGCCCGCCGCCGACGCGCGTGCGACGGCGTGCGCCACCAGTGCGGACTTCCCGATCCCGGCCGCACCCCGCACCGCCAGGGCGCCGCCGCGCTGCTGGACCCGGGCGATGAGTGCGTTCAGGCGCCTGGTCTCCGCCGCTCGCCCGAGCAGTACCACGGCACTCCCTCGGGGCGGCTTCGGCGCGAACGGCGACATGTCGAGTTGATCATAGTCGGAGAGCCCGCGGCACGGCTGCGCCCCGCCTGACGATCCCGGCCGCACCCCAGCCCGTCGCACCCCGTCACGGGCAGGGACTGGGGTCTCTCCCCGGTTCGAACGCCCCCGGCACCGTGGTGTGCTGGCCCGACACCGGACATCCGGCCGGACCGACCGCACCGAGAGGTCGCCATGACGACACCGATCCCCGTCCCCGTCATCTTCATCCACGGCCTGTGGCTGCACGCCACGTCGTGGACCCCCTGGCTCGACCTGTTCCGGCAGGAGGGCTACGCCCCGTCCGCACCGGGCTGGCCCGGCGACCCCGACACCGTCGAGGAGGCCCGCGCCAACCCGGAGAGCATCGCCGACCACGGCATCGACGACGTGGTGGACCACTACGCGGCGATCATCCGGGAGTTGCCGGTCCCCCCGATCCTGATCGGGCACTCCTTCGGCGGCATGATCGCGCAGAAGCTCCTCGGCCGGAACCTGGCCGCCGCCGCCGTCGCGATCGACGCCGCCCAGATCAAGGGCGTGCTCCCGCTGCCGCTCTCCGCACTGCGCGCGACCCTGCCGGTGTTCAAGAACCCCGGCAACAAGCACCGGGCGGTGTCCCTCACGGCCGCCCAGTTCCGCTTCGCGTTCGGCAACGCCGTCTCCGAGGCGGAGTCGGCGGAGCTGTTCGAGCGGTGGGCGATCCCCGCACCCGGCAAGCCGCTGTTCGAGGCCGCCGCCGCCAACTTCAACCCGCACTCGCCGGCCAAGGTCGACACCGCCAACGGGTCGCGCGGGCCGCTGCTGCTGATGACCGGCGGCAAGGACCACACGGTGCCGGAGGCCGTCGTGCGGGCCACTCTCAAGCAGTACCGGCACTCCGACGCCCGCACCGACATCACCGACTTCCCCGACCGCGGGCACTCGCTGACGATCGACGGCGGCTGGCGCGAGGTCGCCGGCACCGCACTGGACTGGTTGCGGCGGAACTCCCTCTGAACCGCACCCGACCCACAGCACCGACGCGTCGAAGGGCCCTGACATGGATCTGCACCTGAACGGCAGGACGGCGGTCGTCACCGGCGCGAGCCGCGGGATCGGACTGGCCGTCACCCGCGCACTCGTGCGCGAGGGGGCCCGGGTCGTGGCCGGTGCGCGGGAGATCACCCCCGAACTGCTGGCCCTGGCCGCCGAGGGCGAGGTCCTCCCGGTCGCGGTCGACCTGACCGCACCGGGCGGCCCGGCCGAGCTGGTCGCCGCGGCGGCCTTCGCTTACGGCGGCCTGGACATCCTGGTGAACAACGTGGGAGCCGTCCGGCCCAGGGTCGAGGGCTTCGTCGCGGTGACCGACGAGGACTGGGCCGCGACCCTGGCCGTCAACCTGCTGGCCCCCGTGCGCGTCACCCGGGCGGCGCTGCCGTACCTGCTGGAGCGGGGCGCGGGGAGCATCGTCACCGTCAGCTCCGTCAACGCCTTCCTGCCCGACCCGCTCGTCATCGACTACGGCGCGGCCAAGGCCGCGCTGTCGAACTTCTCCAAGTCCCTGTCCAAGCAGGTGGGCCCGCAGGGCGTCCGGGTGAACACCATCAGCCCGGGCCCGGTCGCCACGGGCCTCTGGCTGGCCGACGGCGGGGTCGCCGCGACGGTCGCCGCCGCCACCGGCGGCTCGGCCCGCGACGTGGCCGAACAGGCCGCCGGGGCGGCCGTCACCGGGCGGTTCACCCGCCCCGAGGAGGTCGCCGACCTCGTCCTCGTCCTGGCCGGTGACCGGGCCGCGAACATCACCGGGGCCGACTTCGTCATCGACGGCGGCCTCGTCAGCACCCTGTAGCCGTACCACCCTCCCGCCATCTGGAGCACCTGTGAAGCACGTGAAGCACCGTCATGCCATCTTCCGCCCGGGGTTCCTGGTGCCGGTGGCGATCGCCGCCGCGTTCGGCCTCGGCACCACCGCCGTCTCCGCCGCGGCCGAGCCCGGGGCGGCCGACGCCCGGTCGGCCGCCCGGCTGGTGCCGGCCGGTTTCAGCGAGCACAAGGTCGCCGGCATCGACTACGTGATCGGCGGCCACGGCCCGACCCTCGTCCTGCTGCACGGGTACCCGCAGACCTGGTACGAGTGGCACGGCATCCTCCCGGCGCTCGCCGAGCACTACACCGTCATCGCGCCCAGCCTGCCCGGGGCGGGCCGGAGCGACGCCCCGGCCGGCGGCTACGACAAGAAGACCATGGCCGCCGCCATCCACACCCTGCTCGGGCGGATCGGGTACGACCGGGACGTCCGGCTGGTCGGCCACGACATCGGCTCGATGGTCGCCTACGCCTACGCCGCCGCCCACCCAGGCGACGTGACGAGGCTCGTCCTCAGCGAGGCCCCGATCCCGGACCAGAGCCTCTACACGTTCCCGTCCCTGACCGCCAGCGGCCCGGCCGCCTGGAACTTCGGCTTCTTCTCCCTGGCCAACGGCCTTCCCGAAGGGGTCGTGGCCGGCCGCGAACAGGCGTGGGTGGGGGGATTCATCGACAGCCTCGAAGTGCGGAAGGGCGCCGTCACCCCCGAGGACGTCGCCGTCTTCGCCGGCGCCCTGAAGGACCCGGCCCACCTCGCGGCGAGCTTCAAGTGGTTCCGCGCCTTCCCCCAGGACGTCGAGGACAACGCCGTCAACCAGCGGACGAAGCTCACCATGCCGGTCCTGGCGATCGGCGCCTCGGGCAGTCTCGGCCACGTGGTGCCCGACCAGACCCGCCGGTACGCGACGAACGTCACGTGCGTCGTCGTCCCCGACTCCGGTCACTGGATCTACGAGGAGCGCCCGACGGAGCTGACCGGGATCCTGCTCGACTTCCTCGGATCGAAGCCGATCGAGCCCTGCCCGGACGACACCCTCCCCGCGGCACCGCCGACCCCCTGACCGGGGCGGGTCGTCCGCCACCTGCGCTCCGGGCCTCACCGCGGGCCCCGTCGCACGGCCTCGGCACGACCCGCTCCCGGGGCGTTCGGTCCTGTTCGCCCCGGATTCCCGCAGACCTACCTACCAAGAGAAGGGCTCCGACATGCTCGACATCCCGTCAGCCCCGGTACGCAGCACCCGCTGGTTCCGCAAGCGCGTGGTGATCCCGGCAGCACTGGCCGTCGCCGCCGTAGCCGTCCCGGTGGTCTCGTCGGCCTCGGCCCAGGCCTCGCCGGCGGCCGTCGCGGCGGCGGACCGGCACTCGGCCAAGCCCACCGTGGTCCTGGTCCACGGCGCCTTCGCCGACTCCTCCGGCTGGAGCCCGGTCATCGCCCGGCTGCGGCACGACGGCTACCCGGTCATCGCCGCGGCGAACCCGCTGCGGGGGCTGGACTCCGACTCGGCCTACGTCTCCAGCCTGCTGGCCGCCGTCCCCGGGCCGGTGGTCCTGGTGGGCCACTCATACGGCGGTGAGGTCATCACCAACGCAGCCGTCGGGCACGAGAACGTCAAGGCCCTGGTCTACGTCGCGGCCTTCGCCCCCGCCGAGGGCGAGAGCGGTCTGGCACTGACCGGCCTGAACCCCGGCAGCCGGCTCGGCGCGGCGCTCGTCGTCCGGCCCTACGCGGTCGCCGGAGGCGGGGGTGCGGACGGCTACGTCGACCCGGCGCAGTTCCGCGCCGTCATGGCGGCCGACCTGCGGGCCGCCGACACGGAGTTGCTGGCGGCCGAACAGCGCCCGGTGGATCTGGCCGCCCTCCAGGCACCGAGCGGCGTCCCGGCCTGGAGGACGATCCCGTCCTGGTACCTGGTCGCCGGAGCCGACCAGGCGATCCCCGCCGCGACCGAGAAGTTCATGGCGGAGCGGGCCGGCGCCCGCACCGTCGTGGTCGAGGACGCGTCCCACCTGGTCATGCTCTCCCACCCCGGCCAGGTCGAGAACCTGATCGTCCAGGCCGCCAGGGCGACCGGGTGACCGGATGACCGGGTGACCGGCTGCGGCGACCGGTGACCCGGGGGCCTTCGGGATCCACTCACCGGAAGGCGTCCCGAGGGGTCCGGTCACCCGTCAGGTGACCGGACCCCTCGGCCTGGACCGGAGCGATCGGCGGGCGGCCAGCCTGGCCGCCCGCCGCAGCACCGCTTCATCAGGGGCGTACTCCCGGGCCAGGCTCGGCCGTTCGGGCCGTGCTCGGCAGTAGGTGCAGTCCGGGTCGGGGCAGACGCCTTCGAGCCACTGGTCGCACACCGCGCACAGTGCCGCGTCGAACCGTTCGCAGTAGTCCCGCCCGGTGCCGCAGCGCAGGCAGGATCCGGACGCCGGCCGGACGGCGGAGGGGCGCCTACGGGGCATCTCCCGGTACGGGGTTCAGCATCTCCGCAGCCACCACGGCCAGGACGGATCCGCGTAGGAGTCCACGACCGTGCGGGAGAGGTAGCGCTCGTCGAGCGGATCCACCCGCCGCCGGAGCTCCCGCGCCGCGCCGGAAGGGAGCCCGCCCAGGGCCCGCTCCAGCAGCTCCCGTGGATGCGCCTCCGTGGGACAGCACGCCTCGACCCCGCAGCCACGGGCCTGCGGAGCCGCCGGCCCACGGGCCGGCCCGCGCGCGGTGCCGACCCATCGCGCCATCGCGTCGGCGACGGCTCCGGGCCACAACTGCGAGTCCTCGAACGCGGCGATCCCGCGCTGCGTGCGCGCCGAGACCCCGGGAACGATCGTCCTGCCCTGCTCCGGGCGGACCCTGCGCGACAGCCTGGCGCGCACCTGCCCCGGCGCTCTACGCGCCATGGGCCTTTCGTCGGTTCGTCATGGACGACATCCTCCCAGAGGGAGGCCGTTGCGATCAACGCCCCGCCGCGTCCGCGGACGGTGCCGGCCCGACGCCGGTCCACGCGGTGGTCAGTCGGGGCCGCTCCAGTCGAACGGGAAATGCTTGCTGGACTTGCCGCTGCGGTTCCAGCTGAAGCCGAAGGCGTCGGCGTGGTCGGTGGTGGCGCGGCCCCAGGTGGCGATCCGGCCCGGTCCGACCTCGGCGCCGGGGGCGTTGTGGAGCTGCACGCGTCCGCCCTCGGGGGCGGTGGGACCGGTGAGGGCTTCGGCGCGGGCGGTGACCCGGCCGGGGATCTCGACGCTCCACGCCCGGAGGTCGTCACCGATCTCGACGGTGATGGGGGCGACGTCCATGCCGAGCACCTCGGTCGTTGCGAGCTCACCGAACTTCTTCGGCCACCCGCCCGCCTGGCCGCTGAAGATCGTGCCGAGGGCGCCGCGCTGCTGGTCGTCGGCGCGCTCGTCGATGAAGAAGGCGGCACGCGAGTCCGTGGCGGCACCCGCCCAGATGTTGCCAGTGAAGGACCCGAGCATCACGAAGTTCAACCCGTCGAGCGGGACGTCCCCGAATCGGCCCTCGCGGATGTGCCAGACGAGCACGCCCTCGCAGTCACCCTCGGTCGGGGGTTGGGCGAAGGTACAGGGGCAGGGAATGGCGCACTTGCAGGTGTCGAACCAGTCGCCGACCAGATGCCAGGCCGGGCTGGTGGTTGTGTCGGTCATCTCGCCGACCTCCTCACCCCCCGCTGTCGCACGGTTCCACAGGAGTGACGGGGCTGCCCGCACGAAGGCACGCGGGCCACGTCGGCGGAGCGGCCTCTCCTCCAGCATGCGCCGATTCGGCCGGACCCGGCACCCCTGCGCGGCCCGCCGCCCGTGGCCGGGGCCGTGGCCGGGGCAACGACAGGGCCAGGATCACGCCGAGCTCGGCGTTCACCGCCGTGCTCGGCCCCGGTGACCTGTGCGGGTTGGAACCGCCCGGCCCGGTGACTCCTCCGTCCCGGAGGACTCGCCGCCCACGAGCGGCGCTGGCCCCTGTGCCGCCCCGCGCGATCGTGACCGGGTTTTGCCGATGGCGCACGTGTGCTGTCCTGGAAGGACCAGGCAGGAGAGCACCATGCGTACCGTCACCGTGGAGAAGCAGCCGCTGCGCACCGGGGTGCTGATGCCCGCGAGGGATCTGGCCCTCGCCTGGGGCCTGATCATGGTGATCGCGGCCCTGGCCTGGCTGTTCACGGTCGGGCAGGCCAGGGGCATGGGGATCGAGCCCGGCACGATGGGGATGGCGCTGCCGCTGTTCCTGGTGCTGTGGCTGGCGATGATGGCCGCGATGATGCTGCCCTCGGTGGCTCCGGTGGCGGTGACCTGGGCCCGCAGCATCGGCCGGCAGTCGAGCGGCGGCGAGCGGGCGGTCCGCACGACCGAGTTCCTCGGCGGCTATCTGCTGGTGTGGACGGCCTTCGGGCTGCTCGCGTACGGCGGCCTCGCGCTCACCGGCCACCTGGTCGAGCGCGATCCGGACGCCGGGAGGTGGATCGGCGCGGCGGCGTTCGCCCTGGCCGGGCTGTACCAGCTGGGCCCGCTGAAGTACGTCTGCCTGCGACACTGCCGCAGCCCGATGGCGCAGCTGATGCACTACGCGGGCTACCGGCCGCCGCTGCGGGACCTGCGGGTCGGGCTGCACCACGGCGGGTACTGCCTGGGCTGCTGCTGGGCGCTGATGGTGGTGCTGGTGCCGCTCGGCGTGATGAACGTGGCGGCGATGGCGGGGATCGCAGTGGTGGTCTTCCTGGAGAAGCTGTGGCGGCGCGGTCCGCTGCTGGCCCGGGTCGCCGGGGTGGCGTTCCTCGTGCTCGCCGTGCTGGCACCGTTCCAGAGCTGGCTGCTGCCCGGGCTCACCCCGGGCGACATGATGTAGCGCGCACGGCGGGGAGAGGCGGGCGGCGAGGGCGGAGGCTGCGGACGCCGCGCAGAGGCGGTCACGGGTCCGCCGCCGCCGGGCACGGGCGCGATCGGGCGCCGCTCCCCGGCCCGACCGGACGCGGCTCGACCCCGGTCCCGGATCCGTTCCCGCTGCCGGCTCCGGTCCCGCTCCCGCTCCCTGCTCCGGTCCCGGTCCCAGGCTGCCCCTGGGGCCTAGAGCCAACCCCGCTGGGCCGCCTTCAGGCCCGCCTCGAACCGGCTCGCCGCATCCAGCCGCTCCATCAGGGCGGCCATCTGACGCCGCACCGTACGCACCGAGACCCCCAGTCGCCGACCCGCCATCTCGTCGGTGAGCCCGGTGGAGAGCAGCCGCAGCAGCTCGCGCTCCCCGGCGCTCAGGCCCGTCCGGGTGTCTTCGAGGCGGTCGGCGCCGAGGGGGACAGCGCTCTCCCAGGTCTGCTCGAAGAGCGCGACCAGCGAGGCGACGATCCCGGGCTCGTCGGTACAGAGCGCGCCGAGCCTGGTGTTCTGCGGGTCGATCGGCACCACCGCGGTGCGCCGGTCGAAGACCAGCATCCGCGGCGGCAGCACGGGCGCGGTCCGCACCCGGCCGCCGAGGCCGGTCATCCACTGCGCGTAGGAGAGCGTCTCCGGGTCGTTGCGCACGCTGTCCTGGTAGATCGTCAGAAGGCTTACCCCGCGCCGCAGCGCGTCCTCGTCCAGCGGCCGGGAGGCCGCCAGGCTGTCCGCGGACTGGGCACCGCCCGGCATGACGGCCAGGCACTCGCCGGCGAGTTCGCCGGTGAGGACCTCCAGCTTCGCCTGGATCGCGTCGAGGCCCACCAGCCGCTCGCCGCCGTCCACCACCGTGTTCGGCCGCAGCACGGCGTACTCGGCGACGGCGCGCGCCACGGCGGCTCGGCTGACCTCCAACTCCTGCTGGCGGCGGACGAGTTCCTCCTCCTGCCGGCGGAGCAGCAGCTCCAGGCCGCGCTCGGGGCTGACCGGCCGCAGGGCGCCGGGGCGTTCGCGCGAGTCACGCAGCAGGGCGAGGTCGGCGAGGCGGTCCAGGGCCGCACGGATCTCGGGCTCGGGGAGCCCGAGCCGCTCGCAGAGTTCGGCGACCCCGCCCTCGGGGTCGGCCAGCATCTCGCGGTAGACGGCCTCGGCGGTCGTGTCCAGACCCAGCAGCTCCAGCACTTCTAGACCCCTGATCGCGACGGGTTGATGTCCGGTCGGCCCAGCCCGGACGATCTTGTCAGCCGGTGCCACCACCGAACAAGGCATGATCCGGTCAAGGAACCGGGGGGCGGCTCCGGCGCACCCGGCGGGGTTGCAGCATGCTGCCTGTCCGCTTACTGCCGGGCGCCGACCCTCCCCCCGCGGGGCGGGCGCCGGGAGGATTCCGGGTGCGCCCCGACGGCGCGCACACCCCGGGGTCCGCCCCCGCGGCACCCGCTCCGACGCCCGCCGAAGCCTCCGCCCGACACCTGTGCCCGACGCCCCGACAGAAACGGGAACCACCATGCCCACGCCCGCCCGGCTGCTCGCCGCCACCGCCCTGGCGCTCACGCTCGCGACCGCCGCCACCCCGGCACTCGCCCTCTCCCCCGCCTCACCCGGCACGGCTGCCACCGCCACCCCGACCGACCCGGCGGACCCGACCGGCCCGCGCATCGGCTGGGACAACCTGCGCGCAGCCGCGACGGATCGGGGTTCCGCACCAGCTGGGACCGCCCTCCTCGGTACGGGCACCTTGGGGATCGGCTGGGACGACTGGACCTGAACTCGCCGTGTTCGCCGTACACCTGACACTCCGTCCGGCTCCTCCTGGGGCCTCGCCGGCCGACCCGGCCGGGCCACCCGACGAGGACGTGGCCGGCGCCGTCCAGGACGCCGTGTGGGGGTGCGCCGGGCCGGCGGACGGCCTGGAGCACATCCGCGCCAGGAGCGGGCCGCGCGGGCTGGGACTGATCCTCTTCGTCCGGGCCCCCGACCGCTCCGAGGCGGAACGGCGGGCGAGGGCCCTGCTCGACCGGGCACTCGCCGAAGGGGCCGTCGGGCCCTTCGCCCCCGCTTCGCCGTAGGCCCGCCCGACCACGGCCGTCCCTCCCGCCCCGCAGGCGTTTTCCTGCCGCACGTCCCGCTTTCCACCGATCCTCGCCGGCGCTGAATTTGGCCGGTTCGTAACGGACCTTTACCGACCCAACCCTGTCATAGACACAACAAGGAGCCCCATGGCACGCCAGCACGGTCCCGGACACCGCTCCGGGGACGTACCACCACCCACCCCCCGACGCCGGCACGGAGCACTGCTGCGTCGCACCGCCATCGCCTTGTCCATCGTGATCGCCGCCGAGTCGGCGGCCGTCATCATGGCGACCGGCCAGGCCGTCGCCGTCACCCCGCAGTCCCCCGCCGCACCGGCGGCCAAGGCGCTCGGCCCGGCCGAGGCCGAGGACATCGCCACCGCTCACCTCAAGGCCCGGTTGCAGAACCGCCGGATCGAGGTGGTGGGCGAGCGGACCGAGTCCAGCATCACCTGGATCAACCCGGACGGCACCACCACCCTCGACATGGCCTCCGGCCCGATCCGCTACAAGGACGGGGCCGGCCGGTTCCAGCCGATCGACGTCGACCTCGCCCGGCAGCCGGACGGCGGCGTCAAGGCCAAGGGCCACCCGCTGGGCCTCACCCTCGCCGGGGCCACCCCGGCCGCCGCCGTCTCCCGCTTCAAGGCCTCCGGCGCCCCGGCCGGGGACCAGCAGGCCCCGGCGGTGCCGCTGGTCTCGCTGGACAACGGCGCGGGCACCGCGATGTCCCTGTCCTGGCGCGGCGCGCTGCCCGCCCCGAGCATCGACGGCCACCGGGCCCGCTACGCGGACGCGTTGACCGCCACGGACCTGGTCATCGAGTCCACCCGGACGGGCTTCGAGCAGTTCCTGGAGCTCAAGGACCGGTCGGCGGTCGCCGCCAACGGCACCGTCACGCTCACCCTCAACGCGGCCGGCCTGCAGGCCCGGCAGAACGCCGACGGCTCGGTGTCGTTCGTCGACCCGAAGAACGGCCAGGAGGCCGGCCGGCTGCCCGCCCCCGTGATGTGGGACGCCCAGGTCGACGAGCGCTCCGGCGACCACACCCGCACCGCGCCCGTCGGCCTGAAGGTGGCGCAGCGCGGCGACGACATCGACCTCACCCTCACCCCCGACGCGGCCTTCCTGAACGACCCGCGGACCAAGTACCCGGTGACCGTCGACCCGGCGGTCAACATCGGCGTCGGCTTCGACACCTTCGTCCAGCAGGGCTACGCCACCGACGTCTCGGCGCAGACCGAGCTGAAGCTCGGCAACAACGGCTCCGGCCAGGTGGCCCGCTCGTTCCTGCAGTTCCCGATGGCGCAGATCAGCGGCAAGCAGATCACCAGCGGCAAGCTCAACCTGTGGAACTTCCACTCCTGGTCCTGCACCGCGAAGAGCTGGGAGGTCTGGGACACCAACTCGGCCTCCACCGCCACCCGCTGGACGGCGCAGCCCACCTGGAACCGCAAGTGGGCGACCACCACCGCGACCAAGGGCTACTCCAGCTCCTGCAACGACGGCTGGGTGAACACCGACATCACCTCCCTCGTGCAGGCCTGGGCCGGCAACGGCAAGGGCGCCAACACGCTGGGCATCCGTGCCACCGACGAGAGCGACCCGTACGGCTGGAAGAAGTTCAACTCCGGCAACGCGTCCTCCAACACGCCCTACCTGTCGGTGACGTACAACACCCCGCCGGCCGTCTCCACCCTGCTGACCCCGGCCAACGGCGCCCTCACCGGGGACGCCACCCCGGCGCTGTCCGCCAAGGCGACCGACCCCGACGGCGGCAACGTGCTGCTGGACTTCGAGGTCTGGGCGGCCAACGGCACCGCGGCCCTGCAGTCCGGCCACTCCGCCTACGCCGCCTCCGGGTCGACCGCCACCTGGTCCCCCGCGACCGCGCTGGCCCCCGGCGCCTACAAGTGGCGCTCGCGCTCCTGGGACGGCACCGCCAACAGCGCGTGGTCGGCGTTCCGCACCCTCACCGTGGACACCACCGCGCCGGGCGCCACCACCGTGTCCTCCGGCGACTTCCCGGCCGGCCAGTGGTCGGGCACCCCGGACGCGGGCGGCTCGTACACCGGCACCTTCACCTTCACCCCGCCGTCCTCCGACGTGAAGGACGTGCAGTACCGGCTGGACGGCGGCGCCTGGGTGACCGCGGCGACCACCGGCGCGGCGGTGACGGCGGCCCTCACCTTCAAGGCGGGCGCGCACACGGTGACCGCGCACACCCGCGACGCGGCGGGCAACACCTCCGCCGACAAGACGTACACCTTCTACGCGGGCAGGGGTTCCGCGCTGGTGGCGCCCGGCGCGGGTGAGCGCCCGGCCCGCCGCACCTCGCTGCAGGCCGAGGGCAACAGCACGTACACCGGCGTGCGCTACCAGTACCGCCGCGGCGAGACGGACGCCTGGAAGGACGTCCCGGTCGCCAACGTCACCACCACCGACGGCAAGTCGGTGGCCGGCTGGCCGTTCGCCGCCACCGCCGGCAAGCCGGCACCGCTGAACTGGAACATCACCGACACCCTGGCCGAGAACGGCCCGGTCGACGTCCGCGCGGTCTTCACCGACGGCGCCGCCACCGACGCCACCGAGCCGAACACCGTCACGGTGGACCGCAACGCGGGCGACGCCCCCCAGACGCCGGTCGGCCCCGGCGAGGTGAACACCCTCACCGGTGACCTCACCCTGTCGGCCACCGACGCCGAGGGCTTCGGCCTCAGCGCCGAGCGTTCCTTCTCCTCCCGCCGGCCCGTCAACGGCTCGGCCCAGGAGGGCCAGGCGGCGATCTTCGGCCCGCAGTGGAGCTCCGGCACCAGCGCCGAGATCACCGACGCCGACTACACCTACGTCCGCCAGACCTCGGCGACCTCCCTCTCGCTGGTCTCCGCGGACGGCTCCGAGGTCGGCTTCACCGCCACCGGCGCCGGCGGCTGGAAGCCCGAGCCCGGCGCCGAGGACCTCACCCTGACCGGGGCGCTCACCGGGGCCTTCACCCTGAAGGACACCGCCGGCACCACGGTCACCTTCACCAAGGTCGACCCGGCCGCCACCACCTGGCAGGCAGCCGGCTCCTCGCTGCCCAGCGACAACTCCACCACCTCGGTGGTCTCGGAGAAGGTCGTGGCCGGCGGCAAGACCCTGGCCCGCCCGAAGTACGTGGTCGCGGCGACCTCGGCGACCGCCTCCGCCAACTGCGCCGCCGTACCGTCCACGGTCGGCTGCCGGGTGCTGGAGTACGTCTACGCCGGCGCCACCACCGCCACCTCCTCCGCCACCGGGGACTTCACCGGCCAGGTGAAGCAGATCCGGCTCTGGTCCACCGACCCGGGCGCCTCCGCGGCCACCCCCGTCGTCGTCTCGCAGTACGCCTACGACGACCAGGGACGGCTGCGCGAGGTCTGGGACCCGCGGATCAGCCCCGCACTGAAGACCACCTACGGCTACGACTCGGCCGGGCGGGTCACCACCGCGGCCGAGCCCGGCGAGCTGCCGTGGACCCTGGAGTACGGCAAGGCCGGCAACGCCGCCACCGCGGGCGACGGCATGCTGCTCGCCGCCTCCCGCCCCACCCTCAAGCAGGGCAGCTCGGACGTCACCGACGGCACCGCCACCACCTCGGTGGTCTACGACGTCCCGCTGAGCGGCAACAACGCGCCCTACCCGCTGGGCCCGACCGACGTCGCCGCCTGGGGTCAGAGCGACGCCCCGACCGACGCCACCGCCGTCCTGCCACCCGACGCCGTCCCCGCGGGCCACGACGGCAAGGCGCTCGGCACCGCCGCCTACAACCGCGCCTCGCTGACCTACACCAACGCCTCCGGGCGCGAGGTCAACACGGCCACCCCCGGCGGCGGCATCACCACCACCGAGTACAACGCCTTCGGCAGCCAGGTCCGCACGCTCTCCGCGGAGAACCGCGTCCTCGCCCTGGCCACCACCGGCACCGACCTCGCCAAGCTGCGCGCCCTCGGCATCGCCGGCCGCTCCACGGCCGACCGCGCCCAGGTGCTCTCCTCGGCCTCGGTGTACTCGGCCGACGGCAAGCGCCTGGTCGAGAGCTACGACCCGCTGCAGCTGGTCACCCTGGAGCACGACCTGGCCGCCTCCGGCAGCAGCCCGGCGCTCGCCGCCGGCGCCGAGGTCCCGGCCCGCGCCGCCACCGTGACCGCCTACGACGAGGGCCGCCCGGCGGGCGCCTCGGTCAGCGACCGCGCCACCTCGGTGACCACCGGCGCCCGGATCGACGGCTACGCCACCGACGCCGACACCCGCACCACCGCCACCGCGTACGACTGGGCCCAGGGCCTGCCCACCCAGTCCGTGCAGGACCCGGCCGGCCTGAGGATCACCACCGGCACCGGGTACGACACCAGCGGCCGGGTGACCAGCCAGAGCCGACCCAACTCCACCGGCTCCGACGCGGCCACCACGGTGACCGCGTACTACGGCGCCGCCGGCACCGGCGCCTGCGCCGGCCACCCCGAGTGGGCCGACCTGGTCTGCTCCACCGGCCCGGCCGCCGCGGTCACCGGCGGCGGGAGCAACCCGTCGCAGACCCCGACCAGGACCTTCCAGTACGACCGCTGGGGCAACGTCTCGGTGGTCACCGAGGTCGCCAACGGCGTCACCCGCACCACCACCCGCGGCTACGACGCCGCCGGGCGTCCGCTGAAGGTCGCGATCACCGGCGGCACCGGCACCGCGGTCCCCGACACCACGTTCGGCTACGACCCGGCGACGGGCGAGCTCGCCACCCTCGCCAACGGCAAGGCCACCATCAAGCAGGGCTACGACAGGCTCGGCCGCCTGGTCTCCTACGACGACGGCGCCGGCAACATCGCCACCACCGAGTACGACAAGCTCGACCGGGTGGTGAAGAAGTCGGACTCGGTGCCCTCCAGCACCAGCTACGGCTACGACACCGCCAAGGACCCGCGCGGACTGCCCACCTCGCTCACCGACTCGGTCGCGGGCACCTTCACCGCCGGCTACGACGTCGAGGGCCGGCTGGTCACCCAGACCATGCCGGGCGGCAACACCCTGACCAACACCTACGACAGCCGGGGCAACCAGACCGGCAAGACCTACACCACCCAGTCGGGCACCGTGCTGCTCGCCGACACCGCGGACTTCACCGTCCACGGCCAACAGGCCGGCCGCACCCAGGCCGACGGCAACACCACCGGCACCGCCTACACCTACGACGCCACCGGCCGCCTCACCAAGGCCGCCGCCGACACCGGCCTCGGCTGCGCCGCCCGGTCCTACGCCTTCGACAAGAGCAGCAACCGGACCAACCGCACCACCGTGACCGACGACTGCGACCCGGCCACCGCCGACGCCGTCACCAGGTCCGAGAACCACGGCTACGACACCGCCGACCGCCTCACCGACGCCGGCTACGCGTACGACGCCTACGGCCGCACCACCACCCTGCCCAAGGGCACCCAGCTGAGCTACTACGTCAACGACCTGGTCCGCGGCGAGAGCCTCGGCGACACCCGCAAGACCTGGGACCTGGACGCCTCCGGCCGACTCGCGGTCACCACCACGGAGACCAAGGGGACGGACGGGACCTGGGCGATCACCGGCCTGTCGACCAACCACTTCGACGCCGGCGAGGACAGCCCCGCCTGGTCGAAGGACGCGGCCGGCATGCTCACCCGCGACGTCCAGGACCTGACCGGCCAGCTCGCGGCCGCCACCGGCACCGACGGCGGCGCGATCCTGCTGCTGACCAACCTGCACGGCGACGTGTCCGTCCAGATGTCCCCGGACGGCAGCGAGGACCTCGCCGTCTACCACTACGACGAGTACGGCAACGTCGTCGACGCCACCGGCTCGACCGACTACGGCTGGCTCGGCGGGGCGCAGCGCGAGGCCGACGGCCTCTCCGACCTCACCCTGATGGGCGTGCGCCTGTACGACGCGACCACCGGCCGCTTCCTCCAGCCGGACCCGGTCCTGGAGGGCTCGCCGAACGCCTACGGCTACCCGGTCGACCCGATCACCATGGACGACCTGACCGGGATGTCCTGGCGGAAGAAGTGGACCGCCTACTTCAGCCGCTCCGAGGGCAACACCATCGGTGTCCTCCTGTACGTGTCCGGCAAGATCAGCCAGGGCATCTCGAAGATCCTGCGGCGCCTGCCGCACATCGCCGCCCGGGCCGCCGGATACGTCCTGTGGGCACTGTCCTACCTGATGAAGAAGATCGGCAAGCAGTTCATCAAGGCCGCCAACAAGCGGGGCAGCCACGGGGTGAAGTTCGTCTTCGGCATCTGGAGGTCCAGCCACTTCTGGGTGCCGGACCGCCCGATCTACCGGGTGAACCCGCGGTACTGACCGAGCGTGACGTTCCGCCGAGGCGGAGCGGGCCGGGGTGGCACCGGCCGATGAAGGACAGGTAGGCCGGCCCGGGGGTTCGCCCCCGGGCCGGCCGTCGTGCCGGGCCCGTCCTCGCCGGTACCGGGAACGGGCCGCCGCGGTGCCGTCGCACCGACCGGTGGGGCGCGTCAGCCCCGCGGAGCACCCGGTCGCGCCGAGCCCGGCGTCAGCGCGACGACGGGGATGCGGCGCCCGGCCCGCTCCTGGAACCCGGCGAAGTAGGGCGTGTGCTCCAACTGCCGGGCCCAGAGCAGCTCGCGCTCGGCGCCCTCCACCTCGGCGGCCGTCACCTCGTACGCCTCGGTGCCCACCTCGACGCCGGCGGCCGGGTCGGCCAGCAGGTTGTGGTACCAGCCGGGGTGGTTCTCCCGGCCGCCGTTGGCGGCGAAGACCACGAGTCGCCCGCCGTCCCGCAGGTAGGTCACGGGCATCGTTCGCGGCTGCCCGCTGCGGGCACCGACGGTGGTCAGCAGCAGTAGCGGCACCCCCTCGAAGTCGCCGCCGACCAGTCCGCCGGCGGACCGGAACTCGTCGATCACCAGCTGATTGCGCTGCAGGCGCTCGGACACGGCTGTCAGTCCCTTCTGCGGAAGTACGGTCCCGTCGCCCCGATCCGGGCCCGGTGCGGATCCTGCCTCAACCGGTCCGCCAGGGGCGGAGCTTCTCGGGGTTGCGCACCGCCCAGATCCGTCGGATCCGGTCGCCGGCGACCTCGAACGCGAACACGGTCGCGACGTCGCCGCCCTGCTGCGCCACCAGGCCGGGCAGGCCGTTGACCGTGCATTCCAGGAACGTCGTGCGGTCACCCGCCACCCGGGCGATCTCGGCGTAGGCACCGGCGATCCGCTCACCGCCCACGATCGGGTGCAGGTGGGTGACGGCCAGCCCGCCGCCGTCGGCGGTCGCGACGGCGTCGGGGTCGAGCAGGCCGACCAGGGCTTCGATGTCCCTGGCCTCCCACGCGGCCTTGAACCGCCGGACGATGCCGGCCTGCCCGGTGCTCGGGCCCGCCGGGGTCTGCGCGGTGCGGATCCGACGGCGGGCGGAGGAGGCCAGTTGGCGGCAGGCCGCCGGGGTGCGGCCGACGATCGCGGCGACCTCGCCGAAGGGGTAGCGGAAGACGTCGTGCAGGACGAACGCGACGCGCTCGGCCGGGGTCATCGAGTCGAGGACGACCAGGAAGGCCATCGTCACCGACTCGTCGAGGGTGACCCGGTCGGCCGGGTCGGCCGGGTCGGCGCCGGAGCGTCCGGTGATCCACTCCGTGGGTTCGGGCAGCGGCTCCGGGATCCAGTCGCCCACGTACGTCTCCCGCCTGGCCCGCGCCGAGCCGAGCAGGTTCAGGCAGATGCGGCCGGCGACCGTCACCAGCCAGGCGCCGGGCGACTCGATGGCCTGCTGCTCCCGCGCGGACATGGCGTACCAGCGGGCGTACGTCTCCTGCACGACGTCCTCGGCGTCGGCGAGCGACCCGAGGAGTCGGTAGCCGAGGTTGATCAGCCTGCGCCGCTCGCTCATGATCGCGCCGAGGCCCGGATCGATCGGTTCGTCGCCCGGATCGATCCGATCGTCGCCCGACTCGGCTCTGGTGGTCATGGTCCGGCCATCTCCCTCGCTCGCTGCCTGTTCCTCTCCCCGTTACGACCGGACAGCGGGTCGGAATGTGAGGCCGCGGCGCCGCCTCACATTCCGCCGGGCTGCGTTGTCCTAGTCGTCACGAGGACAACGAGACCCACCGAGGTGACTGTGATGAACGACTTCCGGGCCGTCGCGGACCGCGTCGAGATCGAGGCGCTGCGCGGCGAGTTCACCGATGCGGCGATGATGCGCGACCGGCCCCGCCTCGCGTCGCTGTTCACCCCGGACGGCGCCCTGCGGATGCCCGACGTCCCCGCCGAGCTGGTGGGGCGCGAGGAGATCCTCGCCGGGAGCGAGCGGCTGCAGAACCGGTGGGACTTCTTCGTGCAAACGACCCACCCCGGCACGATCCTGCTCGACGGCGACACCGCGACCGGCCGCGCCTACGTCCAGGAACTCGCGCGCACCCTGGACGGGTACCAGGGCCTGAACTACGCCGTCTACCACGACCGCTACCGGCGCACCGCGGAGGGCTGGCGGTTCGCCGAGCGGGTGTACGAGATCAGGTACCTCGACACCTCGCCGCTGGCGGGCTCGGCCCCGCACCCCGCGCAGGGGTCCGGGACCACCCCGGCGGACGTCACGGCCGCCCCGGCAGCGGCCTTCACCGACCCGGCACCGGCCGAACGCCTGGAGCGGGTCGCCGCCGCGCTGCGGGCGGGCGGCTTCGCCGCCGAGATCCTCGACGACGCCGCGGCCGCGCGCGCCCGCGTCCGGGAGCTGATCCCCGAGGGCGCCGGCGTGCTCACCGGGGCCAGCGAGACCCTCCGGCTCTCCGGCATCGACGAGGACATCAACGCCGGCGGCCGGTACGACGCGATCAGGCCGCGCGTCCTGGCCGTCGACCGGGCCACCGGCGCCGACGAGATCCGCAGGCTGGTCGCCGCCCCCGAATTCGTCGTCAACAGCGTCGCCGCGGTCACCGAGACCGGCTCGCTCGTCCTCGCCTCGGGCAGCGGCAGCCAACTGCCCGCCAACGCGGGCGGCGCGGCCCACGCGATCTGGATCGTCGGCGCGCAGAAGGTGGTGCCCGACCTGGCCACGGCGCTGCGCCGCGTCGAGGAGCACGCCCTCCCGCTGGAGAGCGCCCGCGCGCAGGCGGTGTACGGGGTGCCCGGCGCCGTCAACCGCCTGCTCGTCCTCAACGCGGAGCCCCGCCCGGGACGCGGCACCGTGCTGTTGCTCCGCGAGGCCATCGGGTACTGACCTGCGTCGACGGCGAGGGACCCGCTGAACCCGGGCGGCCGGGTTCAGCGGGTGACGGACCTCGCCCGTTCGGTCTCAGACCCGGTCGGCCGCGATCAGGAGGTACTGGAAGGAGCCGTCCCGGTAGGAGTTGATGAACGCCTCCTCGATACCGGTGACCAGCGGAGACGTGGCCCGCAGCTCCCAGTAGGGCAGCGTCGCGGAGGTCAGGTCGATGACGGCCTGCGGTACGAGACGGTTGTCGGCCATCGCGCGCAGGTACTCCCGGCGGGAGTGGATGTTGCACTCGAAGTGCGCGTTGATCTGGGAGACCCACTTCGAGGGCTGGCCGTAACGCGGGTTCCAGCAACCCGTGATGGTCACGTAACGGCCGCCGACCGCGAGGACGCGGGAGTGCTCGGCGAAGAGGTCGTGCAGGTCGACGTACATGCTCGACTCGTTGTTCCACGAGGCCGCGGCCCGCCCGGTCTCGAAGGGCGTGCTGAGCATGTTGCAGACGCGGGCGCGGACGTGGTCGTCGATGCCGAGCTCGCGGGCGCGCCGGTTGGCGAAGTCGGCCTGCTTGGCCGACAGCGTGACGCCCTCGACCTTGCATCC
The DNA here is from genome assembly GCF_042673745.1 of Kitasatospora sp. NPDC057015. Taxonomy (NCBI): domain Bacteria; kingdom Bacillati; phylum Actinomycetota; class Actinomycetes; order Kitasatosporales; family Streptomycetaceae; genus Kitasatospora; species Kitasatospora sp. NPDC057015. The sequence goes on from NZ_JBHUSG010000006.1 coordinate 103,297, forward strand.
GAAGCGCTGGTGGGCCATGACCATCGAGCCGCCGCGGCCGCAGCCGGCGTCCACGAGGGTGTCGTCGCGCCCGACGGCGCCGAGGTGGTCCAGGAGCAGTTCGGCCTGCGCCGACTCCAGGCGGTGGAGCTCGGCGATCAGCTTCTTCTCGTACGCGCTGTCCTCGGTGTCGCCGAGGGCGGCGTGGTCGACGTCGCCGATGCCGTAGTGGTGGTGGTAAAGGCCGTCCACGTCGCCGAGACGCAGGTTCACGGGCCTGGCCTCGTGGTCCCAGTACCGGGCGATGTCCCCCTGGTAGGGCGTCGCCGGCGTCGGGATGAACAGGGAAGTGCCGGCGGAGGTGCCGTCGGCGGTGGTGAGATCGGTGCTAGTCACGGATAAGTCCGTCCTTACCAGAAGTCGGGCAGGCTGTAGCGGTAGGTATTGGTCCGGTGCCAGTGGTGGTTGCCGTCGACCCACACGGCCACTCCCCGCAGGAAGCGGAGCACGCTCGGGGCGGGGCAGGCGGCGGCCAGGGCGGCGGCTTCGGCCTCGAAGTCGCGCATGAGGTCGTTGTGGACCTCGACCGCCTTGAGGTAGGCCTCCTGGTCGGAGACGCCCTCACGTTCGGCGATCACCACGGGCAGGTTCAGGTGCCGGCCTGGGCCGGCGAGTTCCTTGGTGTACGAGTAGAGGTCGTTGACGATCGTCGTGGCGTTCCCGGCGAGCGCGAGGACCCGCTGCATGGCGGGCTGGGCATGCAGGTCCGCCGGCAGTTCGTAGCCGCCGACGGTGTCGGTGATGGTGGGACAGGGGCGGAAGTTGTTGAACTGGCGCATCGCCAGGTACTCCCACACCTCGGGTACGTGATCCGTCTGGGCCCAGGCCGCCTCGGCCAGGTACCCCAGGTGCAGACGGGCCATGTCGTGCCGGAACCGGTCGGCCTGGGAGGGGGTGGACCGTTGGACGAAGTACTCCATCGCGGAGCGGTAGGCGCGCCGGGGAGCGTCCGCGTGGAGCGACTGCGCCCACTGCGGCTGGTACTCCTTCGTCGTCTGGAGCGGGTCGAGCGCGGTGTGCGCCAGCAGAAGGCGTCCGCCGAGACCGATGGGTGACCCGCCGTGGTCCTCGCAGTAGCAGTCGTCGACCGCGTTCTCGGCGACCATCAAGCGGGTGGCGACCATCAGGTGGTCGACGGTCGGAGCGTCCGGGTGGCAGCCGACCATGTAGCGTCCGACGGAGAAGCCGTCGAACTGGTCCTCCCATTCGTCGGGGTACAGCTGGACCTCGTCCATGGCCCAGGCCTTGATCCTCCGGCTGACCTCCTCCACCCGCGCCGGGTCGGGCTCCGGCACCGGGTGGTGGTAGAGGCCCGGGATCGGACGGCCCGCCACCGGCGCCTCGGACGCCCCGGGCTCCTCCCGCCGGGTCGGGTGCAGGCTCGCCGTGCCCAGACCGCTGGGGCCGCGCAGGATCCGGTCCAGGACGGGGCCCGGTCGCCCCACCGCGGCGACGCCTGCCCGTACCTGCTGAGCGGCTCGGCCACCACCCGGGTCGTCAGGTACGGGGCCGGGTGCGGGCGCCTCCACGGGCACCGCCCCGGCGGCGGGGGCCGGGACGAAGGCCCGGGCGGGCGGGGACGGCAGGGCGGACCGGGCACCGGCGGCAGGTTCCAGGCCGGAGCCCCGGGCGTTGGCGAGGATGTGGGTTCCGAAGCGGGTCGCAGCGGCAGGCAGGCTCGACTGCAGAGGGGAAGGCCCGGGATCGGGCATCCGTGGCTCCTTGGTGAGTGAGTGGGCTGTTCCGGATCCCGGGCATGCTCGACCGGCCCGGGGAGTCCGGGCCGTCGTGACCCTGGGGCAGATCCGCCGGGCAGGCCCATGCCGTGTCTGACACGTCGCGTCGGATCAGCGCGCGGCGTCGGGCGCCCGGCGGGAATTGTCGGACAGGCCTAGTCGCGCCCGCGGGCGATCTGCACGTTCTCCAGCACGCCGAGCGCGTCGGGCACCAGGATGGCGGCGGAATAGTAGGTGGAGACGAGGTAGGAGATGATCGACCGCTCGTCGATCCCCATGAAGCGCACCGACAGGCCCGGCTCGTACTCCTCCGGCAGACCGGTCTGGCGCAGACCGATGACGCCCTGGTTGTCCTCGCCGGTTCGCATGGCCACGATCGAGCTGGTGTTCTCCCTGCTGATGGGGATCTTGTTGCAGGGGAGGATCGGGACCCCGCGCCAGGCCGGGACCTGCTGCCCGCCGACGTCGACGTGGTCCGGGTAGAGCCCGCGGGCGTTGAACCCGCGCCCGATCGCCGCGATCGCCTTGGGGTGGGCCAGGAAGAACTTGGTGCCCCGCCGGCGGCAGAGCAGCTCGTCGAGGTCGTCCGGGGTGGGCGGGCCCGAGTGGGTCTGGATCCGCTGCTTGAAGTCGGCGTTGTGGAGCAGACCGAACTCCCGGTTGTTGACGAGCTCGTGCTCCTGACGCTCGCGCAGCGCCTCGATGGTGAGCCTGAGCTGCTCCTCGGTCTGGTTGTGCGGACCGTTGTAGAGGTCGGCGACCCTCGTGTGGATCCGCAGAACGGTCTGGGCGAGGGAGAGTTCGTACTCGCGGGGCTTGAGTTCGTAGTCGACGAAGGCGCCGGGCAGTTCGGCCTCGCCGGTGTGGCCGGCCGACAGCGCGATCTCGGCCTCGCCGTGCTTGTTCTGCCGCTGATGGGGAAGCGAGCTGAACTGCTGGATGTGGGCCTGGAGGTCCGGCGCCGCGGACAGCACGGCGGCGAAGTCGGCGCGGGACAGGGTGAGCAGGGTGCCGGGGGTCTCGGCGGTGGCGGTGTAGTCCCACTCGGCGTCGGCGTCCAGCAGGGCGTTCTCACCGAAGCGGTCGCCGTCGGCGAGGACGGCGACCGAGACCTCGTCGCCGTACTTGCCGACCGAGGTCTGGCCGATCCGGCCGTGGGCGATCAGGTGGATCTGCTCCGCGGGGTTGCCGCGCTCGACCAGGACCTCACCGGCCCGGAAGTCGCGCTGGACGCACCGGGCGGCGATCGCGGTCAGCACCTCTTCGTTCTCGAAGCCGCGCAGCAGGGCCAGTTCGCCGAGCTCGCGCGGGATCACCCGGACGTCGCCGCCGTTCTGGATGAACTCGATGTGTCCGTCGCCGACGGTGTAGCTGAGCCGGCGGTTCACCCGGTAGGTGCCGCCCTTGGTCTCCACCCAGGGGAGCATCCGCAGCAGCCACCGCGAGGTGATCTCCTGCATCTGCGGGGCGGACTTCGTCGTGCTGGCAAGATTGCGGGCGGCTGCCGTGCTCAGGCTGGACTGCTGGGGCGGCGCCGGCGGGGCTTCCGGGCTGGTGTCGGTGGTCATCGGGGAAACTCTCATTCGTCAGGGAGGCGATCTGCATACATACTCATCACCGGAAACGAGGATTAGCAGAGGGCGAATATCCGGGAATCCGTCCAGATCCGGTGGAACACTATCCGCCGCCACACCCGATTGCCCCGGACGTACCACGGCATTACCTCGATACGGCGATCTTTCCCCGCACGGGGTTTGATCGGAGAACCAACGGAATTCGGCCATGGCCGCAAGCCCCGACCTGCCCGGAAGGTGTTCGGGAGGGTGCACGTCGGCCAGTCGGGCGCACTGATCCCACGCAACCGCCAAGCACGTCCGTTCCCACGTCAAGAACGCCTGTTCCCATCTGGAGTCGTCGATGACCGTTCGCCGTGTGGTACCCAATGTCCGGTCGGAGGCCGCGCAGGAGAGCCGGGAGTTCTACGGCCTGCTCGGATTCGAGGAGGTCATGAATCTCGGCTGGATCATGACGCTTGCCTCCCCGTCCAGCCCCGCTGCGCAGATCAGCTTCATGGCCGAGGACAGGACCGCGCCGGAAACGCCCGACCTGAGCATCGAGGTGGACGACGTGGACGCGGCCTACGCGGTCCTCCGGGACAGCGGCGCGGAGATCGTCCACCCCTTGCAGGACGAGGAATGGGGGGTGCGCCGGTTCTTCGTCCGCGATCCCGACGGCCGGGTGGTCAACGTGCTGGGCCACCGCTGACGGCTCCGGTCGGCGTCCGGCCTTCGCTCACGGGCACGCGGACAGGTCCCCGAGAGGCCCGGCCGAGGGCGACCTCCGGGGCAGGCCCGCCACCGAGGCGTGGATGCGGCCCGCTCCCGGGCGCGCACGTCCGGCGCGCACGTCCGGTCGGGCGGGGGGCGGCGCAGCGCGAGGCGGCCAGGGGGGCGGCGCAGCGCGAGGCCGGCGTGGGTGAGGTCGGCGCCGAGGAGGGCGATCCCGACGGTCGGCAGGCAGCGGAGTCCGTGGGCGACGGCGCCGAGGATGCCGGGCACCGCCGCCACGAGGAACAGGGACAGAAGCGGGGCCTGCGGCGCGACTACCGTTCTGACGGGGGGTCGGCGGGCCGGGGCAGGGCGAGCGCTTCGGTGAGCTCGGCCAGCTCCTCGGGCGTGGGGCGGACGGGCCCGTCGGTGCCGTCCTCCGCGAAGGCGCGGATGCGGGGGGTGCGGATTCCTGTGAGGTCCGCTACCGCCTGCGCCGTCAGGTGCCTTCGCCGCATGGCTCGGCGCAGAATCTGGGAAAGGTCGGCGTCCGCCACGGCGGCCCCCTCGGGATCGGGATCCTCGTCCGCGGTCGTCTGCCCAGCACCCGGAGAACTATGCCGGTGCCTGCACCGAGGGCCCGAAGGGCCGAGGAAGGCGGCGGGCGCCGGGGGCCCGGGACGGCGGGAACGGTGAACGCCACCGTGTCGCCCGCCCCCGGAGGCGCGAGCCGTCGCTCCGGGCGGCCGGGCCCGGAGGTCACTCCCGGCCCGGCCCGCCGGCACGACGGCTCGCACGGCACCGAGCCGAACCGGTCACGGCTGCCTGCCCGCACCGCCCTCGGCGACGGCTTCGGCCGTCCAGGCGTAGTCCATCTGACGAGCGGTCCGACGAGCGAGATGCTCGCCGAAGATCCGGCCCACGATGTGCAGACTGGCGTCGATGCCGGCGCTGATCCCGGCGGAGGTGACGAGGTCGCCGTCGTCGACCCACCGGACGTCGGTGCGCAGCCGGATGTCCGGCCATCGCCGGGCCAGCTCGTCCTGGTCCTCCCAGTGGGTCGTCGCCGGGCGGCCGTTCAGTGCACCGACGGCGGCCAGCAGGAAGGCCCCGGTGCAGATGCTGAACGTCAGCGCGGAGGTCTTCCGGCGCCGGGCCAGCCAGTCGAGGACGTCCGGGTCGGCCTCGACCGCTGTGGTGACGCCGCCGGGGACGACCAGCACGTCGAAGGGTGGGTCTTCGTCGAGGGTGTGGTCCGCGACGACCTTCAGTCCTCCACGGGCGCGGACCGGGCGGTCGGTCGCCGCGATCGTCAGGACGCGCAGCAGGGGTTGGCCGTCGTCGGTGCGTGCCAGGCGGCCGGCGGTGCTGAAGACCTCGAAGGGGCCTCCCATGTCGAGGACCTCGACATCGTCGAAGAGGAGCATTCCGAAGGTCAGCGGAGCAGTGGTGGCGGGCTTCATGCCACCAGGGTGGGGGTCGGCGGACGCCGCCCGACAGTGTCGTGAACGGTGTGCACCGCTAGGATTCCGTCATGCGCCGCCACCGGATCGCCTGCCTCGCCTTCGACGGGATGGCTCCGTTCGAGCTCGCCACGGTCGCGGAGGTGTTCGCGGTGGCCCGGCCGGAGCTGGACGTGGACTGGTGGTACCGGTTCGAACTGTGCGCCGAGCGGCCCGGCCCGCACCGGGTCGTGGGCGGCTTCGACATCGTCGTGCACCACGGCCTGGACCGGCTCGCGCAGGCCGACACCGTCATCGTCCCGGGAGTCGCCGACGTGCGCGGCGACGTCTCCCCGGCGGTCCTGGACGCGCTGCGGGACGCGTACGCGCGCGGGGCGCGGGTGGTGTCCATCTGCAGCGGCGCGTTCGCCCTGGCCGCGGCGGGCCTGCTGGACGGCAGGGAGGCGACCACGCACTGGCGGCACGCCCGTCTGCTGCAGGAGCGGCATCCGGAGGTGACGGTCAACGCGTCGGTGCTCTACGTCGACAGTGGAGCGGTCGTCACCGCCGCCGGCACCGCCGCGGGGATCGACGTCTGCCTGCATCTCGTCCGCAAGGACCACGGCGCCGAGGTTGCCGCCAGGGTAGCCCGCCGCATGGTCGTGGCCTCGCACCGCGAGGGCGGCCAGGCCCAGTTCGCGGAGCATCCGGTGGGCAGGGCGCCGTCCGACGACCCGATCGGCACCGCCATGACGTACGCGTTGGAGGGCCTGCGACGACGTCTCACCGTCGACGAGCTGGCCGGTGTCGCGCACCTGTCGGTGCGGCAGTTCGAACGCCGCTTCGTCGAGGCGGCCGGCCTGCCACCGGGACGTTGGATCACCCGGCAGCGGATCCGGGCCGGGGCCGCACTGCTGGAGTCCGCGGACATTCCGGTCGACACGGTGGCCGACCGGGTCGGCCTGACGGTCGCGGGGTTCCGCCACCACTTCAGGGAGACGATGGGCGTCAGCCCCTCGACCTATCGACGCCAGTACCAGCGCTGACCACCGGCGCTGACCACCAGCGCCGCCGGGCAGCGTCTGCCGACCTCGGCGTCGGCTGGACCGGCGGCCGGAGTGCTGCCGGTCGACGCGTGTCAGCACGGCACCCGCAGGTCAGGCGGCCGGCGGCGCGAAGAGCGCCTGGACGGTTCCGGTGGCCAGGTCGCGCAGCCAGGTGTGGGCCCGGTCGTCGTCGTAGCGCCGGTGCCACAGCAGGTACAGGGGGATGTCGGGCAGCGGGAGCGGGAGGGGCAGCGCGACCAGGCCCAGTCGTTCCCGGGCCGTTCGGGTGACCGCGTCGGGGAGGGTGACGACCAGGTCGGTGCCGAGGGCGAGTTGCAGGGCGAAGGCGGCGGTGGGCCCGGCGGCGACGACGCGTCGTCGGAGGCCGTGTGCGGTCAGCGCGTCGTCGATCGGGTCGTGCAGGCTCGCCCGCCTCGACACGGTGAGGTGTTCGGCGGCTGCGTAGCGCTCGGGGCTCGGCATGCCTTCGGTGAGGGGGTGGCCCGGCCGCACGGCGACGACCAGCCGGTCCCTGCCGACGAGGCGGTGGCGGATGTCGGGGAGGCTCGGAGTGCTGGAACTCGATTCGAGGTCGACCTCACCCCGGCGCAGTTCGGCGTCGTCCGCCCCGGGTTCGGCCGACAGGCGCAGCCGGACGCCGGGTGCCTGCCGGTGGACGGCGGTGATCAGGGCGGTGCCGCAGGCGGCGGTGAGGGCGTCGTGCCAGCGCACGGTGAACACCCGGTCCAGGTTCGCCAGGTCGAGTTCCCGGTGTGCGGACAGCAGGTGGTGGGCCTGCTGTACGAGGGCGTGGACCTCGGCGCGCATGGCCAGCGCCCGGGTGGTGGGGACCATGCTGCGGCCGGTGCGGACCAGGATCTGATCCCCGGTGGCCTTGCGGATGCGGCCCAGGGAGCGGCTCATCGCCGGTGCGGTGACGTGAAGGCGGGCTGCGGCGCCGGTGACGCTGCCCTCTTCGAGCAGCGCGTCCAGGGCGGTGAGCAGGTTCAGGTCCAGTTGCATGGCGGTAACTCTACAAGTGACAAGCATGCACTTGTTGTTAATTGTCAGCCGACCTACCTTCGAAGTGCGGGGGCGAGACGAACACCCCGCACCCATCGAATCCAGGGAGCCCGCCATGAGCACCGCCATGCCTTTCGCCGCCGACACCACGCTCCTGTCCGAGGTGACCGCCGCGGTGAGGACCGCCGGCCGCACGCTGCGCGACCGCCACACCCCGCACGCCCGGGGCGTGAGCCTGGACGAGGTCGTCGCCGAGATCCACGCCAACGACGACGCGGTGCTGGAGGTGCTGCGGGAGCCGCTGCTGCGGGCCAGGCCCGGATCGCTGTGGGCCGAGGACGAGCTGGCCGGCGGCGCGCTCCCGCCCGGGGAGTGGTGGGTCGTCGACCCCGCCGAGGGCAACATCAACCACGTCCACGGCATGGAGGACTGGGCCGTGACCGCCACCCTGGTCGCCGACGACCGGCCGGTGCTCACCGTGGTCCACCTGCCGCTGACCGGCGACACCTACACCGCCGTCGCCGGCGGCGGTGCCCGCCTCAACGACCGCCCCCTGAAGGTGTCGGCGAAGACCGACCTGGGCGCCGCGCTCGTCGGCACCGGCCAGGCCCGGCCCGGTGAGGACGAGCGCACCTTCCGGCGGATCGGTGACTCCGTCACCGCCATGCTGATCAACGGCCTGGTCGTCCGGGTGTCCGTTCCCGCCACGATGCAGCTGATCCACGTCGCCGCCGGGCGCACGGACGCGTTCTGGCAGTTCTCCGACGTCCGCTCCGGCCTGGTCGCCGGCGCCCTGCTGGTCGCCGAGGCCGGAGGCACCGTCACCGACCTGGCGGGAGAACCCTGGAGCCTGGGCAGCCGCGACTTCCTGGCCGCCGCCCCCGGCATCCACACCGCCGCCCTCAAGGTGCTGTCGCCGATCGCCTGACCCGACACCCCCCGCCCTTCCCCACCCGCCACCGCAAGGAGCATCACCCCATGACCAGCATCGGCATCCTGGGCGCCGGCCGCGTCGGCACCAACCTCGCCGGGCGGCTCGCCGCCGCCGGACACCACGTCACCCTCGGGGCCCGGAGCCCCGAGCGCATCGCGACCCCCGCCGCCGGCACCGCCCCGCGGATCACCGTCGCCGACCAGCGCACCACCGCCCGCTCCGCCGACATCGTGATCAACGCGACGCCCGGCGACTCCTCCCTGGAGCGCCTCGCCGACCTGCGCACCGAGCTCTCCGGCAAGATCCTCGTCGATGTCTCCAACGCCACCCGCGACGCCGGTGACGGACTGCCGGGCGACCTCTGCTACCCCGGCAGCAGTCTCGCCGAGAAGCTCCAGGCCGCCCTCCCCGACACCCATGTGGTCAAGACCCTCAACACCATGCTGTTCACGGTCATGACCGCTCCCGAGTCCCTGGCCACCCCACCGACCGCCTTCGTCTCGGGAGACGACCGGAACGCGAAGGAGGCCGTCACCGGCCTGCTCCGCGACCTGGGCTGGCAGTCCGGATGGGTCGAGGACCTCGGCGACATCACCACGGCCCGCGCCACCGAGGCCATGATCCTCGTGGTCCCCCACTTCCTGCGCCGGCACGGCCTCCGGCCGTTCGCCGTCTCCCTCGCCCGCTGACCCACCGGCCCCCACCCGCCCGCCGCCTGCATGCCTGCATGACATGCTGCAGCGCGAGCGGGCGGGTCGGTGAGGCGGCGCGACCACGGCCCCTGCTCCGCGGCACGCTCCCGATCGGGTCGGACGCGATTGGAGGAAGCCACAGATCCGGGGGCGCCGTGGCGTGATCGAACGAGAGCTCTTGACGGTCCGGGCAGCGCTTTCTATTCTCCTCGTACGCCGAACTTCGGAATTCCAGTTCCGTATCGCGAAATTCCTCTTATGGGTTGGAACCTGTCGCCGCAGGTTCCGGCAGGTGGACGACGGCACCGCCGCCGTCCACCGGGGTCGTCCCAGCGTCACCGTGCCAGTCCCGCACCTCGGTCGTCGTTCCCGGGCCCGAAGCCACCTCGGATGTGGAGGGACGACCCATGGGACGTCAGGCCGTACTCACGAAGCCCCGGACGCCGCAGCACCCCGTCGACGAGATGCTGCCGCCGGGCCGGATGGCCACCGTCGCGCTTCAGCACGTCGCCAGCATGTACGCGGGAGTGGCCGCCCCGCCGCTCATCATCGGCGCCGCGGCCGGCCTGGCCCCGGCCCAGCTCACCACGCTCCTGGCGGCCAGCCTGTTCATCGCCGGCATCGCCACCCTGCTGCAGACGCTGGGGATCTGGGGGATCGGCTCGCGACTGCCCTTCGTCAACGGCGTCTCCTTCGCGACGGTCTCCCCGATCCTCGCCGTGATCGAGGCGAAGAAGGACGCGGCGCTGCCGTTGATCTTCGGCTCCACCCTGGTGGCCGGCCTCTTCTGCTTCCTGCTGGCACCGGCCTTCTGTCGTCTCGTCAGATTCTTCCCCCCGGTGGTCAGCGGCACGGTGATCACGCTGATCGGCGTCTCCCTGCTCCCGGTCGCCGGGAACTGGGCGCAGGGCGGCAACTCCCAGGCTCCCGAATACGGTTCGCTGGGCAACCTGGGCCTCGCGGGGCTGACCCTGCTCGCCGTCATCCTCTTCAACCGCTTCCTGCGCGGCTTCCTGCAGCGGATCTCGATCCTGCTCGGCCTGCTGGTGGGCACCCTGGCGGCGATCCCCCTCGGCAAGGTGGACGCACACGCGCTCGGCAGCCTGCCGGTCTTCGAGCTGCCGCACCCGTTCGCCTTCGGCGCGCCGCAGTTCCAGGTCGCCTCGATCATCTCGATGCTGGTGGTGATGGTGGTCTCGATGACCGAGTCCACCGCCGACATGATCGCGCTCGGTGAGGTCGTGGAGCGTCCCGCCGACGACCGCACGATCGCCGGCGGCCTGCGGGCGGACGGACTCGCGACGGCCTTCGGCGGGGTGTTCAACGGCTTCATCTGCTCGGCCTTCGCCCAGAACATCGGACTGGTCGCGCTGACCAGGATCCGCAGCCGCTTCGTGGTGGCGCTCGCGGGGGTCTTCCTCGTGGTGATGGGTCTGGTGCCGGTGGTCGGCGGACTGGTCTCGCTGGTGCCGCAGCCGGTGCTCGGCGGGGCGGGCGTCGTGCTCTTCGGCTCGGTGGCGGTGGCGGGCATCCGCACGCTGGGCAAGGCGGACCTGAGCGCGGGCTCGAACGCGATCATCGTGGCGGTCAGCCTCGCCTTCGGCATCTTCCCGATCGCCTTCCCGGCCTTCTACCAGGCCTTCCCGGACCAGATCGCGACGGTGCTGCACTCGGGCATCTCGGCCGGCTGCCTGCTGGCCGTCACGCTGAACCTGCTCTTCAACCACCTGGGCCGGGGGCGCGAGGTACCGCCAGCACACGTCCCGGAGGCACAGATCGAGGCGCTGGGACGGGTCGGGGACCCGGTCTGACCTCGCACGCGGGCCGGGGCACCGCCCCCGGCCCGCGTGCGAGCACCCCGGCCGACCTCGCCGGGCCGCCGCCCACCGCGGTCGTCACCGCGGAGCCCGTGCGGGGCGCGGCGCGGGACCGTGCCGTTGCCGCGCGAGGCCGGCGGAGACCGATCCGGCCCCGGGCCGGTGACCGCTCGAACGTGTGCGGCAGGCCGGTGGCGGGTGCGCGGTCCGCTCCGGCCACCGCCTGCCGATCCGTCGTCAGGACGCCTGCCGGCACGGTGGCATCGCCACGGCCGTACCGGGCGGCGAGGCGCGCCGCGGCGGGCGCCGCCGTGCGCTCCGGCGATCGGCTGACCTCGCCGTCCCGTCGGCCTGTCGCACCCGGCGCCCGGACGGCCCGCGGCCATGATGCGGCCATGATCCGTACAAGCCGAGCCGCCGCCGCGGCCCTCGCGGCCGGCACCGCCCTGCTCCTCTCCCTCGTCCCCGCCCCCGCGAACGCCCGGTCGGGCGGCGGGGCGCCGGAGGACCGCGTCACCCGGTACCTGCACAGCATCCGGGACCGGCCCGCCGAGCTCCGCGCCTTCTTCGAGGCCCTGCCCAAGGGCGGCGACCTGCACAACCACCTGGCCGGCGCCGCCTCCACCGAACTGCTGCTGCAGATCGCCGTCGACGAGGGCCTGTGCATCGACCGGGCGACCTCGACGGCCACCTTCGCCCCGTGCGCGGAGGGCAGCCGGCCGGCCGCCGACACGCTGACGGACGAGGACTTCCGGCTGCAGGTGATCCGGGCCTGGTCGATGCAGGACTTCGTCCCGGGAGCCGAGTCCGGCCACGACCACTTCTTCGCCACCTTCGGCAAGTTCGGGCCGGCCTCCTGGACCCACCCGGGCCGGCTGCTGGCGGAGGTCGCCGACTCGGCCGCGACCCAGCACCAGTCCTACCTGGAGACCATGCTGACCCCGGCCTCGGACGCGGCGGCCGCGCTCGCCGCCCGGGTCGGCTTCGACAGCGACTTCGAGCAGCTGCGGCAGAAGCTGATCGCCGACGACGGGCTCGGCCAGGTGGTCAGGACCGCCATCGCCGAGGCGGACGCCACCGAGGCGGAGCGCCGGGCGACCTCGGGCTGCGACGGCCCGGACCCCGCGCCGGGCTGCGGGCTGACCGTCCGGTTCATCTCGCAGGCCTCCCGGGCCTCCACCCCCGCACGGGTCTTCACCCAGCTGCTGGTCGGCATGGAACTGGCCCGGCAGGACCAGCGGTTCGTGGCGGTCAACCTGGTCCAGCCGGAGGACGCCCCCGCCGCGCTGGAGAACTACCGGCTCCAGATGCAGATGCTGGACTACCTGCACGGCGTCTACCCGGAGGCGCACATCACCCTGCACGCCGGGGAGTTGGTGCCGGGCCTGGTGAAGCCCGAGGATCTGCGCTTCCACATCCGGGAGGCCGTCGTCACCGGCCACGCCGAGCGGATCGGCCACGGCGTCGACCTGGCGTACGAGGACGACCCGCAGGGGCTGCTGCGGCTGCTGGCCGACCGGCACGTGGCCATCGAGGTGCCGCTCACCAGCAACGCGCAGATCCTCGGGGTCAGCGGGCCCGACCACCCCTTCCCCCGGTACCGGGCGGCGGGCGTGCCGGTCGCGCTGGCCACCGACGACCCCGGGGTCTCCCGCGGTGACATCACCATGGAGTACCAGCGGGCCGCGCTGACGTACGACCTGGACTACCCGGCGCTGCGCGACCTGGCCCGGGCGTCCCTGGAGTACGCCTTCCTGCCCGGGCGCAGCCTCTGGGCGGACCGCGACGGCTACCGCCCGGCCGCCGAGTGCGCGGGCGACGAGCCGGGGAGCGAGCACCCGAGCGCAGGCTGCGCGGCGCTGCTGGCCGGCAGCCCGAAGGCGGAGCTGGAGTGGCAGCAGGAGTGCGGCTTCCACGCCTTCGAGGCGGGGATCCCGCGCCGCCGACCCTGACCGCACACCGACCCTGACCGCACGCCGGAGCTCCGGACGCCCTCCCGGGCGCCGGAGCTCCGGCACGGGGGGCCACCGCGGCCCTACACCGTGGGGATCGCCAGCAGAAGCCCTCCGTCGAGGCGTTCGTGCAGGTGCCGGCCGTGCGCGGAGCAGACGACGACCGTGCCGCCCTCCGCGTCCATCGCCAGGAAGCTCGCCGGCTCACCGCAGGGCCCCTCGGAGCGGTCGTAGCCCCAGCCGGTGCCGCACTCGCGGCACCACGAGCGGCCGTCCTCCGCGAGCAGCGTCGGCCCGCAGCGCGGGCAGATCCCCCACCAGACCGTGCAGGACCCGGGCCCCTGGGCGGCGCGCACCCGCGCCAGCCTCTCGGCCGCGCCCCCGATGCGCTGCGCCGCCTCGGCGAGGGACTCGTCCACCGCGCCCGGCAACGCCTCCCGCACCCCGCGGGGCAGGCCCGACTGCGTCTTCAGTCTCTCCCGCATCATCGCGACGTCCCGCGCCAGCGCGTCCGCGCGCGTCTGCAGGTCGCGCAGCTCCGCAGGAGTCGGCTCGCCACCGCCCCCGACGGATTCATCGTCCGTGCACAAGATCCTCACCCCCCGACAACACCGCCACGCGCGGGTCCGGACCGGCAGACCCCGACCCGCGCCCCGCCGGCGGCCACCCACCCAGGAACATCGTGATCAAACCATGACAGCCACACCCCGACAAGAGACGCAGGTCACGCCACCGGGCCGACCGATCACCCGACGGGCCACCGCCCACCGTCCGGGCCCGTCGTCGACGGCCGCCGGGCAGGTGGGACGGGCCGGTGCGGAAAAAAGGTGGCCCGTCGGCGCGACATCCTGACGCCTCGCGTAGTCATGAGGGGCATGCACGGGGATCACAGGACGAGGGAACAGGCGGGGACCGAGTGAAATCAGCACAGGAGGACGAGTACCTGGAGTTCGTGGCCGCGAGGGCGAAGGCGCTCTACCGCTCGGCGTACGTCCTGGCGGCCGGCGACACGCATCTCGCCGAGGACCTGGTCCAGGAGACCCTCAGCCGGGTGTATCTGCACTGGAGCCGGGTGACCGGTGCGGACAACCCGGCGGCCTACGCCCAGACGGTGCTGGTGCGCGCCTTCCTCAGCCTGCGGCGTCGGCGCAGTACCGGCGAGCGCCCCAGCGGGAACCTGCCCGACGGTGCGGCGCCCGGCCCGGACACCGCACTGCGGATCACCCTGATGGACGCGCTCGGCCAACTGCCGCCCCGCGACCGGGCGGTGCTCCTGCTGCGCTACTGGGAGGACCGCAGCATCGAGGAGACCGCCCAGATGCTCCGGCTGAGCAGCAGTGCGGTTCGCTCCCAGGGCACCCGCGCACTCGGCCGGGTGCGCGCGTTGCTGGGCGACAGCCTCTCCGACCTGGTTCCGCACTGAGCGCCGCTGCGCGCAGGTCACAACCGCCACAAAGCCCTCTCAGCGACAGAAATGGTGACGCCAGCATGCCGTTCGAAGCAGACCTCGCACATGCCCTGGACCGCACGACCGACTCCCTCGAACCCGACCTCACCACGCTCCTGAGCGGCGCCGTCGCACGCGGGCGGAGCCGTCGGCGGCGGCGCGGCGCCGCCGTCGTCGCCGGGGTCGGCGCCTGCGCCGTGATCACGGCGGCCGGCCTGACGGTCCCCGGCGCCCTCCTCGGGACCCACACGGGAGGATCCGACATCGAGATGGTGGCACTGGCGATGCCCCGTTCGGCGATCACCGGCACCCAGATGATCGAGGCCCTGGAACAGACGCTCCCCGGCGGCCGGTTCAGCCAGGAGACCGGGCAGAGCAACAACCCCTCGGACCCGTCCGGCGGCTACGTCGCCAACGGTGAACTCGTCGTCGACGACGGGCACGGCGCCGCCATGGTCGGCGTCTCGGCCGTACGGCTCAAGCTGCCGCTGAGGGACGGCGACGGCCTGAGCTGCGAGCGGACGCCCGCACGGGCCAAGGGTGACACCTGCCGGATGAGTGAGCTGCCGAGCAGCGCAGCGGTTCCCGGCGGGGCCGTGGTGATGTCGGAGCAGAACGCGGCCGAGCACCCGGCCGGCGCCGACACCGCCCGCCGCTGGACGGTGACGGTGACCCTGAAGTCGACCGGCGCGCAGCTGCAGCTGGTGCAGTGGAACAGCACCGGCGGCGGCAGCGGCGGCGAGACGCCGAAGCCCACCCGGCCCGCTCCCCCGCTCTCCGAGGAGCAGGCGGTGGCGGCGCTCACCGGTGCCACCTGGGCGCCGATCCTCGGTGCCGTCGGCTGATCCGTCTCCCTGCCGACGACGGGCCGGGTTCGGGGTCGGGGTCGGGGTCGGGGTCGGAACGACACGTACTCGGCCCGTCGCCGGCTGCCGGCCCGTCGTCGGCGGGGCGGGGTGTCCGGACGCCCGACCGGGTAGCGGTCGCGCACGAGGACGACCAGGTCGAAGATCGGCACGGCTAGCCCAGATCCGCCCTCGCGGCTGCGGCGAACTCCTGCCTCTTAGCCCGGCAGGGACCACCCGGCTCCGGAGACGGGAGACCCTTGGGCGCCCCGGGTGGCGATGCTGTTCCGGCAGATCGAGCTCGGCCGGTTCAACCTCCCGGCGGCGGTCAGCGTCCTCCACATCGAACACCACCGACGCCGCGGCGCCCGTCCTCCCGCCCGCCCCGGCCGGCCGTCGCGCTGCCCTCCGCACCGCGTGCGGGCGGCTCGCTCCCGCCCAGGGGTGACGGCTGAGGCCTCGGCCGCCCGACAGCAGCCGGCCCCGACGCCGATCGGCGTCGGGGCCGGGTGTGCAGGCCGGTGGCGCCAGGCGCTCGCACGCCCGCCCGCCCCGGAGGCCGTCATGCGCCGGCGGCGTCCTCGTCCTCCCAGCGCAGCAGGTCGCCCGGCTGGCACTGGAGCACCTCGCAGAGCGCGGCGAGCGTCGCGAAGCGGACCGCCTTGGCGCGGCCGTTCTTGAGGACCGCCAGGTTGGCGGGAGTGATGCCCACGCGCTCCGCGAGCTCGCCCACGGACATCTTCCGCCGGGCCAGCATCACGTCGATGTCGACGGCGATCGGCATCAGATCACCTCGTCCAACTCGGCCTGCATCCGCGCCGCTTCGACGTCGCGCGCGACGGCCTGGGTGAGGAGCATCCGCAGCAGGAGCACGACGAGCGCGACCCCCAGGATGGCCAGGCCGATCCCGCCCATGATCACGGTGACGCCCGGGTCCTCCCGCTGGCCCGGCGCGTTGACGGCCGTGACGGCGAACCACACCAGGGAGGCCGCCACGATCGCACCGATCACGCCGTCCACGTACCGGAAGGCGGCGTGGGAGAACACCGTTCCGCGTCGCACCATCGCCACCAGCCGCCAGACGCAGACCAGGGCGACCTGGGCCGACATCAGCCCCACGATCGTGATCAGGCGCAGCGGCGTCAGCGGGAGCGACCCGTCCTCCGGATCGGTGGCCAACGCCCACACCATCAACGCCTGCACCAACACGGTGCCGGCGAACACCACCGCGAGCACGGCGCGGAGCGCGCGCACTGTCAGCTTCCCCATGACCCATCCCTCCATCGCTTTACGATGGGAATCTATCGAGTTTCGATAGATTGGGCAAGGTGCCACCGGCCCGCGCCGGCACCACGGCCCTGCTCAGGGCGAGTGAAAGCGCTCTCCGGGCTCGATCTCACGGCAGCGCCCCGTCGGCCGCCGTTCGTCTCCCGGCCCGACCCCGGCCCGCCGACCGCACCCTCCACGGTCCCGCCGGCAGCGGCCGACCGCAGGACCAGCCCCCTTGCCGGACAGTCGAGTTGAAGGCAGCAAGGGTCTACGCCATTCTTGCGCCGACCCTTGGCCGCCTCGTCGTCGACTGGTACCGTCCTGAATCTGAGAGAGCGCTCTCACGGGACGCGGCGAGCACCCACGCCGCGCCCCACCGGCACCCCCCACCCCATGCCCCGCTCCCCCACACACCGCTGCTCCGACCCGCAGAACCGCTGCGCGGCCACCCGTCCGGACCGTCGCCGGCCCCGACCGGCCCGCAGGGGCTCCGCCCGTGCCCGGCGCAGCGATGCACGCCACGAAGGAGAGGCCATGCCTTCCTGCACCGTGCCCCCGAACAGGACCGGAGTGCCGTCCCGCCGCCGTTCCCGGCGACCGGCGGGCGGCACCTGACGCCCTCGGCATCCCCCTGACCAGGGGCGTCGTACCGCCGGGCACGTGCCGCCGACCCGCGACCGTGCCCGTGAACCGGCGCGCCCCTCACCCCGACTCCGATCGGCCCCCGGGGGCCGATCGGCGATGTCCGGTGCCATCCCACCCCCGGCCACACACCCTCGCCCTCGCCCGTACCGTCAGACAGGAAGGACCACCACCGCATGACGCACCGCGGAACTCTCCCCCGCGCGGCACGGCACGGCACCCACGCCGTCCCGCTGCTGCTCGCCGTCCTGGCGTTACTCCTCGGCGTGCTCGGCCTGACACCCGTGTCCGGTGCCGCCGCCGCGTCACCCGACTACACCCAGAGCGTGAGCGCCACCAGCGCCACCCAGGCGCAGATCTCCTTCACCCCGACCACCGCGGCGCTCTACGTCGACGTGCACTACCTGGTCAACGCGGCCAACCAGCAGAACGTCCGGATGGTCAACGCCTCCGGCACCTGGACGCACACCGTCGGCGGCCTCGCCACCGGCAACGTCCTGGACTACTGGTTCACCTACGAGAAGAGCGGCCCGCAGTACGACACCCCGCACTTCAGCTACACCCAGGGCGGCAGCACCGGCGGCCAGACGGCGCAGCCGGCCTTCAGCCCGGCCGGCGGGCAGTACGCCACGGCCCAGACGGTGACGATCTCCGACGCCACCGCCGGAGCGACCATCCGCTACACCCGCGACGGCTCCACACCCACCGCCGGCTCCCCGGTGTACACCGGGCCGATCAGCGTCACCGCGAGCAGCACCGTCAAGGCCTTCGCCCAGGCGCCGGGCCTCACCGACTCCCCGGTGGCCACCGCGACCTACACCATCGGCGGCACCCAGACCAGCTGCCCGGTCCAGTCGGACACGCCCGACTTCGGCCCCAACGTCCACATCTACGACCCGAGCATGTCCGCCGCCACCATCCAGGCGCAGCTGGACGCCCACTTCAACCAGATGAAGGACACCCAGTCGGCGCAGTTCAGCTCCGACCGGGTGGCCGACCTGTTCAAGCCGGGCACGTACAACGTCAACGACAACGTCGGCTTCTACACCTCGGTGGCGGGCCTGGGCCAGGAGCCCGGCCAGGTGACCATCAACGGCAACATCACGGTCGACGCGTTCAACGCCTCGGACGCCGGCAACGCCACCCAGAACTTCTGGCGCAGCGCGGAGAACCTCACCATCAACCCCGGCGGCGGCACCAACCGCTGGGCGGTGGCGCAGGCCGCCCCGTTCCGCCGGATCGACGTGCACGGCAACCTCGCCCTCTACCCGGCGAGTTACGGCTGGGCGAGCGGCGGTTACGTGGCCGACAGCCGGGTCACCGGCCAGATGGCCTCGATCTCCCAGCAGCAGTGGTACACCCGGGACACCGGGCTCGGCAGCTGGGACGGCGGTGTGTGGAACATGGTCTTCTCCGGCGTCCAGGGCGCCCCGGCCAACACCTTCCCCACCCCGCCCGAGACGGTGCTCGCCACCACCCCGGTCTCGCGCGACGTCCCGTACCTGTACGTCGACGGCTCCGGCCGCTACCGCGTCTTCCTGCCGAGCCTGCGCACCAACGCGTCGGGCCCGAGCTGGGCGAGCGGCAGCACCCCCGGCAGTTCGCTGCCGATGAGCCAGTTCTACGTCGTCAAGGCCGGTGACACCGCCGCCACCATCAACAACGCCCTCTCCCAGGGCTGCAACCTGTTCGTCACGCCGGGCATCTACCACCTCAACCAGACGCTCAACGTCAGCCGGGCCAACGCGGTCGTCCTCGGCATCGGCTACCCGACCTTCGTCCCCGACAACGGCGTCAACGCCATGCAGGTCGCCGACGTCGACGGGGTCCGGATCAAGGGCCTGCTCTTCGACGCCGGCACGGTCAACTCCCAGGCGCTGCTGACCGTCGGCCCGTCCGGCTCCACCGCGAGCCACGCCGCCAACCCCACCACCGTCCAGGACGTGTTCTTCCGGATCGGCGGCCAGCTCGCCGGCAAGGCCACCAACAGCCTGGTCGTCAACAGCGGCAACACCGTGATCGACCACATCTGGGCCTGGCGCGCCGACCACGGCAACGCCGGGACGATCGGCTGGACCACCAACACCGCCGACACCGGCCTGATCGTCAACGGCAACAACGTCCTCGCCACCGGCCTGTTCGTCGAGCACTACCAGAAGTACGAGGTGATCTGGAACGGCCAGGGCGGTCGCACCATCTTCTTCCAGAACGAGAACCCGTACGACGTGCCCAACCAGGCGGCCTGGAAGAGTTCCGCCTCGGTCAACGGCTACGCCGCCTACAAGGTCGGCAGCAACGTCACCAGCCACGAGGCCTGGGGTCTGGGCAGCTACTGCTACTTCAACGTCAACCCCGCGGTGGCCAACTACCACGCCTTCGAGGTGCCGAACAACAGCGGTGTGCGGTTCCACTCGCTGCTCACCGTCTCGCTGAACTACCAGGGCACCATCACCCACGTCATCAACGACACGGGGGCGGTGACGCCGACCGGCACCACTCCGGTGAACGTCGTGTCGTACCCGTGACGTGAAGTGACGTGAAGCGGCGTGACCTGACCTGACCGGACAGCCGCACCGCATGCGGTCGTGGGGGGCGCCCGCCCCGCGGGGCGCGGGGGGCGCGGCCCCGCCCCCCGCGGCCCCCCCGGGGCGGGCGGCGGGGCCCGCCCCCCGCGGGCGCGCCCCGCGGGCCCCGGGG
>NZ_JBHUSG010000006.1:123154-127666 GCF_042673745.1 Kitasatospora sp. NPDC057015
GCCCGGCCCCGCCCCCCCCCCCCGACGGGGGCGCGGCCGCCCCCGCGGCCGCGGGCCCGCCCCCGCCACGACCGCGCAGCGTCCTGCCCGCTGGTCCTGGCCGAGGGCCCGGCACCCGGGCCGGCGCCCCGGTGCGCCGCGGGTCAGCTCTTGCCGACGGTGCAGCCGTAGGTGGAACCGCCGGAGCCGCTGTAGGCCTCAAGGTCGACGTAGTAGGTGCCGGCGCCACTCGCCGTGTAGGTCAGTGACTCCCCGACGCCCTTGCCGTCGTTGACGGATCTGGTCTGGGTGCTGCCGCTGGAGTTGAGGAGGTACAGGTCGGCGTCGTAGGCGGCCGGGACGGTGCAGTCGACGGTGACCGTCTGACCGCTGGTCAGCGTCAGCTTGTAGTAGTCCCGGTCCGAGCTGCTCTTCATGCTGCCGGTCACGGTGACGGGGAAGGCCAGTGCGGAGATGCTGTTCGCCGCGCCGGTGGAGTCGTTGGGCTCGGTCTCGGTGTAGGCGCTGCCGGATCCGCCGGTCGTGGTGACGGTCCAGGTGAAGGTGGCGGAACCGGATGCGCCGGTGGTGTCGGCGGCGGTGACGGTGACGGTGTGGGCTCCGGTGGTGGTGGGGGTGCCCGTGATGCGGCCACCGCTGCTGATCGACAGGCCGCTCGGCAGGCCGCTCGCGGTGTAGGTGAGGGTCTGGCCGGCTGCGGAGTCGCTCGCGGACATCTGGAGGTCGACGCTGGTACCGGTGGCGGTGCTCTGAGCACCGGGGCCGGTGACCGTCACGGTGTTGCCACCGCCCTGGCAGGTCGTGACGGGCGTCCCGCTGTAGAGGCTGGCGTCGGCGACCCCGTTGTTGACGCTCTTGAGGTAGTAGCCGCAGGTGGGCCGGTTCTTGAAGTCGAAGGTCTGTCCTGCGGTGAGGTGCCAGATCTTGTAGTTCGAGAAGGTCAACGGGCTGCCGGAGACGGCCTTCTCGGGTTGGTGGTCGCCGAGGACGACGTAGGCGTCGGAGCCGGAGAGGGTGGCGAGTCCGTTCTTGTCCAGGAAGAGGGAGCCGCCGCCCTGCTCGACGCCGACGCCCCAGGCCTTGCCGCCGGTGGTCCGGCCGTCCTTGATCGCGCGGGCCACGAAGGCCATCGTGCGGCCCATGCGGTCGCGGGTGACGAAGTGGGAATCGTTGATGGTGTCCTGGTAGTTGGGCCAGGAGAACATGCCGGTGGTGAAGGTCATGCCGGAGTTGTAGGGGTTGGCGAGCGCGGTGGACGAGGTCGCGCTATCGCCACAGGCGTCGTAGACGATGGAGCTGTTGATGTGGTGGCCGGCGCTGCCACCGCCGGACCCACCGCCCTTGGCGACGACGGACTGGACGGACGCCTGGAGCGCGGTGCCCTTCCAGGACGCGTAGACGCACTGGTTGCCGCCCGCGAAGTAGACGAACTCGGCGTTGCGGACGTCGGTGTTGACCTGGGCGGCGTTCCCGTCGCTCGCCGACGTCACCACGTCGGTGGTGCAGGAGTTGATGCCGCTGAGTCCCATGATGACGTCGCACTCCGGGGTGGAGCTTCCGGACGAGGGGGCGGAGTCCGCGAGGACGGTGACGTCGATGCTGCCCGTGCCGCCGGTGATGGCGTTCACGGCCTTCGTCATGGTGGCGGGGACGACCGCGCCGTCGCCGTTCATGGTGAACGCCGGGCCGCTCCAGGTGGTGCGGCTGACGTCGCTGGAGCTGCCCTGTCGGACGTGGGTGACCGACGCGTGGGCTGCCTGCGGCAGGGCGAGTACACCGGTTGACGCGAGCAGAGCAGCGGCAAGGGTGGTGGCCGTCCGACGCGAGACTCTGAGCAGGTTCGGACTCACGAGTCCTCCTGAGTGTGGGGGTGTGGGGGGCGACATCCCATGGAGTGAACGTCGAAATAGAAACTACAGATGGAAGCTTGATTGCGGAACATGTAATCGATGAACAAGAGTAAAGACTTCGCCACGACGCCAGGATCTGCCGATATGCGGCGGCAGCCCCCGAGCGAACGAGTATGTCGGATCCAGATCTGACCGATGTATCTGGCGTTACATCTTCTTCCTCTCATCACCATTGAGTTACAGACCCGCGACCGGCCGGCAGCCCGGGACCGGGGCGCCCGGCCGACGCGCCCGACAGCGCCCGCACCCCCGCCCTCGATGGACCGGACCGCCGCGTCGGCCTCGATGCGGACGCGACACGGGTCGAGACCGAGGGCGGCCGTCACACGGGGGCGGGAGGGCGGGACCGCCGGGCGGAGCGCGCCGGAACCCTTGACGGCCCCGCCGGCACGGCCGTACGTTCTGCCCAGCCCGAAATTGTTTCCGGCAAGTTTCATGAATCTTGCGGCAACTGACTGCAGGTTCGGTCAGGTCGCATTCGGGCATCTCCCCGCCGGGCCTCCGGCTCCCACCCCCCACGAGGAGACACGGTGGACCAGACCACCCACAGACCGCGCCGTCGGCGCCGCGCTTCGATCGCCGCCGCATCCCTGGCCGTGGTCACGGCCGCGACAGGGCTCGCGTCGGCCCCCACCGAGGCCGTCGCCGCCACCCCCGGCAGCAGGACCGTCACGGCCACCCTGTTCGAGTGGTCCTACGCCTCCGTCGCGAAGGAGTGCACCAACGTGCTGGGCCCGAAGGGCTACGGCTACGTCGAGGTGTCGCCGCCACAGGAGCACATCCAGGGCAGCCAGTGGTGGACGTCCTACCAGCCGGTCAGCTACAAGATCGCCGGTCGGCTCGGTGACGCGTCCGCCTTCACGTCCATGGTCAACACCTGCCACGCCGCGGGCGTCAAGGTCGTCGCGGACGCCGTGATCAACCACATGAGCGCGGGCTCCGGCACCGGTACCGGCGGCACCGGCTACTCCAAGTACACCTACCCCGGCACCTACCAGGACTGGGACTTCCACTCCTGCCGGACGAACATCTCCAACTACGCGGACCGGACCAACGTCCAGAACTGCGAACTCTCCAGCCTGGCCGACCTCGACACCGGCAGCGACTACGTCCGCTCCACCATCGCCGGCTACCTCAACAGCCTGATCGCCAAGGGCGTCGACGGGTTCCGCGTCGACGCCGCGAAGCACATCGCCTCCGGCGACCTCGCCGCCATCAAGGCGAAGCTCAGCAATCCGGGCATCTACTGGGTGCAGGAGGTCATCTACGGCGCCGGCGAAGCGGTGCAGCCCGGCGAGTACACCGCCACCGGCGACGTCGACGCCTTCATGGGCGCCTACGACCTCAAGCGGATCTTCACCAGCGAGAAGATCGCCTATCTCGACAACTGGAACGACTCCTGGGGCGCCGGGTACCTCCCGAGCGCCAACTCCCGCACTTTCACCGACAACTGGGACACCGAACGGAACGGCTCCACCCTCAACTACAAGTACGGCAACACCTACACCCTTGCCAACGTCTACCTGCTGGCCTGGCCGTACGGCTCGCCGAACGTGTACTCGGGGTACGAGTTCACCGACATCGACGCCGGCCCGCCCAACGGAGGCACCGTCAGCGCCTGCTACCAGAACGGCTGGAAGTGCCAGCACGCCTGGCGCCAAATAGCCAACATGGTCGCCTTCCGCAACGCCGTCAACGGCACCGCGGTGACGAACTGGTGGTCCAACGGCAACAACGCCGTCGCCTTCGGCCGGGGCACCAAGGGCTACGTGGCGATCAACCACGAGACCAGTGCCGTCACCCGGACCTTCCAGACCTCGCTCCCGGCCGGCAGCTACTGCGACGTCCAGCACGGCGACCCCGGCGCCAACGGCGCCTGCAGCGGCCCCAAGTACACGGTCGCCGGCAACGGGACCTTCACCGCCACGGTCGGCGCCGGTGACGCGATCGCCCTGTACGCGGGCGCGGGCGGCTGACCCCGGTACCGAAGCAAAAGACCACACCGCCCCGTCCGGCAGCAGCCGGGCGGGGCGCCTCGTCCGACCCGTCCGAGCCGATGCATCAACGCTGCGACTGCCGCAATCCCGGCGCCGCTCCCACGCTGGAGAACAGGAATCATCCCAGCGCAGACTCTCGGAGCAATGATGAAGATCGTCCGACGGCTCCACGAAGCCGGAATCACCAGCGAGCACGCCTACGCGGCGGCGTTCGGATCCATCGGCCTCTCCCTGCTCAGCTGGATCGCGTCGATGAAGGCGGAACAGGCCGGCGTCGAGCGGGCCGACCGATGGGGCATCTTCGTGGGTGAATGGGCACCCACCTTCTTCGGGCTCGGCCTGGCACTCGCCGGGTACGAGCAGGAAGCCCCGCCCCCGGGCAAGGGATCACGCAGCGCCTGGCTCGACCACCCGAGCGAGAGCCCCGGGTGACCTGGCCGTTCGGCCGGCGAGGGCCCCGCAGCCGAGCTCCCGGGGCCCGCGCCGGCCCCCCCGGCCCGGGCCGCCCCCCCCCCGCGGTGGCGCCCGGCGTGGGCCTCCCCTTCCACCCCCCCCGGCGGGGGCGGCGGGGCCCCGACCCGGAGGTGCGCCGGGCCCTTGTGGCC
>NZ_JBHUSG010000006.1:127676-133335 GCF_042673745.1 Kitasatospora sp. NPDC057015
GGCATGGGATCCCGCCGCGCCTGGCTCGACCCCCCGCGCGTGCGCCCGGGGTGCCGGGGCGGTGCGGCGGGCGCGGGCCCCGCCGCCGCGCTCCCGGGGCCCTCGCCGGCCGCAGCGGCCCGTCGATCGGCCCGTCGATCGGCCCGACGGTCGGTCGGTCAGGGCGTGGATGACGTGCGAACGGGCATGCGGCGCAGCAGTTCGTCGGCGGCCCACTGCGGACCGCGGGCACGGACTTCGTCGCGAACGCGGTCGTTGGCGGTGCGGCCACCCGTGAGCAGCGCGCGGACGGCGGCGCCGACGGTCGGCGGGTCGAGGCTGTTGGGGTCCAGGCTGCGGCCGAGGCCGGCGCGTTCGGCGTCGTGGGCGATGGCGAACTGGTCACTGGAGAAGGGCAGGACGAGTGCGGGAACCCCGGCGTGCAGGCATTCGGTGAACGAGTTGTTGCCGCCGTGGTGGATCATCGCGGCGGCCAGGGGCAGCAGTGCCTGCTGCGGGACGGTGGCCGCGATGTGGAGCCGGCCGGCCGGGGCGTCCCGCAGTGCCGGGGCCCGTCCGAGCTCCGCCGCCCGGTCGCCGGCAGCGACGATCACGGACGCCCCGGTGTGCTGCAGGATCCCCTCCACGGCGGTCCGCAGGACATCGTGGCGGGCCGAGAGGAACGTGCCCAGTGCGACCAGCAGCAGCGGGCGACCGCCGGTGGCGAGCCGGTCGACGACGTCGCGCCAGGCCCGGCTGAGCTGGGCCGCGTCCGGTCCGCAGTGCCCTGCGTAGAGGGCCGCAGGCCCTGCCGGAGCCGGTGGCAGCCACGGGAACGGCGGGTAGTTGAAGACGAGCGCGTGCGGGGAGCACAGGGCGAACGCCCGCTCCGGGACCGGGCGCTGCGGCGCATGGCGGCCGACTGACGCGCGGAAGGCCGCGGTGAAGGCCGTGTCGTTCGCGGCGGCCGCCTCGCGCAGTCGGTCGAGCGACGCCGCATCGGGTCGTACGGTGGTGGGCCAGGCGTACGGCAGGCCGAAGTAGGCGTCCGGGCCGGCGGGGATGTAGCTGGGGTGGCCCGGGCAGAAGCTCGCGTAGGCGAGCCCCAGGCAGTGCAGGGCGAGCGTCACCGGGTAGCTCAGCTGGTCCACGACGTACCAGTCGGGCCGCACCCGGCCGTCGAGGTCCCGGAGGTCGCGCAGGACGCGGTCGGGGTCCGCCAGCATGTCGGCCCGGCGGTGCCCGGCCTGGGTGAGCAGGGCGGGAACCGCGCCCCTAGCGGTCGCCGCGAGGAACTCCCGCAGGCGGGCGGACTCACCCTCGTCCTGCGCCGTCCGCTCGGCGATGCCGTGATTGGCGTTGCGGGTGACGTTGAGTTCCGCGAACCCCAGCCCGGAGCGGTCCGCCAGATCCGCGAAGGCCGGCGTGCAGGCCAGCGACACCTCCGCACCAGCCCGGCGCAGGGCCGCCCCGAGCACGCTCAGCGGTGCGGCGTGCGAGCGGAACGGCGGGCTGATCACCACGACACGGGTCACCGCGGTCTCCCTGGAGCTGCGGGCGGCGGCGCGGGACGCGCGTCCCGCCCGGTCGATGATGCCAGAGATCGCCGGGCGAATCCGTCGATTCCGGGCACCCGGGCGCGGGCCGGCGCCGTTCCAATCCATCCGGCCGCCCGCTCCGAAGAGACGCACGGACGGACGCACGCCACCCGACGAGAGGCCGACCCCGTGAGGCAGGACACTCCCGGTACCTCCCCAGGAACGCGCACCGGCCCGGCAGACGGAGCCGACCCTGCGAAGGCCGACGAACTGGCCCAGTGGCGGCGGCACTTCTGGGGACAGGACCCCCCGGCCGGCGCCGGCCACGACCTGCTCGGGCTGCTCGCCCGCGCCGAGTACGACCCCGCCGTGTACGACGCCACCGAGTACTACTCCGCCGGGCACGGACCCGCCGGGTACGGACCCGCCGGGCCGGGCCCCCGGATCGCCGGCCTGCCCGCGCAGGACCTACGTGTGGCCGGCCTGCGGCGGGCGGTGCGCGCCGGCCGCGCCCTGGACCCGGCGGCCTTGGTCACCGCGGCCGACGGGACGGCCACCCTGCGGACCGCGCTCGCGGAGGCCTGGTCGGTGACCGTGGCGGCCGGACACGGGAGGGCCGCGACGGCCGCACTGCGCAGCCGGCTGCTCGCCGCTCCGCCGGCCGAGGAGGCCGCCTTCCTGCTCGACCTCGCCGGAGCGGCCCGCCTCCGTCCGCTGACGGCGGCGGAGTGCGCGGGCGGGGCCCGGGCGGCGGACCGGTGGCAACGGCACGCGGTGTGGCGCTACCTGTCCGGTCTTCCGCGGGGTGCCGAAGCCCTGCCGACCGCGGCGCACCGCACCGCGGACCGCTACGAGGAGCTCCTGCTGGCCGCCGCCTGGGAGCAGGCGGCTCCGGGAACACCGGCCGGCGAGCCCTTCCGGCGAGCTCTAGGGCCCCTGCCGGCTGCGCCCGCGGACGGCCTCGTCGTCGCCCAGTCCATGCTGCTGGGGCGGCTGGACGAGCCGGGGGCGGGGCTCAGCGGAGGCATGAGCGTCCTGCTGGGCGGCCTCGGCGACGAGCTGTCCCGCACCGGTCGGGTGGCGCGCGTTCTCACCCTGGTCGGCGCCGGGACCGCGGAGCTCCGCGAGGGGCGGCCGCTGGTGGCGCGGCGGGGGCCGGAGCACTGGGTGATGGGCATCCCGATCGACGCCCCGGGACCGCTGGACCCGGGAACTGCGGCGGTCCACCGAGGGGCACTGGCCTGGTGGGCGACCCGTCTGCTGGCGCTGCCCGGCGCAGGGGCGCACGTCGTCCATGCGCGCTTCGCCGACGACTGCTCGCTGGCCGTGGCGGACGCCGCTCGGCGCCGCGGCGCCCGGTTCGCCTTCACCGTCACGCCGGACCCCCACCGGACGACCGCCCGGCGTCACCGTGACCTGCCGGTGCACTCGCTCGCCGAGCCGGCCGCGGCCCTGCGGATGGACCTGCACCGGATCTTCGTGGCGGACGCACTGGTCGCCCGGGCCGACCTGCTGGTCACCATTCCGGGCCGATCGGGCACCGCGGAGCTGTCCGAGTACTTCCCGCAGCTGGCACCGGAGTTCCGCCGCCGGCCGCTGGCCGCTCCGCCGGAGGGCATCGCGCCCTTCGAACCCGGCGAGCGGGACGACGCGACGGCGGCGAGGCTGATGGGGCGACTGTTCGCGGGCGGGGAGCTGGCGGACGGCCTCGACCCGGCCGTGCCCGGGTTGCGGGTGCTGTTGAGCGTCGGTCGGCTGCACCCGGTCAAGCAGCAGGACCGGCTGGTGGAGGCCTGGCTCGACGCGGGCCTGTACCGGTCGACGGCGCTGGTCCTGATCGGCGGGTCCGCGGTGCACCCGACGGCGGTCGAGACGGAGATGCGCGGCCGGATCGCCAAGCTGCTGTCCGCGGAGCCGGCGGCCCGGCGGCGGGTCGCGCAGTGGGCCGCGCTGCCGAACCGGCAGGTGCGGGTGCTGGAACGGGCGCTGGCCTCGGGCCGCTGGTGCGGTCCGGCCCTGTACGTGTGCCCGAGCGCGAAGGAGGAGTTCGGGCTGGCGGTGCTGGAGGCGATGGACGCCGGCCTGCCGGCCGCCGGGCCCGTCGTCGGCGGTGTGCCGCACTACGTACGGGACGGGGTGAACGGCTTCCTGCTGCCCACCGGGAGCACGGGGGAACTCGCCGGGCGACTGCGCGAGTTGTGCCTGCTGCCGGCGACTCGTCTGGCGGAGGTCGCGGTCCGCGGCCGCGGCACGGTGGCGGCCCGGTACTCGGCTGCGGCCATGGCCGAATCGCTGGCCGCCGAGTACGCGGCGGTGGCCGGGGGCGCGGACGGCTGAGCGTGCTGGCAGCCCGACGGGGGCTGCGAGCGTTCGGGGCGGCGCCGCCCTGGGGACGCGGCGGGCGCCGAGTCCGGCTGGTTCACCCTGGCCCGCCGGGCGCCCGGTGACGAGGTGGTGCACCGCACCGCCGTCCCCGCCCCCGGGCACGCCGACGCCTTCGGCACCGTGGAGGCCCGGAGCCCGACCGGAGCGCCCCGCCGGGTCCGGCCGGGCGCGGCGGTCAAAGGGCAGCGGTCCGGGCGCGGCGGTCCGGGCACGGCCTCGGCGCGGTGGCGCGGAGGCCGGCGTTCGCCTAGCGGATCGAGGCGTCGTCGGCCGGCGGAGGCACGGCGCGCGGACGCAGCACCATGAGCGAGTCCTCCGGGGCCGCCACCATGGCGAAGGGGAACCGGTCGAGTTCCAGGCAGAGCGCGACGTCGTCGGGATGGACTCCTTGACGCACCCCCTGCGCCAACTCGGCGGCGGCGCGCGACTCGGCGGCGCGGCGAAGGAACCCCGTGGCATCCGTCACGGCCTCGGTGGCCCGGCGAGCGATGTACCGGGCGCACGCCTGGTCCTCATCGGCCCGCCCGTCCTCACCGGTGACCACGAACGTCACGCTGTCGCTCCCGCGCGCCCGTAGGAGCCGGGCCGTCGCCTCCGCCACCACGAAGCCGGCGCACAGCACCAGCGACGCCTCCTTCACCGCGAGGGCGCCGACCGTTCCCGCCGTGGTCTTCTGCACGACGGTCCGCCCGCCCAGGTCGACGGACCGCAGCAGGCCCGGCGAGTTGACCAGGTCGAACCCGGGCGCACGGGGCCCGTCCTTGAGCGCCACCCAGTCCGGACGGCGGGCCTTGAGCGCCAGAGCGGTGTCCAGCGACTCGGCGAGAACGATCTTCTCCGCCCCCTGCGCGAAGGCCCACGCGGCCACGGTGAAAGCGCGCATCACATCGACCACGACCGCCACGGACGGGGCCTCGACCAGATCAGCGGTACCGACGAAACGAGCGTCCATTCCGATCATGATTCCGCACACCCGCCTCCGGGGCAACGGCCCCTGTGTCCGCCCGCTCGGGACGGACCGAGGCGGCGTCATGTCCGGCGCCCCGGGCCGGCGGCGGTCGGCTCACAGCGGCCGGGACGCCGCCCCCTCGTGGACTGCCGTCCAGCCCGGGACCTGGCGGCCCAGGGCCGCCCGGGCCTTCTCCAGGTCAGGTGGACTACGTGCCAGGAACGTGTTCGGTGGTTCCGGCGCCTCGTCGAGTGTGCAAGGTCGCGCGGACGCCGCTCCGGCCTCCCGGCGCCCCCGCAGGGACGGCGTCGTCAGCCGGTCGTCCGGGCCCGAACGGCGGGCGACGCGGGGGTTCAGCCGACGTCCGGTACCGGCAGACCGAGTTCGGCGCAGGTCGACAGGGCGAGGTCGTACCCAGCCGACTCCAGCGAGAGGTGCCCCGGCCAGGTGGTGCCGTCGGCGTCCCGGGTGAGGTCTCCGAGGTCGCCGCCGTCCTCCCGCCCCGCGCGACGGATCCGTTCCGTCACCGCGGGCTGGTAGGTCCGGCCGTCCAGTTCCTGGAGCGCCCGGCACACCGCCCGGTCCTCCGCCTGCCGGTTCAGGTGCCACGCCGTCCCGCCGGTCGACGCCAGCGCGAGCACCGCTGCCACCGCCCCGAGCCTTCTTCCCCTGGTCACAACCGGGAATCCTGGCACAGGTGCTGGAGCGGTGGGGGGGGGGGGGGGGGGGGGCCGGCCCCCCCCCCCCCCGGGGGGGCCACGCCCCGGCCCGCCACCCCGCGCTGCGGGGGGCGGGGGCGAACCGCCGG
>NZ_JBHUSG010000006.1:133345-292530 GCF_042673745.1 Kitasatospora sp. NPDC057015
AGGCCATGGAGGCGAGAACGGCGGCGGCACTCGCGCCGGCGCTGACGCCGATGATGTCGGGGCTGGCCAGGGGGTTGCGCAGCAGCGCCTGGAAGACGGCGCCGGACAGTCCGAAGCAGAGGCCGACCACCAGGGCCAGCAGCGCGCGGGGCAGCCGCAGTTCGTGTACGACAAAGCGGCTGCCCGGGTCGCCGCCGCCGGTGAGGACGGCCCAGACGTCGGCGACCGGCACGTCGATGTCGCCGATGGTCAGGGAGGCGAGGAACGCGGCCAGCGCGACCAGGACGTCGGCCGCGACGAAGGCCAGCAGGGTCACGCCCAGGACGGGCAGGGCCCAACCGACGGCGGCGGTCAGCGGGATGCCGACGGCGAGGGCCGGTACGGGCAACTGCCGCCAGGCACCCCGGGCGGGGGCCTTTCCGACGCGGGCGGTGCGGTCGGCGCGGGTGGGGCGGCGCTGCCACCACATCCGGTAGCCGAGGACGGTGACGAAGCCCAGGCCGACCGCGAGGGCGGCGAGGGCGAACTGGTTGGCCAGGCCGAACAGGTTGCCCATGTGGCCCTGGACGCCGAGCTTGGAGAGCTTGGCCGGCACCGGGTAGTCGGCCCAACGGGTGTGGGCGGTGACGGTGTCGGTGCCGGTGTCGACGGCGACCTGGTCGTAGTGGACCGGCCAGGTGTTGTCCTTCTGGGCGACCGTCCAGGCGGAGCCCGGACCCTCGGCCGGGGTCACCGTCACGGTTCCGCCGAGCCCGGCGGCCCGGGCGGCGGCGAGGGCCGCGTCGAAGGCGGCCGGATCAGCGTCCGCCGTCGACGCCGCGGCGGCCCCGTGGCCGGCGTGTTCGGACTGCCCGCCGGCGGCCGGGTCGGCTGCGGCGGCGCCGGGGAGGCTGGTGTCCAGCTCGGGGGCGTGCCCCTTCACCGTGTCCAGGAGCGCCCCGAACCGGTCACCGGCGTAGTGGGACCAGGTCAGGCCGGTGGCCGAGAGGAAGAACAGGCCGAGGGCCAGCCACGCGCCGGTGGCGGCGTGCCAGCTGCGGGTGCCCCGCACGCCGCGGGCCGACCGGTCGGGCAGCACCACGCCCCGGACGCCGGGAGCCCGGCGACCGCGGGCTCGGCCGAGCCACAGGATCAGGCCGCCGGCCACGACCACCCACAGCCAGCTCGCGGCGACCTCGGAGTACAGGCGCCCGAACTCGCCGAGATGGAGGTTGCGGTGCAGGTCGTCCAGCCAGGTGGTCAGCGGCGTGGAGCCGTACCACGTCGTCAGGTCGCCCTGGACCCGCGCGGTGTAGGGGTCGACGAAGACGGTGCGCTGCTTCTCCCCGAGCTCGGGCAGGGACAGCACCACGCGGGTGGTGTCCTCGGGCCCCGGCGGGGTGATCACGGACGCCAGCGTGCCCTCCGGGTGCACCCGGCGGGCGGCGGCGATCTGCTCCGCCAGCGGGCGTATCGCGCCGCCGGGGTGCTCGACGGTGAGCCAGCTCTCGTACACGAGCCGGTCGAGCTGGGGGGTGAAGGCGTAGGCGAGGCCGGTCAGGGCCGCGACGAGGAGGAAGGGTGCGACGAGGATGCCCGCGTAGAAGTGCAGGCGCACCAGCAGCGCGCGGGCGGCCGACCACGACCGCGCGGGGCGCGGCGGAGCCTGCTCGGTGTCCGGTGGGAGGGCGGGGGGAACGGGTTCCACGAGGGAGGGCATGTCTGCTCCAGGAATGGGCGCGCGGGGATGACCCACGGGCGCGGAGGTGACCGATGGGTGGCGGGCCTCGCCGCCGGGGCGAGGACGGCAGGCCGAAGCGCGCGCCCCGTACGTCGGAGCGCTCCGCTGTCAGGCCCGGGCCGCCACCGGCGGTCCCCTGCGCGGGACGCATCGGACCAGGAGCACACCGTGCGCGGGCGCGACGGGCACGCTGCGGGCGGGCACACCGCCGCGCGTCGGAAGCGGACGGTGCGACAGCGACAGCGACACGACCAGGCGGCGCACCACCAGGGCGGCGAGGCGTCGCAGCAGGCGGTCACCGTGCAGGACGCACAGGGCCGCGCCGAAGGTGGCGAGGGCGTGTGCGACCGTCATCGCCGATCCCATGCCGTGCGCCATGGGCCCGGCCAGGCCGTCCGTGGGAGTTCCCGTGGTCGGAACGGCCGGGATCACCCCGGGGCCCGGCCCCATGTCCATGCCCGCGGGCATCCGCATCGCCGCGTGCGCACCCGACAGGGCTTCGCCGCCGCCCTGGTGGCCGTCGTGCCGGGTCCCCGAGCCGACCGCCACCGTCCCCATCCGCATGGAGAGGTGCTCCAGGGCGAGGTGGAGCGCGAACTGCACGGCTGCGAGGACGGAGACGGTCACGTCGAACCGGCGCCGTCCGCGGCCGTCGAGGAGAATCGTCCCGAGGACCGCGACCGCGGCGAACAGGCCGACCAGCGCACCCGGGCCGGGGAGCGCACCGCCCCCGGCGACGTGCGCCACGACCCCCAGCAGCAGGCAGGCCGAGGCGCAGAGGAGACCTCGCGAGGTCCGCTCCGGCCAGCCGCCCGGTGTCCGCACCGGCACAACCTACCGGTAGCCGACAGGGCCGTCACAGCCGTCACCGGCAAGAACGTGCACGAATCGTGGGAGCGCCGGACGGATCCGAACGCTCCGGGAACTTGTGGCCGCCCGGCTCCGACTGCTGGGGTATGGAAGCAACGCCGCCGGGTGTCCGGCCTCATCTCGCCCTGACGGGCTTCGTGCTGCTGCTCGTCGCCGTCTTCGGCGTCGCGTTCGCGCTGGGCGGCGCCCTGGGGCCGGTCGCACCGGGACTGCGGCCGCCCGCCCTGGGCGGTCCGTCCGGCGACCCGGGTGACGGCGGCTCGGACGGCACGTCCGGCGGCGACGTGCCGGGCATGTCCGGGCATGGGGCGGGAGCGCACCGATGACCACCTCGACGGAGCAGCGGGTGACCGATCTGACGGTGGGCGGCATGACGTGCGCGGCGTGCGTGGGGCGGGTGGAGAAGCGCCTGTCGCGGATCGAGGGGGTGCGGGCGACGGTCAACCTCGCCACCGGCCGCGCCCGGGTGCTGCATCCGGCCGGTGTCACCGCAGCCGACCTGGTGGCCGCCGTGGAGCGCGCCGGCTACACCGCCGGACCGGTGCAGGCCGAGCAGGGCGCCGCCGGGCCGACCGGGAACGGCGACCGGGCGA
Organism: Kitasatospora sp. NPDC057015; assembly: GCF_042673745.1. Lineage (NCBI taxonomy): Bacteria > Bacillati > Actinomycetota > Actinomycetes > Kitasatosporales > Streptomycetaceae > Kitasatospora > Kitasatospora sp. NPDC057015. The sequence continues at coordinate 136,529 of NZ_JBHUSG010000006.1, forward strand.
GGCTCGCGGCGACGGTCGCGCTGTCGCTGCCGGTGCTCGCGCTGTCGATGGTGCCCGCACTGCAGTTCCCCGCCTGGCAGTGGGTGTGCCTCCTGCTGGCACTGCCGGTGGTGACCTGGGGCGCGTACGGCTTCCACCAGGCGGCCTGGCAGCGGCTGCGGCACGCGACGGCCACCATGGACACCCTGGTGAGTCTCGGGGTCCTGGCGTCCTTCGGCTGGTCGGTCTACGCGCTGTCGCTCGGCGGCGCCGGCACGGTGGGCATGCGGATGCCGTTCTCGCTCACCGCGGACGGCGGCGGCGCGGCGCACGTGTACCTGGAGGCGGCGGTGGGCGTACCGCTGTTCGTGCTGTGCGGCCGCCTGCTGGAGGCCAGGGCCCGCCGCCGGGGCGGTTCGGCGCTGCGGGCCCTGGCCGAGCTGGGCGCGAAGGACGTCTGCGTGCGCGTGGACGGAACGGAACGTCGGATCCCGATCGGGCAGTTGACGCCGGGCCGCGAGTTCGTGGTGCGGCCCGGCGAGAAGGTGGCCACGGACGGCGTCGTCGTCGAGGGCGGCTCGGCCCTGGACGCCGGCCTGCTGACCGGCGAGAGCGCGCCGGTGGAGGTCGGCCCCGGGGACGACGTCGCGGGGGCGACGATCAACCTGGGCGGCGTGCTCGTGGTGCGCGCCACGGCGGTCGGCGCGGACACCCAACTGGCCAGGATCACCGCCCTGGTGGCCGATGCGCAGGCCGGCAAGGCACGCGCGCAGCGGGTGGCGGACGCCGTGGCCGGAGTGTTCGTGCCGTGCGTGCTGGTGGTGGCCGTCTGCGTGCTGGGCTTCTGGCTGGGTGCGGGCGCCGACCCGCAGGCAGCCCTGACCGCGGCGGTGGCGGTCCTGGTGGTGGCGTGCCCGTGCGCACTCGGCTTGGCGACGCCCACCGCGCTGCTCGCCGCGACGGGCCGGGGCGCCGAACTCGGTGTCCTGGTGCGCGGGCCGGAGGTGCTGGAGAGTCTGCGACGTGTCGACACCGTGGTGCTCGACAAGACCGGCACCCTGACGACGGGCCGGATGGAGCTCAGGGAGATCACCACCGTCCACGACGTCGGCGAGGAGGAGGTGCTGCGCCTCGCCGGGGCGGTGGAGGACCGGTCCGAGCATCCGATCGGGCGGGCGGTCGCGGCAGCGGCGCGGCGCGGTGACGGGGCGGAACTCCCGGCAGCGGACGGCTTCGTGGCGACTCCGGGTCTCGGCGTGAGCGGCACGGTCGGCGGCCGGCTGGTCCGCGTGGTGCGTCCCGACCAGGTGTCCGGCGTTCCCGACGTACTGCGGGCGGCGTTGGCTCGGGCGAACGCGACCGGGCTGACCGCCGTGCTGGTGGAGCTCGACGGCCTGGTCTCGGCCGTCCTGTCGGTGGGCGATTCGGTACGTCCCGGCAGTTGGCGCACGGTGCGCCGGTTGCGCGCCCTGGGCCTGGACCTGGTCCTGCTGAGCGGCGACGGGCCCGGTGCGGTGCATGCGGTCGCCGCGCAGCTGGGCGTCACCGCGGTGCACGCCTCGGCCTCGCCCGAGCGCAAGGCCGAGGTCGTCGCGCGGTTGCAGGCCGCCGGGCGGCGCGTGGCGATGGTCGGCGACGGCGTCAACGACGCGGTGGCCCTGGCGTCGGCGGATCTGGGGATCGCCCTGGCCGGCGGGACGGACGCGGCGATCGGCGCGGCCGGCCTGACGCTGGTGCGGGGCGACATCGAGTCCCTGGTGGTGGCGGTCGGACTCGCCCGGCGCACCATGGCCACGGTCCGCACGAACCTGCTCTGGGCGTTCGGCTACAACGTCGCGCTCCTGCCGCTCGCCGCGCTCGGCCTGCTCAACCCGATGCTTGCGGCGGTCGCGATGTCGGCGAGTTCCCTGCTGGTGGTCGCCAACAGCCTGCGGCTGCGCAGCTGGCGGCCGGCGCCCTCCTCGCGGGGTGCGCGGTGAGCCGGGCGGCGGTGAGCCGGGCCGCCTTCGCGCCGCTCGCCGCGGCGGCCGGGGCGATGGCGCTCCTCTGTGGCTGGACGTCCTTCGGCGGGGCCGGGCGTGCCGAGCCGATCGAGGTGGGTGAGGGCCGGATCCTGCTCTCGGCCACGGGTGGGGTGACCGCCGCCTTCTTCGTGCTGCGCAATCCGGGCGACGTCGCCGACGAACTGACGGGCGCCACCGTGGGGCCGGGCTCGCGGGCGGTGCTGAAGCGGCACGTGCACCGTGGCGCCGCGGGCAGCTGGGAGCCGGCGGGGCAGCTAAGCGTCCCCGCTCGGGCGGAGGTGCGGATGTCCCCCGAGGGGACGGACCTGCTGGTCGTGCGCCCGCCCGCACTGCGCGCCGGGCAGTGGGTGGAGTTCACGCTGCACTTCCGGCGCGGCCCCGACCGCACGGTGCGGGCCGTGGCCGTCGCACGGTTCCGCGATCCGGCTGACGCCCCTGGGAGCGGCGCACCGACCACGGCGGCGCCGTGGTGGGTCGAACATCCGGCCGCCGGACGGCGGGCCGGTGCGGACGCTCCGGCCGTCGGGTTGCCGCCGGGCGCGCTTTCGCTCCTCGGGGGGCTGCCGTTCGGGGCACCGGCGGTCAGGGCACTGCTGGGCTCCCGGCCGGCGTCGGCCCCACGGTGCGGGCGGCTTCGTCGGCCGTGTAGGAGGAGGCGAAGGTGAACGCCCGGGGTGACGGTCCGTTCGCCCGCAGGTCGGCCAGCCGCTCCAGGGCCTCCTCGACGGTGGGGAGGTGGCCGGCGGGGACCCACCAGAGCACCAGGTGCGACTCGACGTGCCGCTCGAACCACTCGCGGCGCCGCCGCACCACCTCCAGGTGGCCGCTGCGGTAGGCGAAGTCCCACAGCGCCTCCTGGCTCTGCCACACGGACAGGTTGACGATGACGTCCTCGCCCGCCGGGCGCAGTCCGGTGGCGTCGGCCTCCCCCTCCTCCGCGAGCCGCCACACGAAGCCGGGCGCGCCGTCGGCGGCGGCGTTGACCGGATCGAGCAGCTCGACGAACGGCGCGATGCGCGGGTCGTCCAGGGGGTGCCGGAGGGTGGCGACGTTGAGCTGGGCGAGGTGGGCGGCGCGCGCGGGTGCGGTCATGCGCCTATCCCAGCACGACCCGTCTTTCTATGTCAATCATTGTTGTTTTTAGAAGGCGCGACCACCACGCAGCACTCTCCCGGCCGGGCGTCCATCGAGGCGCGGACCGGGCCGTCCGAACCCAGCAGCCCCTCCAGCAGTGCGAGGTTCATGCCGCACACGAGCGGCGGGAAGCGTTCGGCCACGGCGTGGAAGGGGCAGTTGCGCATACGGACGACGGCCCCGCTCGAACCGGGCGCCGCCCCGGGCGCCCCCTCGGGACTCTCAGCACTCTCGGGGCCCTCGGGGCTCTCGAAGCCTTCCAGGTGCGGTTCGTAGCCGCGGGCGGCCAGCACCTCCATCGCCTCCGCCAGGTCGCCGCAGGGCGCAGCCGGCCCGCGCAGCGCCTCGCCCCGGCGGCGCGCGGCCGCGTAGAGCCCGACGTCCAGCCCGGCCTCCTCCGCGGCCTCGGCCAGCAGTTCCGCGACGGTGCGGTAGTCCCGGGCGGGCAGGGACACCGCATGCTCCGTCAACGCCCGCGTGTACACCTTGGCGGGACGCCCCGCCCCCGGCCCCGAACGACCCGTCAGGCGGCGACTGCCGCTCTCCAACAGCCCTACTTCGGTCAGCTTGTCCAGATGGTGCGCGGCGAGCGTACGCGCCACCCCCGCCGCCTCGGCGGCCTCGTTGCGGCCCACCTCACGCCCCTGCGCCACCACGTACTCGTACAGGCGTCGCCGCACCGGATCCTGCAACACCGCGATCGCATCGATATCCCTCACCCGACCATTCTAGGAACAATGCAGGTTGGAGATAGAAGGCCGGGCCGTACGGGCACCCAGACTGTCGGTCGGGGGCCGGCGGCGCGGTGGTGCTGCGCCGCCGGCCCCCGACCCCGCTCAGTGCAGGTTGAGGTTGAACGTGAGGGCCGGAACGGCGTTCTGGACGAGGGACCGGGCCTGCTCGGGCCACCACGCGCTGGCGGCCGGGTCCACAATGCCGTACTCGGGGTCGACGGTGCCGCCGGGGACGCCGCGGTTGCACTGGCCGTCGGACTGGCCGACGGTCTTGATCCAGAGGTAGGCGTCCACCAGGGGGACGCCGGTGTCGGCGGTGGGCCGGGCGCCGATGCCGCGGTCGGGTGCGTTGCACCAGATCTGCGGGTCGCCGGCGTACTTGCCCGGGGGCGGGGTCCAGGCGCCGCGGCCGGCGCGGCTGGTGTCGACCACGAAGTGGGTGAGCCGGTCGGCGGGCGGGGTTCCGACGTTCTGCTGGAACCACTGGTCGGTCCAGTGCCAGGTGCTCGGGTCGTCCGGATCGACCGCGTTGCCGGGCTGTCCGTCGTTCGGGGCGGCCGGGGAGTAGTACTGGCCGGCGCACCAGTCGGCGTGTCCGTTCGCCCAGGCGGGGCCCTCGGTGGCGAACCAGAGGCAGTTCGAGACCCAGGTGCCGTAGTGGGTGTTCAGGTCGGTGGCCAGGTTGTTGGAGACGTCGAGCGAGAATCCCTGGGTACGGGTCACCCCGGCCTGCAGCAGCCGCTGGGCGATGTCGCCGACACCCTTCCAGTGGCTGTTGCCCGCGTCCAGGTACACCGAGGTGCCCGGCTGCCCTTCCAGTGCGTCGACGGCGACGTTGAGGTCGGCGATGCGGCCGGCGCTGAGGGCGCCGGTGGGATCGGACGCGGGGCCGCAGTCGGACGGCAGGTTCGCGAGGCCGTCGGGCTCCAGCACGACGACGGCCTTGCCGTTGCCGATGCCCTGGGCGAAGGCCTTGATCCACGCCTGGTACTCGGCGTCGGACTGCGCGCCGCCGGCGGAGTAGAGCGAGCAGTCGCGCAGCGGGATGTTGTAGGCCACGAGTGTCGGCACGGTACCGGTGCGCCTGGCGTCCCGCATCAGCTTGGCCACCTGGCCCTGCACCTCGGCGGGGGTGCCGCCGGTGAACCAGGTGGCCTCCGGCCAGCTCGCCAGCTTCGCCATGGCCGCGGCGCCGGCCAGGTCGTGGTTCCTCAGGTCGGTGACGGCCTGGTGGGCTGCGTCGCTGCCGGGGTCGACGTAGAAGCGGGTGCCGGCCGGCAGGGTGTGCCCGGCGGCTGTCGCCGGCGGTACGGGTGAGGCGGTCGCGGGGGCGGCGAGGGCGAGCACCAGGGCGACTGCGGCGGCGGGGAGCACGGTTCTGGGCAGGCTGTGAGTCATCGGGTTCCTCGGGTGTGGTCGGAGCTGGTGATGAGGGGGCGCGGGGCACCGGTGCGCGGGGTGCGGGGGTGCGCGGTGCGCCGGGCGGGGGCGTACGTGGTGCTGCGGCCTCCGGCCGTGGGCGGAGCTCAGTAGCCGTAGATCATCTTGTAGGCGACCTCGGGGAGGAACTGGCCGGCCGTCGAGCCGGCTCCGACGCCGCAGTTGCCGTCGGACTCGCCCGGCGCCTTGATCCACAGCAGCATCTCGGCGCCGCCGCCGAGCTGGGTGGGAGTACCGGTCCTGCGCCCGGCGGGGTTGCACCAGGCGCCGTTCGAGCCGTTCCCGTTGCGGCTGGTGTCGACGGTGAAGGGCTTGGTGTAGCCGTAGGAGGACTTGAGGGTCGAGTTGACCGAGCCGGCGTAGGTGGTGTTCTGGGCGGTGGTGTAGAAGTTGGAGACGTTCAGCGCGAAGCCGTGGGTCCGGCTGAGGCCCGCGGCGTCCAGGTGCTGGGCCATCGTGGCCGAGCTGATCCAGCCGGGGTTTCCCGCGTCCAGGTAGACCCAGGTGTTGGGTGCCTTGTTGTTGAACTGGGTGATGGCGTTGTTGAGCAGGGCGTTGCGGCTGGAGATCTGGGCGGACGTCATGCAGCTCTGGTCGCCGAGCGCGTCGGGTTCCAGGATGACGACGGCGGGACGGCTGCCGATGCCGCTCGCGAAGGCCGCGATCCAGGTGTCGTAGGCGGCGGCGGATCCCGCGCCGCCGGCGGACTGGCCGCCGCAGATGTCGCGGTCCGGGATGTTGTAGGCGACCAGGACGGGCAGCTTGCCCGAGGCCTGGGCCGCGCCGACGTAGGCACCGGTGGCGGTGCCGATGGTGCCGCTCCAGTTGCCGAACCAGCGCGCCATGGGGACGGCGGCGATGGAGGCCTTGATCGCGGCGGCTCGTCCGTCGCCCGGGTTGCCGGCCGCCCACGCGGCGGCGCTGGAGTTGGGGTCGACGTAGAAGCCGCTGGTGCTGGAGACGGGATCCGCGTGTGCGGCCGTGGGAGCCGCGAGCGCCAGCGGAAGGGCGAGCAGGATCGCCGCGGTCAGACGGGAGGGGCTACGCATGGTGGAACCTCTTCTCGGGTGGGGGTCGCCGCACGGCCGCGTGAGGACGGCGGTTCGACGAGGAGCGAGGTGCACGACGACGGGGGCGGGGCGGGGCGTCGCGGTAGGCCGGCATCCAGCTCCCGAGCTGACTGCCGAAGCGTTTCCGGTGTCCGTGGGACGGTGAATGGAAGCGCCTTTTTTGGAAGCGCTTCCAGTCACCGTCGCAGCCACCCGTCGCTGCCGGGCAATCGTGGATCCGTTCTCGTTACTGTGTCAAGGCACCTGCCGTAACTCGCCCTTCCCATCGAGGTCGACGCCACTTACAGTTCATACCCGGAAGCGCTTCCAGGTCGGGTACAAGCCACTCCCGTCCGGGAGCGCTACCCTCCTGAGGTACCGAGATCGGGGAGAGACGCCGTGACAGACGAATCGACGCGCCGGCGGCCGACCCTGGACGAGGTGGCCGAGCGCGCGGGTGTCTCCCGCACCGCGGCGTCGCGGGTGCTCAACAACGCACCCCACGTCAGCCGGGACAAGCGCGAGGCCGTGCAGCGCGCCATCAGGGAGCTGGGCTACGTACCCAACCCCACCGCCCGGGCACTGGCGACGCAGCAGGCAGGCGCGGTGGCCCTCATCGTCGCCGGCGACGACCCCGCGGTCTTCGCCGATCCCTTCTTCGGCCAGGTCGTCGCCGGCGCCACCACGGTGCTGGAGGAGACCGACCTCCATCTGATGCTCTGCCTGGCCACCTCCGCCCGCGGACAACTGCGCGTGAGGCAACTGCTGCACACCCGCGCCGTCGACGGCGTCATGCTGATGGCCCTGCGCGAGGACGACCCGCTGACCCGGCTCGCCCTGGAGTCGGACGTGCCCGCCGTCTTCGGCGGCCGACCGCTCGGCCAGGACGTCCCCTCCTTCGTCGACGTCGACAACGTCGGCGGCGCCCGGGCCGCGACCGACCACCTGATCTCACTGGGCCGCACCCGCATCGCCATGATCACCGGCCCGCTGGACACCGACGTCAGCCGCGCCCGCCACCGCGGCTACCGCGAGGCCCTCACCCTCGCCGGGCTCACCCCGCACGGCGAGGAGGCCGGCGACTTCACCGAACTCAGCGGGATCGCCGCCATGGACGCCCTCCTGGCCCGACACCCGGACACGGACGCCGTCTTCGCCGCCAACGACAACATGGCGGCGGGCGCACTCAGGACGCTGCGCCGCGCCGGACGGCCGGTGCCCGGTGACATCGCCGTCATCGGATTCGACGACCTGCCGATAGCCGAGGTGTGCGACCCGCCGCTCACCACGATCCACCAGCCCATCCAGGCCCTCGGCCGCGAGATGACGCGCATGCTCCTCGCCCTCGTCGCGGGCGAGAAGCCGAACCCCCTGCTCCTGCCCACCCGACTGGTCCGGCGCGAATCCGCCTGATCAGGCGGGTGCGCCGCCCAGTCGCGAACTCCAGCTCCTACAGCCGGCCCTCAGCCCGCCACCGTTCGTTGCGCGAGGTCGTCCACGATGTCGCCCAGCGAACCGCGGCGGCGCTGGACGGCCCGCTGGCGCTCGGCCCCCGTCCCCGAGGTCAACAGGCCGCCGAGCATCGTGCTCGCCTGCGCGAGGTCGCCCGTCGCCTCCAGCCCGGGAGCACTGTGCCGCAGCAACTGGTGCAACAGCTGGACCATCGGCCTGGGGACGCCGTCCGGACCGACCCCCGTACCTCGCAGGCCGTGCAGCGCCGCCTGCCGGTGGGCGCCCACCAGCTGCGCGTCGGTCACGACCGGTCCCGGGGATCCCCGGTCCGCCTCGTCGAGCAGCACGACGGCCAGCCCGCGGAGCAGCAGCGCGAGCAGGACGGTGTCGTCCACCTCCGCGTTGACGTCCGCCACCCGGATCTCCAGGGTCGGCAGGTGCTCGGACGGCCGGGCGTACCAGTAGAGCATCCGCCGGTCCAGGATGGTGCCGTCGGCGACCAGCCGGTCGGCCAGCACCTCGTAGCCCGGCTCGTCGAGCACCGGCGCCGGGCCCACGGTGGGCCACCGCTCGTACCGCAGGGCGCGCCAGCTGGCGCAGTTGCGGTCCTTGCCGTCGGCGAAGGGCGAGTTGACCATCAGTGCCTGGAGCACGGGCAGCCACGGCCGCAGCCGACCGCTCAGCGCCAGCGCGTCCGCCTTGTCGAGGCTGCCGAGGTGGACGTGGCAGCCGCCGAACTCGCCCGAACCGGTGGCCAGCGGGCCGACGTGGTCGGCGATCTTCCGGTAGCGGTCGCCCTCGGTGATCCGGGGCGGCCGGCGGCTGAGGATGCCGCTCGCCGAGGCCACCAGCAGGCAGTCGGCACGCAGCGCCGCCGCCGCGGTCAGTCGTCGGCCCTGCACCAGCTGCCGGCGGAGTTCCGCCGCGGTCGCCACCGGTTCCGTGCACACCTCGATCTGGGTCGCGAAGAACTCGTTCTGCACCCGCGGGCCCAGCACCGCCCCCACGTCCGCGAGGACCTGGTCCGCCCGCGAGGCCGTCATCCGGCTGCGGCGATCGGCCAGCAGGAACTCCTCCTCGACGCCGAGCGTGAGGGGTGGACGTCGGGAGGCGAAGGCGCTGCTGGTCATACGGGCTCCCTCGGGATCGTGGTCGGCCCGCCCCGGTGGACGGCGCCCCGGGAGCGCCGACCGGATCCGCGCCACCCGGGAGCAACCGGGGAGCGGTCCGGGCGGGCGGTGCCCGGCGGGGTACGTCCAACCATCTGCCCGGACGGGCGGCTCCCCATGCCGGATCCGCCCCGGCGACCGGGGTACGACGGCCGGCAGCGGGAGGATGTCGTCCACCCACCGCTGCCCGTCGGCCCGGCCCTCGCCCGACCGGATCCCAGCCGCACGTGTAACCGTCCGATCAGCGGGCACGTGCCTCACGAGGCCGGGGCTTCGGGCCGGCGGACGGGAAGGGAGCCCTCAGTGGTGGACGACATCGACTGCCCGGCATGCGGCAGCTCCGACACGGTGAGACTGCCGGCGCCCGAGGGATGGCGCTCGCACCGCTGCGTGCCGTGCGAGCGGTCCTTCGAGCCACGGACGTGCCCGCACTGCGGCTCGCGGCAGGTAGAGGGGTCTGTCGGGGTGGCCGGAGCGTTCTACAAGCAGGCACCCGCCAGCGTGGGGTGCAAGAGCTGCGGGGCACGGCTGCCGCTGCTCACCGAGGCGTACGGCCAGGGCTGAGGTCCCTCCGGGGAACCGCACGCCCCGACCGCACCCGGGGTGCTCGGCGCCGGTGACGGGACGGGGGCGGCGGGGGCGGCCGCGTACCCGTCCTGGCCCGGCCCGGCCCGGCCCGCTCGCCGAGGAGAACGGGGGCGAGCGTCTGCGCTACCCGCCCTCCTCCTTCGCCTTGCGGCTGCGGTAGCTGCGCATGGCGACCTGGGCCCCGCATCGGTTCGGGCTGCAGTAGGCGGCCGAGGAGTTGCGCGTGCGGTCGTAGAACGCGAGGTGGCACGGGGGGTTGCGGCACGCCTTCAGTCGCATCCAGGAGCCGCGCATGGCGACGTCGGATGCTGCGGCGAGCATCGTCGCCAGCGCGCCCGGCACTCCTCCCCGGGTCGGTTCGAGGCGGACGCCGGAAGCGGTGATCACCGGGGCCAGGGGGTACAGCTCCGCGCTGCGGTGCAGGTACTCCTCGGCGGCGGCCCGGCCCGGGAGGTCCCCCTCGCCGGCGTGCGCGAGCAGGACCCGCACGAGGGCGTCGCGCAGTTCGCGGGCGGCCGCGGCGTCGGCATCGGTGACCAGTGCGGCGGTGTCGGTCAGGTTCTGCAGGCGCAGCCACTGCGCGAAGGCGGCGCCGTCGAGGAACTCCTCCCGCGTGCCGTCGATCGCCCGGGTGTTGACGAAGGCCAGCACGGTCTCGGCCGCCGCCGAGGGGGTGAGCGTCGTACGGGTCTGATCCGTGGCCATGGGGCAACTGTACCCGAGCCGCGTCCGAGCCAGGAGAGGTGCTACCGATCCGGTGCATAGACAGGGCGCCACCAGGAGAGTTGTTCGTTATGAGCTAAACACCTATGGTCATAACCATGACGAAGAACAACAAGACCGTGGACGCTGTCCGCACCTGGTTCATCACCGGCTCCTCCCAGGGCCTCGGCCGCGCCATCGCGGTCGCCGCCCTCGACCGCGGCGACCACGTCGCCCTCACCGCCCGACGGACGGAGTCGGTCGCCGACCTCGTCGCCCGCTACCCGGACCGGGCCACCGCCGTCCAACTCGACGTCCGCGACGAGGAGTCCGCACGGAAGGCCGCCGACCAGGCCCTCGCCGCCTTCGGACGCATCGACGTGGTCGCCAACATCGCCGGATACGGACTGTTCGGCGCCGTCGAGGAGGCCACCGACGCACAGGCTCGGGCCGTCTTCGACACCAATGTCTTCGGCCCGCTCAACGTCCTGCGCGCGACGCTGCCCGTGCTGCGGAAGCAACGCGCGGGCCACATCCTCCAGGGCTCCTCGCTGTACGGACAGACCGCACACCCCGGCGTCGGGCTGCTCGCCGCCGGCAAGTACGCACTTGAAGGACTCTCGGAGGCCCTCGCGGCCGAACTCGCTCCACTCGGGATCGGACTCACCGTGCTCCAGCCGGGCTACCTGGCCACGGAATTCCTCTCCCACCTCGCCTTCGCGGAGCCCGACCCCGACTACGACGGGACGGTGCGCGCCGTCCAGGCCTCGCTCGGCGAGTTGCCCCCCGCAGCGTTCGCCGACCCCGCCCGCGCCGCCGCGGCCGTCCTGCTCGCCGTCGACGCCGAGCAGCCGCCCCTGCACCTCGCCCTCGGCCGTGCGGCGCAGGACGGCCTCCGGAGTGCGCTCACGGCGCGCCTGCGTGAACTCGACGCCTGGAGCGAGCTGACCCGCGCCGTGGACGACAGTCCCGAGGTCTCCTGACCGGCTGCGCCGAAACCCGCACCCCCGCGCCGTCCGTGAACCGACGGCCGGCGGGCCCGCCCCGAGCCCTCCGCATGCCCATCGCCGTTCCTCCCGCCGTGTCGGCGACGGCGGGAGGAACGGCGCACCCGGGTCAGGCCGACTCCAGGTGGGCCGCCCTGCGTCAGTCAGGCCCGACCGGTCGGCCGCAGTTCGCGTTCGAGGGCGGACAGGGCGAACGAGTGCGCGGACGCGTTCTGCCAGCGCGCCCGCCCGAACATCACGTCTCCGGAGAGCCCGTTGAGCATGGCCACCGCCCTGATGACGAACTCGGAGGGGTCCACCTCGGCGAACTCCCCCAGGGCCAGCCCCTCGAGGACGATGGATTCCAGCCGCTCCTCCCAGACGTCGGACAGCGCGGTGAGGAGTTGCCGGCCGGCGTCGTCGTGATGCTGGGCCAGCACCTGCGTCCACAGCGCGTAGCGCTCGTCGCCCCGGTGGCGGGGCAGGTAGCAGCGGACGAACAGCGCCAGCTTCTCGGCCGGGGACGCGGCCTCGTCCGCGGCCCGCTGGAACCGGGCTCCGAGGTCCGCTTCACTCCAGGCGAGGACTTCGAGCAGGAGGCGGTCCTTCTTGCCGAAGTGGTAGAGGATGTGGCCGGTGCTCATGCCGGCCCGTGCGGCGATGTCCGACATCCGCACGGCTGCGGCCCCCTTCTCGGCGATGGCGCTGATGGCGGCCCGCATCGCCCTCCCCCGCGCCTCGTCGCCGCTGGGCTGACGCTTTCTGCCGGCCGGGGCCCGGGCGGGCCGGGGAGCGGCACCCGACTCGGCGTACGCCGCGGGCCCGATCGCGCCGTCCGACGAGAGGAGGCCCTGCGGCCGCGCGGGCTCGGACTCTGGCGTCGACATGGCGGCCTCATCTCGATTCTTGGGATCTAGATCCGTAGTCTAGACTGAAAATCTAGTCAGTGCACTGGAAGCGCGGCAGCCACGCGCGTCCGTTTCGACGACCAGCGGTTCACCCGTCCGACCCGACCACCCAGGAGACACCCGTATGACGCGCCGATTCGACGTTGTGGAGACCGGTATCGCCGACCTGCGCGCGGCGCTGGAGAAGGGCGAGACCACCGCGGTCGCCCTGCTCGACGCCTACCTCGCGCGCATCGACGCGTACGACCGGCCCGGGACCACCACCGCGCTCAACGCGATGGTCGTGATGAACCCGGACGCCCGCGCCGAGGCGGAGGCCTCCGACGCACGCCGCGCGCGCGGCGAGACGCTCGGCCCGCTGGACGGCATCCCGTACACCGCGAAGGACAGCTACCTCGCGAAGGGGCTGACGGCCGCGGCCGGCTCGCCCGCGTTCGAGCACCTCGTCGCCCAGCGCGACGCCTTCGCCGTCGAGCGGCTGCGCGCGGGCGGGGCCGTCCTCATCGGCCTCACCAACATGCCCCCGATGGCGAACGGCGGCATGCAGCGGGGCGTGTACGGCCGCGCGGAGAGCCCGTACAGCGCCGACTGGCTCACCAGCGCCTACGGCTCCGGCTCCTCCAACGGCTCCGGCACCGCGACGGCGGCCTCGTTCGGCGCGTTCGGCCTCGGCGAGGAGACCTGGTCGTCGGGCCGGGCGCCCGCGTCGAACAACGCGCTGTGCGCCTACACGCCCAGCCGCGGCGTGATCTCGGTCCGCGGCAACTGGCCGCTCGTGCCGACCATGGACGTCGTCGTCCCGCACACCCGCACCATGGCCGACCTGTTCGAACTGCTCGACGTCATCGTCGCCGACGATCCGGAGACGCGCGGCGACCTGTGGCGCGCACAGCCGTGGGTGCCCCTGCCCCCGGCGTCGCAGGTACGCCCCGCCTCGTACCCGGCGCTCGCCCCCGCCGACGCCCGGACGGCGCACGCCGCACTCGCCGGCAAGCGCGTCGGCGTACCCAGGATGTACATCAACGCCGACCCCGGCGCCGGCACCAACCCCGACGGCGGCATCGGCGGCCAGACCGGCCGGCGGATCGACACGCGCCCCTCGGTGCTGGCCCTCTGGGAAGCCGCACGCCGCGACCTGGAGGCCGCCGGCGCCGAGGTGGTCGAGGTCGACTTCCCCGTGGTTTCGAACTACGAGTCCGACCGCCCCGACGCACCCTCGCTGCTCACCCGCGGCCTGGTCGGCCGCGACTTCCTCGCCGTCGAGATCGAGGACCTGTCCGCCTGGGCGTGGGACGACTTCCTGCGCGCCAACGGCGACCCGGCGCTCGCCACCCTGGCCGAGGTCGACGGTGACCGCATCTGGCCCAAGCAGCAGGGCGAACTCCCCGACCGCTACACCGGCTTCGACGACACGATCGGCGACTACCCGCGTCTGGTGCGCGAGCGCCCGTACGCGTCCTTCACCGACATGCCGCACCTCGAAGAGGGGCTGCGCGGGCTTGAGGAGACCCGCCGGGTCGACCTGGAGCTGTGGATGGACGAACTGGGTCTGGACGCGGTGGTCTTCCCCGCGGTCGCCGACGTGGGGCCCGCGGACATGGACGTCTCCGAGGCGTCCGCCGACCTCGGCTGGCGCAACGGCGTCTGGGTCGCGAACGGCAACCTGGTGCCCCGTCACCTCGGCATCCCGACGGTGACCGTGCCCATGGGCGCCATGGCGGACACCGGGATGCCCGTCGGGCTGACCTTCGCGGGCCGTGCCTACGACGACAACGCGCTTCTCACCCTCGGTGCGGCCTTCGAGGCGACGGGCAGCCGGCGCACCGTGCCGGCGCGCACACCGCGACTGTCGACGGACTGACGGGACGGCGCGGTGATGTGACGGCTGCACCGTTGTGACGGCTGATCCGATGTGCCGGTGCCGCGACGGTCGGGCGCAGACGCACAGGCCGTCCGGCGGCGCGACGCGCGGGGTCACGAGGTGGCGGGGCAGGGCTCTTCCTGCCCCGCTGCCGGCCCCGCCGGGACGGCGGGCGGACGCCGCCGCGGGACACCGCTTCGGCCGGCGACCGGGACGCTCCGGTGGTGCGGGCGCCGAGGATCCGATCCGGCTCGTCCGGCCCGGTGAACGATGCCCGTGGTTCGGCGCCGGAACCGTGCGCTCCTGCTGTTATGTCACGGTGCGGTGGGTAGGGTCCGAGCATGGCGACGGTCGAGATCGTTCCGGAGAAGGTGGCCTGGGTCCTGGTGCGCGACGGGCGGGTGCTGGTGGCGCGCAACCGTGGCCGGGATGTCTTCTACTTCCCGGGCGGGAAGAGGGAGCCGGGTGAATCCGATGCCGAGACCCTGGCGCGCGAGATCACCGAGGAACTCCGGTCCCGGGTCGACACGACCACGATGGTGCACGTCGGCACCTTCGAGACGCGGAGGAGTTCCGACGGACGCACCGAGTTCCGAATGATCTGCTACACCGCCGAGCACACCGGTCCGCTGGTGGCCTCGGGGGAGATCGCAGAGACGGACTGGTTCGGCTACGACGATCGCGCGCGGGTCTCGCCCGTGGACCAGATGGTGTTCGACATGCTTCATTCCACTGGCCGACTGCCCTGAGGAGCAGGCTCACGGTGCGAGGCGACGAGGTCCCGCCTCGCCGTCCGACGGATGGTCAGATCATCGGGCCCGGGCGGACCCCCGGCTCTCAGCTCAGCTGCTCGGCCAGCGCGAGGATGATTCCGCTCGGCCCGCGGAGATAGCAGAGCAGGTAGCTGTCCTCGTAGCGCGTCACCTCGCCGACGAGCTCGGCGCCGTGCGGCCGGAGACGGGCGAGGGTGTCCTCGACGTCGTCCACGGCGAACATGACGCGGTGCAGGCCCAGCGTGTTCGCCGGGGTGATCTCCGGCTGGGGGGTGATCGCCTTCGGGCTGTGGTACTTCGCCAGTTCGAGCCGGCCCGGGGCGTCCGGGATCCGCATCATCGCGATCTCGCTGCGCATGTCGTCGAGCCCCACGACCCCGCCCGCCCAGCTTCCTTCGATCGGCATCCTGCCTTCCAGCTCCATGCCGAGTTCGGTGAAGAAGGCGACGGCGGCGTCGAGGTCGTCGACGACGATGCCGACGTTGTCCATCCGCTGAATCGTCATGCCCCCGAGGATAGGGGCCGCCTCCGACACCGCCGGTTCGACCGGCCGTCGCGCCGGTCACCACTCCCTCGCGCGGTTGAACGGATGGATCGGCCGCGGGGCGGGTGGCCCTACCCTTCCGGATCGGCGCGGACGGAGTACGGGACGAAGGTGCTGGTGTGCTCGTCGACGGCCAGCGTCCGGCCGATCGCCGGGGCGGAGCGCTGCGGGCAGGCGGGACGTTCGCAGACCTTGCAGCCGAGGCCGATCGGTGTGGCGGCGGCCTCGTCGCCCAGGTCCAGGCCGGCCGCGTACACCAGTCGGCCGGCGTGGCGGATCTCGCAGCCGAGACCGAGCGCGAAGGTCTTGCCGGGGCGCCCCCAGCCGCCGGGTGAGCGGGTGACGGCGCGGGCGGTCCACAGGTAGCGGCGACCGTCCGGCATGGCGGCGACCTGGACGTGGACCCGGCCGGGTGCGGCGAAGGCGTCGTAGACGTTCCACAGGGGGCAGGTGCCGCCCGTGCGGGAGAAGTGGAAGGCGGTGGCGGACTGCCGCTTCGAGACGTTCCCCGCGCGGTCGACGCGCACGAAGGAGAACGGCACTCCGCGTCGGCCGGCGCGCTGGAGGGTGCTGAGCCGGTGGCAGACGGTCTCGTAGCCGACGCCGAAGTGGTCGGCGAGGTGCTCGATGTCGTAGCGGGCCGACTCCGCCGCGTCGTGGAAGACCCGGTAGGGCAGGACGAGGGCGGCGGCGAAGTAGTTCGCGAGGCCGATCCGGGTGAGCGAGAAGGCGGCGGATCCCTCGGGGGCGTCCTGGGAGGCGAGTTCGGACAGCAGGGCGTCGTGTTCCAGGTAGGCCAGCTGGGTGGCCATCCGGAACGCCTGCTGGCCGGGTCGCAATCGGTCGGACAGGTGCAGGATCCGCGTCCGGCCGTCGTACCGGTGCAGGTCCCCGCCGCCGGCGACGATCTGGACCCGGTGCCCGGCGGCCAGCCGTTCGGCCAGGGCCTCCCGCACGCCGCCGCGCCGCAGTTTGACGGCCGCGGCCAACTCCTCTGCCGCGATGTCGAGTTCGTGGACGTAGTTCTGACGGCGGTAGAAGAACTCCCGGACCTGCTCGTGCGGGGTGCGGGCGCCGGCCTCGGGGCCGCGGTCACCGGCGAGGACGGCGAGTTGCTCGGCCGCGTCCCGACGGCCGCGGGCCAGGTCGGTGAGCAGCCGGGCCACCGCGGGAGTGCGGGTGGCGACCTCGTCGAGGTCGCCCGGGGTGATCCGGCCGGCCGCGAGCTCCTCGCCGAGGGAGTCGCGCAGCTCGGCGGTGAGCCGGGCACTGTCGGACGGCGCGAAGTACCCGGCCTCGACACCGAACGCCTCGGTGAGCCGCAGCAGGACCGGCACGGTGAGCGGGCGGGCGTCGTGTTCCATCTGGTTGAGGTAACTGGGCGAGAGTTCGAGCAGCCGTGCCAGGGCGGCCTGGCTGAGTCCGCGATCCTCGCGGAGGCGGCGCAGCCGGGCGCCTGCGAATGCCTTGGCCATGGTGTCTCTCCCCGGTCCGTTCGAGCCCGTCCGGTGGAGCAGCCTAGCCCGGCGACCGCCGGCCCGCCCTTCGCAGTCTTCGCAGAACCGGTGACGATGCTTCACAGAACGTGGCACGGATCCATCGGTGACGGCGGGGATCGCCGGTGGCAGAGTCGGCGGTGCGGCCGGAAGGCGCCCTCGGAAGCCGAGAGATACCAGGTCAGTCCCCCTGGTTCGGCTGCCTGGGCGACCACGTCCCGCGGTCTCGTACCGCCGCCCGGCGCCGACCGGCCGCCCACGCACCCCCACGGTGAGGTGCGTCACACCCTTCGCAACGGCACTCTCGGGAGCAGACCCATGACGCAGTCGGTTCGGCAGCAGCAGGAGCAGCAGGCGGCGGAGCTGGCCGCCCGGTGGGCATCCGACCCGCGCTGGGCGGGCATCGAGCGCAGCTACACCGCCGCCGACGTGGTGCGCCTGTCCGGCACCGTGCGCGAGGAGCACACGCTGGCCCGGCGCGGCGCCGAGCGGCTCTGGTCGCAGCTGCACGAGCGGGACTACATCCACGCTCTGGGCGCACTCACCGGCGGCCAGGCGGTGCAGATGGTGAAGGCCGGCCTGCAGGCGATCTACCTCTCGGGCTGGCAGGTCGCCGCCGACGCCAACCAGGCCGGGCAGACCTACCCGGACCAGAGCCTGTACCCGGCCAACTCGGTTCCGCAGGTGGTGCGTCGGATCAACAACGCGCTGCTGCGCGCCGACGGGATCGACGCGGCCGAGGGCACCGCGGGGCCGGACTGGCTGGTGCCGATCGTCGCCGACGCGGAGGCCGGGTTCGGCGGCCCGCTGAACGCCTTCGAGTTGACCAAGGGCATGATCGCGGCCGGCGCGGCGGGCATCCACTACGAGGACCAGCTCGCCTCCGAGAAGAAGTGCGGCCACCTCGGCGGCAAGGTGCTGGTGCCCACCGCCCAGCACATCCGCACCCTCAACGCGGCCCGCCTGGCGGCGGACATCGCCGACGTGCCCACCGTCGTCGTCGCCCGTACCGACGCCCTGGCCGCCAACCTCCTGACCACGGACGTGGACGAGCGCGACGCCCGCTTCTGCACCGGGGAACGCACCGCCGAGGGCTTCTACCGCGTCGAGCCGGGCATGGCCCCGGTGATCTCCCGCGGCCTGGCCTTCGCCCCGTACGCGGACCTGCTCTGGGTCGAGACCGGCACCCCGGACCTCGCGCAGGCCCGGGAGTTCGCGGAGGCCGTCAAGGCCCGGTACCCGGACAAGATGCTGGCCTACAACTGCTCGCCCTCGTTCAACTGGAAGGCGGCCCTGGACGACGACCAGATCGCCAAGTTCCAGCGGGAGTTGGGGGCGATGGGGTACCGATTCCAGTTCATCACGCTGGCGGGCTTCCACGCACTGAACCACTCGATGTTCCAGCTCGCCAGGGGCTACGCCGAGAGCGGCATGACGGCCTACGTCGACCTCCAGGAGGCCGAGTTCGCGGCCGTCCCGGACGGCTACACGGCCGTCAAGCACCAACGCGAGGTCGGCACCGGCTACTTCGACCAGGTCTCCACCGCGCTGAACCCGAACGCCGAGACCCTCGCCCTGACCGGCTCCACCGAGGCCGAGCAGTTCCACTGACCGGGCCCGGCCGGCTCCACCGAGGCCGGCCGACTCCGATCCACGCCGCGGGACCCGTTGAGGGACGGGCCCCGCTGGCCTCCCACGCCCGGGGCCGCGCCCGACAACGCGGCCTCGGGCCCACCTTCCTGGAGAGCCGGATGACCCTGACCAGCCGTATCGAGATCCTCGGCGAGCCCGAGGAGCGCTTCGAGGAGATCCTCACCGCCGAAGCCCTGCAGTTCGTGGCGAGCCTGCACGACGCCTTCGCCGGCCGCCGCACCGAGCTGCTCGCCGAGCGCGGCCGGCGCGCCGCCGTCCTGGCCCGGACCGGTACCCTCGACTTCCTCCCGGAGACCCGCGCCGTCCGGGAGGACCGCAGCTGGCGGGTGGCCGGGGCCGGACCCGGACTCGCCGACCGCCGGGTGGAGATCACCGGCCCGCCGGAGCGCCGGATGGCCGTCAACGCCCTCAACTCCGGCGCCAGGGTCTGGCTCGCCGACTTCGAGGACGCGACCGCCCCCACCTGGCACAACCTGATCTCCGGCCAGCTCAACCTGCTGGACGCGGTCGAACGCCGGATCGACGACACCACCCCCGAGGGCAGGCGCTACCGGGTCGGCGACTCCCCCGCCACCATCGTGGTCCGCCCGCGCGGCTGGCACCTGGACGAGGCCCACCTGCTGATCGACGGCCACCCGGCCGTCGGCGCGCTGGTCGACTTCGGCCTCTACCTCTTCCACTGCGCGCGGCCGCAGATCGCGAACGGCAGCGGCCCGTACTTCTACCTCCCCAAGCTGGAGAACCACCTCGAAGCCCGCCTGTGGAACGAGGTCTTCACCTTCGCGCAGGTCCACCTGGGCATCCCGCACGGCACGATCCGCGCCACCGTGCTGATCGAGACCATCACCGCCGCGTTCGAGATGGACGAGATCCTCTACGAGTTGCGCGAGCACGCCGCGGGCCTCAACGCCGGGCGCTGGGACTACCTGTTCAGCCTGATCAAGAACTTCGCGGGCCACGGCCCCCGCTTCGTGCTGCCCGACCGCTCCTCGCTGACGATGACGCAGCCGTTCCTGCGCGCCTACACCGACCTGCTGGTGCGCACCTGCCACCGGCGCGGCGCCCACGCCATCGGCGGGATGGCCGCCGCCGTCCCCAGCAGGGACCCGGCCGCCAACGAGGCCGCCCTCGCCAAGGTCGGGCTCGACAAGGAACGCGAGGCCGGCGACGGCTTCGACGGCTCCTGGGTCGCCCACCCCGGCCTGGTGGACACCTGCCGCGCCGCCTTCGACGCCGTCCTCGGCGACCGGCCGAACCAGCTCGACCGGACCAGGGAGGACGTCGAGGTCACCGCCGCCGACCTGCTCGCCGTGCACCGGCTCACCGTCGGCCTGCCGACCGAGCAGGGCCTGCGCTCCAACGTCGCCGTCGCCCTGCGCTACCTCACCGCCTGGCTCGGCGGCACGGGGGCCGTCGCCGTCTTCGGACTGATGGAGGACGTCGCCACCGCCGAGATCTCCCGCTGCCAGATCTGGCAGTGGCAGCACCACTGCACCCGGCTCGGCGGCGGCACGCTGGCCACCCCCGGCACCGTGCGGCGGCTGATCGACACCGAGCGGGGCGTCCTGCTCGCCGAGGGCGCCGACCCGGCCCTGGTCGACGACGCGGTGCGGATCCTGGAGGAGACCGCGCTCGGCGCCGACCTGCCCGCCTTCCTCACCACCGAGGCGTACGCCCGCCACCTCGTGCGCACCACGGCACCGGCCGCCTGAGTGTCCCCGTCCAGCCCCCATCGACCCGCATCGAATCCAGGAGGCAACCGCATGAACGACCTTCGCCGTGTCGCCGTCGTCGGCGCCGGGCAGATGGGCTCCGGCATCGCCGAGGTCTTCGCCCGTGCCGGCCTCGACACCATCGTCTGCGAGAAGGATCCGGTCGCACTACGGGCCGCCCGCGCCCGGATCGACCGCTCCCTGCACCACGCCGCCGACCGCGGACGGCTCAGCGAGCAGCAACGCACCGACGCCTGGGCCCACTTGCTCTTCGCCGACGACCTGGAGGCACTCGCCGACCGTCAGCTCGTCGTCGAGGCCGTCGTCGAGGACGAGACCGTCAAGACCGAGATCCTCACCGCCCTGGACAAGGTGCTGACCGACGAGCAGGCCGTCCTCGCCACCAACACCTCCGCCATCCCGGTCACCCGGCTCGGCATCGCCACCACCCGTGCCTCGCACGTGCTCGGCCTGCACTTCTTCAACCCCGCGCCGGTGATGCCGCTGGTCGAGCTGGTCGCCTCGCTGCACACCGACCCGACCGTGCTCGACCGGGTCGAGGGCTTCGCCGAGGACATCCTCGGCAAGCACGTCATCCGCTCCCGCGACCGGGCCGGATTCGTGGTCAACGCCCTGCTCGTCCCCTACCTGCTCTCCGCGATCAGGATGGCCGAGGCCGGCCACGCCACCGCCGCCGACATCGACGCCGGCATGGTGCACGGCTGCGCCCACCCCATGGGGCCGCTCCAACTCGCCGACCTGATCGGCCTGGACACCGTGCAGGCGATCGCCGAGTCGCTGTACGACGAGTACAGGGAACCGCTGTACGCCCCGCCGCCCCTGCTCGCCCGGATGGTCGAGGCCGGACTCCTCGGCCGCAAGAGCGGAAGGGGATTCCACCCCCACCGGGCGGTGTGACCGAGCGTGCCCCGCCGGCGCCCCGGCCTCCGTCGCGGAGGGCCGGACCCCGGCGGGGCACGGTCACGGCCGGCCGCACCGCCGATCGGGCCGACAGCACCACGTGGGTGTCAGGTGCGGTGGACGTGGTGGCCGGGGCCCAGGTGGAGGGTTTCGGCACCCGGGAGGTCGAGGATCGCGGTCGTCGCCGGCGGGATCCGCACCTCCACCACGAGGTGCCCGTCGTCCTCCTGACGCCAGTGGACCTCGACTCGGCCGTACGGGGTGCGGTGGGCGGCGCGTGCCCAGGTGATGCCACCGCCGGGGCGGGGCCTGATCACGAGGGCGCGGTAGCCGGGCTCGGCGGGGGCGATTCCTCCGACGGTGCGGTGGATCCAGTCGGCGACGGCGCCGAGCGCGTAGTGGTTGAAGGACGTCATCTCGCCCGGGTTGACGCTGCCGTCGGGAAGCAGGCTGTCCCAGCGCTCCCAGGTGGTCGTGGCTCCCATCTCGACCTGGTACAGCCAGGAGGGCGGCCGACGCTGGAGGAGCAGCTGGTAGGCAGTGTCGAGGTGGCCGTTGGCGGAGAGGGCGTCGCAGACGAGGGGGGTGCCGAGGAACCCCGTGGAGATGACGTGTCCGGCGTCGGCGACGAGGCGGGCGAGTCGGTCGGCGCTCGCGGCGCGGTGCTGCCCGTCGGGGAGGAGGTCGAACTGCAGGGCGAGCGCGTGGGCGGTCTGGGTGTCCGCGGTGAGCTGCCCGGGAGCGGTGACGAACGCCTGGACGAACGCCTTGCGGATGTCGTCGGCCAGGGACCGGAAGTACGCACTGTCCTCGGTGCGGCCGAGCAGCTCGGCGGTCTCGGCGACGAGGGTGGTGCTGTGGGCGAAGTAGGCGGTGGCCACCAGTGCGTCGGGGGTGCTGCTCTGCCACGCGGCGTCCGGCGGGGCGGTGGGGTCGAGCCAGTCCCCGAACTGGAACTCGCCCGTCCAGAGGTGCTCGGGGCCGGCTGCCTCGTGGACGGTCTCGACCCAGTTCCGCATGTCGTCGTACTGCCGGCGGAGGATGTCGAGGTCTCCGTAGCGTTGGAAGAGGGTCCAGGGGACGATGACGGCGGCGTCGCCCCAGCCTGCCATCGGTTGGTTCCCCTCGGGCACCGGGAACGGCACGATGACGGGGATCTGCGGGCTGAAGATGGGCGTGACCCTGCCGGCGTCCCGTGCGGTGTCGGCGGAGAGGTCGCACAGCCAGGAGGAGAGCATGCCGGCGCAGTCGTGGAGGTACGCGGCGGTGGGGGCGAACACCTGGATGTCGCCGGTCCAGCCGAGCCGTTCGTCACGCTGGGGGCAGTCGGTGGGGATGTCCAGGAAGTTGCCGCGCATGCTCCACACGACGTTCTCGTGCAGACGGTTGAGCGCGGAGTCGGAGCACTCGAACCAGCCGGTGCGCTCCAGGTCGGTGTGCAGAACGACGGCGGTGACGTCGGTGGGGTCGAACTCACCCGGCCAGCCGGAGAGTTCGGCGTAGCGGAAGCCGTGGTAGGTGAAGCGGGGCTCCCACTGTTCGCCGTCGGTGGCACCGCGCAGGGTGTAGTGGTCGGTGGCGGTGGCGCCGCGCAGCGGGCGGGTGCAGAGTTCGCCGTTCTCCAGGATCTCGGCGTGGCGCAGGGTCACGGTGTGCCCGGCCTCGCCGCGGACGCGGATGCGCAGTCGCCCGACGAGGTTCTGGCCGAAGTCGAGCAGGACGGTGCCGTCCGGCCGGCGCCGTGAGTCGACGGGGGCGCGTTCCTCGATGCGGCGCACCGGGGGCCCGGTCGGGGCCGTCAGCACCCCGGCGTCGAGGGCGATCTCGCGCACACCGTGCCAGTCGGCGTCGTCGAAGCCCGGCTCGGACCACCCGGCGCGCTCCAGCCGGGCGTCGTGGGTCTCTCCGACGAGCAGGCAGGTGGCCGTGACCGGCCCGGAGGCCGAACGCCAATTCGGGCCGGTGCCGAAGGTGGCGGTGGTGCCGTCGGCGTAGCGGACCTCCAGCTGGGCCAGCAGGGCGGTGCGGTCGCCGTAGATGTCGCGGATGCCGCCGTTGAAGGCGAGGCGTCCGCGGTACCAGCCGTCGGCGAGGTGGGCGCCGATCGCGTTGGTGCCCGGGTGCACGAGGTGGGTGACGTCGTGGGTGCGGTAGCGCAGCCGGTCGCGGTAGCTCGTCCAGCCGGGGGCGAGGACGTCGTCGTCGGTGCGGCTGCCGTTGATCTCGATCTCGTGGACGCCGAGTGCGGTGCTGTACAGGCGGGCCGATGCGACGGGGCCGGTGAGTTCGAACTCGGTGCGCAGGAGGTGCGCGGGCCGGGGGTCGTCGGCCGCCGGGTCGTCGCTGCCGGGTGAGACGGCGGTACCGGTCCAGTCCTCGGGGGTCAGGAGGCCGGCTTCGACGGGGTGGAAGTCGCTCCAGGGGCCCGGTTGTGCGTTGCCGTCGGTCCAGAGCCGCACCCTCACCTCGCGGCGTTCGCGTGCGGACAGGGGTGCTCCGGGCCAGGGGACGAGGACGCTCTCGGTGGAGTGGACGAGGTGGGTGCGGCCGGCTCCGTGCCGGTCGCGGATCTCGATCTCGTAGGCGTCCTGGTGCCGGTGCGTCCCGGTGCCGGTCCAGGACAGGCGCGGTTCGGACTCCCCGATACCGAGGGCGTCACTGGCACCGTGGTGCTCGAAGCGGAGGCGGGTGACCTTCATGGGTGCGGCTCTCTCGTGCTCGGTGGGGCTCAGGCGCCGTAGGTCAGGCCGTGGCCGAAGGGGTGGACCGGGTCGGTGCTCTCCTGCGGGACGTCGGGGTGGCCGTTCCCGACCTCCTCCATCGACCGCGGCAGCTGGAACGGGAGCCTGCCCTCCGGCGCGGCCCGGCCGAACAGCACGTCCAGGAGTGCTTCGTCGCTCGCACCGTAGACGGCGAGCAGGGCATGGGCGCGCTCGGCGATCTCGGGGATGACGGCCGGGCGGTCCAGCTGGATCGCGACCACGGTGGGGACCAGGTCCATCAGGTGGAGGATCTCCGCGAGACGGCCGGGTTCGACGTCGAGGCGGCCGGCACGGAAGAACGACTCGAAGAGCCCGGGGCGCGGCTCGAACGGGGTGTCCAGCCGGAGGACGGCCAGGTCGGCGTCCTCCGGCCGGTCGACGGGGCTGCCGTAGGCGGCGGCCGTCCGCGGGTCGACGCCCTGGAGATGGAGGCGCAGTCGCTCGGGCAGCGGCAGGAGGCCGTCGGTGTTCTTGAGCAGGGTGACCGACCTGCGCTGTGCAACCGCGCCGCGGGCCCGGAACTCGGCGTGCCCGACCACGGCCTCGGCCTGGTCCGGGTCGACGTAGCGGCGGTCGTCGAACAGGCCGAGACGGAACTTCTCGGTGAGCAGACGGCCCACGGAGACGTCGATCCGGGACTCGGGCAGCCTGCCGTCGCGGACGAGGTCGACGACGAGTTCGGGGCACGTCTCCCCGCCGAACTGGTCGACCCCGGCGTCCAGGGCCCTGAGGATCCGCTCGTGCCGCGAGAGGTGCTCGACCCCCCAGGCGCGGGCGGCGTGGGGCTCGCCCATGATGTCGCTGTCGCTGATGATCCCCCAGTCGCTGAGGACGATGCCGTCGAAGCCGAGTTCCTCACGGAGCAGGCCGGTGACGATGCCGCGGTTGAAACCGAACGCGACCTCCTCGTAGGGGGTGCCGACGGGCTTGCCGTAGTACGGCATCATCTGGGTGGCCCCCGCGGCCAGCGCCGCCCGGAAGGGGGCGAGGTGGTAGTCGAAGCGGCCGCCCGGGTAGACCTGCTCCGTGCCGTAGGGGAAGTGCGGGTCCTCGCCGTCCTTCTGCGGTCCCCCGCCGGGGAAGTGCTTGACGACGGCGGACACGCTGTCCGGTCCGAGTTCCTCCCCGGGGCCGCGCAGGCCGTGCAGGTACGGGACGACGAGCCGGGCAGTGAGGTCGGCGTCCTCGCCGAAGGTGTTGCAGATGCGGGACCAGCGCGGTTCCGTCGCCAGGTCGATCTGCGGGTGGAGGGCGAGGCGCAGGCCGACGGCGAGGTACTCCTGGCGGACGGTGTCGGCGTACTGCCGCACCAGGTCCGGGTCGCCGATCGCGGCGAGCCCGAGGGACTCGGGCCACTCGGAGAACGGACCTGCCGCCATGCCGGTGCCGGGGTTGTCGGTGAAGGCGTGCCGGGGGTCGGTGGAGAGGGTGACCGGGATGCCGAGTCGGGTCGCGGCCGCGAGTTCCTGGACGCGGTTGTGCCACTCGGCCATCTCCCGGGCCGTGGCGGCGCCGATCAGGTTGAAGTGCGTCATGCCCTTCCCGGTCACCAGCTGCCGGACGGTGTGCCCGCCGAACGCCCGCTGCGGGTCGTCGGCGAGCGCTCCCCCGTCCCCGAGCGTGGTCATGGCGTGGAAGAGCTGGCCGGCCTTCTCCTCCAGGGTCATCCGCCCCAGCAGGTCGCGCACGCGCTCGTCGACGGGCCTGGCGGGGTCCTGGTACGGGTGGATGGCCGGGCTGGCCGACGTGATGACCGTCATGCGGGATGTCCTTCGATGGTGCGGGAGGGGTGCGCCGCGGATAGGTGCGGCGCACCCCGCAGGGCGGGTCAGACGGGGAGGGTCACGGTGCCGGACTCGATCTGGTCCGACCGCAGGACCTTGGGAATGAACGCCGAGAGGAGCAGCGCGAAGGCCATACAGGCCGCGAGTGCGAAGTAGGCGCTGCGCAGGGCCCCGTCGAGGTAGAAGCTGGTGCCGTTGAGCACTCGGCTGTCACCGTTGAGCGCGGAGAACATGATCTGGGCCGCCAGCGTGCTCATGAGGTTCGTGAGCATGACGGACATGCCGCTGGCGACGCCCTGCTCCCTTGGCGAGACGACGCCGAGCAGGAGGATGCCCGCGCAGGCCAGGACGAGGCCGGCACCGAGGTTCGTCAGGCAGCCGAAGAGGATGACCTGGGTCTCGTCGTGGTGGTAGAGCCCTTGCCCCACGAGACCGACCGTGGTGATCGCCAGTCCGATGCGCCAGGGGATGCGGGGGTCGATCCTGCGGGTGAGCACCCCTGCGGCGAGGCCCACGAGGATGATCAGGACGCCGGAGGGCATGCCGACCAGGGCATTGTGGGTCCCGCTCCAGCCGAGGCCGTCGGAGACTCCGGGGATGTGCGGGAAGAGCGCGACGAAGACGATCATGCCGCCGGCGGCGAAGAAGGTGCCTTGGCCGATGGCCGTGCCCACCAGGACGCTGCAAACCTCGCGGCGGGCCAGCATCCGGACGTCGAGGAGCGGTTCGGCCGCACGGAGCTCGGCGAGAACGAAGAGGGTCGCGAGAACGACCGACAGGCCGAGGAGGCCCAACAGACGGAGGTCGGTCCAGCCCCAGGCGCCGCCCTGCCCGATGGCGTAGATCATCGCCGTGGCGCTGGCGCCCAGCAGGAGCCCGCCCCACCAGTCGAAGGACACGTTGGTCTCGGTCGGCGGGATCTTCGGGACGAAGCACAGCACCAGGACGAACCCGAGGGCAACGCCGACGACCAACGCCCAGAGGGCGCCCCGGAAGCCGTAGTGGTCCAGCAGCCAGCCTCCGAGGAGCGGGCAGGTGACCAGGACGATGCCGGCCGAGCTGCCGATGGCGCCGGTCGCGAGACCTACGTGGCGGGGCGGGAAGACGTCGCGGGCGGAGGCGTACACGAGGGCGGCCATCGGGCCGTAGAGACCTGCGAGCCCGCGGCCCAGCAGCATCACCTCGTAGTTCGGGGCCATGGCCACCAGGAGGTCGCCGACGAGACCGGCCGCGAGGATGACGAGCATGATCCTTCGACGTCCGAAGAGGTCTCCGGCGCGGGCGACGAAGGGCGTCACGCAGGTCACGACCAGCGAGTACACCAGGGTGAACCAGGCGATCTGGGTGGTGTGGAAGTGCTGGGCGACGGATGCCTGGGTGAGCGCGGTGAAGACGCCTGCGACGGTGAGCATCTGGGCGGGCCAGAGCATGGCGAGCAGTACCAGCGCGAGCCGTCCGCCGAGGTGTCGGTCGGCGTCGGCGGCGGGGGCCGCGGGCGTGGGGGGCGCGGAGGTGGACATCGGTGTCCCTTCGGGCATCGGCGACACGAAAGCGGTCGGCCGCCGGACCGCGGAAGCGGCGGGGGTGGGGTGGGGTGGTGCCACCGTAGAGTAAAAACCAGTAGGTACATAGGTTTTTAGTAATGTAACCTGGATCACATTCGGCCGTAACCCCTGCATGACGGGTTCCGCCCGCCCCCACCGCTCTAAGCTGCTGACCATGCCCGATGCCGAACCGACCACTCCCACCGCGAGCGACCGGGAGAAGCCGGCCCGCACCCGCCGGCGATCCGGCACCTACGCCGCGGCCGACGAGCGCCGCCGACGGATCGTCGAGACGGCCATGGGCCACTTCGCCGAGCGCGGCTACCTCAACGCCTCGATGCAGAAGATCGCGGCCGACGTGGGCATCTCGTACGCGGGGCTGCTGCACCACTTCGGGAACAAGCGCGAGCTGTTGCGGACCGTCCTGGAGGTCCGGGAGTCGCAGGCCGTCGAGCTGTTCTACCGTCGGCTCGACCTGGATCAACCGGACCTGGTGCAGCTCTTCGGCCTGATCGCCGAGCACACCCGCTTCAACCTGACCCAGCCCGGCCTCATGCAGATGTACACCCTGCTGTCGGCCGAGGCGACGGCCGAGGAGCACCCGGCCCACGCCTACTTCGCCGAGCGCTACGCGCGGATCAGGGCCCTCGTCGGACAGGCCGTCGCACTCGGCGTCGACTCGGGGAAGCTGCGCACGGACACCGACGGCGACACCGTCGCCCGGGAGCTGCTCGCCGTCGCCGACGGCTTCCAGATCCAGTGGGGACTCAGCGACGGGGCCTGGGACATGTCCGGCGCGTACCGCGACTACCTCGACCGGCTGTGCCGTCGGCTCACCGTGGACGGGAGCGGCCTCGACGGGTAGCCGGGATCCGGACGGCACGGCCACGGGACGACCTCACGACGTGGAGCCGTCGAGACTCTGCACGGTCCAGATCGTCTTTCCCGAGGCCGTGTACCTGCTCCCCCACTGCTCGGTCAGCTGGTGCACCAGGAACAGCCCGCGCCCGCCCTCGTCCGTCAGGCGGGCGTGACGCAGGTGGGGCTGGGTCTGACTCGGGTCGGACACCTCACAGATCAGGGAGCGGTCCCTGATCAGGCGCAGCCCGACCGGGCCACCGGCGTAGCGGACGGCGTTGGTCACCAGCTCGCTCACGACGAGCTCGGTGACGAAGGCCAGGTGCTGGAGCCCCCACTCCAGCAGGGTGTCCGCCACGGCCTTGCGGGCCTGCGCGACGACGGACGGGTCCGCCGGGAACTGCCAGTCCGCGGTGGCTCCGGGGGAAAGCCTCCTCACCCGGACGGCCAAGGCCACTCCCCTCGCCCACCCGTCGTCGAGGGCCCCGCGCAACAGGTCGGCCGTTCCCGGATCACCGGTGATCCGCCCGACGGACGAGTCCGCGCCCTCCGATCGGATCCGGGAGGCCGCGCCCTCCGATCGGATCGGGCCGCCGGCCGAGAGAACGAGGACACTGCCCGGCGCGAGAGCCGACTCCACCGTCTCGAACGGCATGCTCCCCTGGCCGAGGGGCGGTCCCGGTTTCAGGGCGATCGGGGCCGGTTCGCCTCCCTCGGGTGCGATCAGCCGAGCGGCGTCGTGGCCCGCCGTCGCCGTGGCACAGAGGCCGGCGACCGGGTCGTACACGGCGTACAGGCAGGTCGCACCCACCTCACCCGCGCCTTCCGGCATCGCATCGGATTCCCCACCGGACTCCTGGGCGGGCGGCAGACGTCGTACCAGTTCGTCGACGTGGGTCAGTAGTTCCTCGGGAGCGAGATCGAGGTCGGACAGCGTCCGGATCGCCGTCCGCAGCCGTCCGGCGGCGGCCGCGGCGGCGATGCCGCGTCCGGTGGCCCGGCCGGCGACGAAGGCCACCCTGGCCGACGAGAGCGGGACGACGTCCACCCAGGCCCCGGAGTCGGCGCCGCCCGCACCGACCTCTGCATGGAGCAGCGCGATGTCCGCCGCGGTGATCTCCTGCGGCTCGGACGGCAGGAGACTCCGGCGGAGCAGCTCGGCGCTGCGCCGCTCGCGGACGAAACGTCGGGCGTTGTCGATGCTCAGCGCCGTACGGGAGGCGATCTCCTCCGCCGTGCCCTCGTCGAAGGAATCGAACGCCCAGCGGTCCGGCGACCGGCCCAGCAGGAGCCGGCCGAGCAGCTGGCCACGGGCCCGTAGCTCGACCTGCGTCGTCGCCCGGTCGTGGCCCCCGGTCGCCGGGAGCAGCCGGCGCTCGCCGCCGCTGCGGGCCGTACGCCGGATCGGCGACTCCCCGGGCTCCTCGCCCAGCAGGACGGCCTCGGCCAGATCGACGGCAGCCGCGTCCGCGAAGGCCGGCACCAGGACGTCGACGAGTTCCTGCGAACACCGGACGGGGTCCAGATCGGTGCCGATCCGGCGGGCCGCGTCACCGACAAGTAGTCGCCTCCCCTTCTCCCGGTGTTCCGCGGTGACGTCCGTGAAGGTCGCCACCACTCCGCAGGGACGGCCCTCGGCACCTGTCAGCGGGATCGCCGACAGCGAGACGAAGCGGTCGGTCAGCGGCTGGTCGGAGCGCCGCGCCCGCCGTGTCAGCTCCACCAGCGTCTCGCCGGTCTCCATGACCCCGCGCAGCAGCCCCTCGATCACGGCGGCGTCCTGTGCCACCAGCGTCTCCGTGAGCGGGCGCCCTCCGGAGGGCTCGACCATCGACCCGTCACGGGGAGCCCGGAACTCGGCGTCGAGACTCACCCGGGTCACGTTCAGGTCCCTGTCGTGCACCGCCAGGCCGAACTTCGCCTGCGAGAACAACGCCCGCAACAGGGCTTCGTCCTGTTCCAGGTGTTCGGCCTTCCGCTCCGGCACCAGCTGGAGGACGGCCTTGGCGGGCTCGGACTCGTCGAGAGCCGCCATGCGACAGCGCACTTCCTCGGACGTCGACAGGACACGGGCCCGCCACGTGCGGCCCTCGCCCTCCGTCGGCGGGCCCGGCCACGGATCCAGGAGTTCCGGCATTCCGGCTGCCCGGACACGCCGCGCGGACCCGCCG
Source organism: Kitasatospora sp. NPDC057015 (assembly GCF_042673745.1). Classification (NCBI taxonomy): domain Bacteria; kingdom Bacillati; phylum Actinomycetota; class Actinomycetes; order Kitasatosporales; family Streptomycetaceae; genus Kitasatospora; species Kitasatospora sp. NPDC057015. Next base: position 166,773 of record NZ_JBHUSG010000006.1, read on the forward strand.
AGCAACCGCGCGGCCTCCCCGGTCAGGCCGAGCACCTCGTCGCCCTCCAGCAGAAGCAGCGCCTCGTGTCCGAGGGGATCTCTCACGCCTCTCACCACCCGCTCTCGGAGACGGACGGACCAACAGCAGTGTGGGCCCGCCCGCCTTCCCAGTCTCGCGCGCGGCGCACCTCCCCGCACACGACGGCAGCGCTCCCCCGCCCGGGGCCGCGTCGCGGGAGGCGCCCTCAGTCGAGGATGCAGACCTCCAGGGTGCGGGGGCCGTGCACGCCCTCGACACGGTCGAGTTCGATGTCGCTGGTGGCGGAGGGACCGGAGATCCAGGTCTGCGGGCGGGCCGGGTCGAGCAGCGGGAGGGCCTGCGGCACGGAGGCGAGGACCTGGTCGGCGCGGACGACGCAGATGTGGTGGTCCGGGACGAGGGTGAGCAGCCGGCGGCCCTGGCCGGGGCCGGTGTCGAGGACGATCGTGCCGGTCTCGGCGATGGCGAGGGCGCAGCCGGTGATCACGCTGTCGACGCTCTCCAGGGCGTGCGCGGTGAGGCTGCCGTCGTCGGGCAGCTGCTGGACGGTCGCCAGGGCGAGCCAGTCGGCCGGAAGGTCGGGCGGGGTGACGAGGACGCGGGTGCCCCGGTCGTCGAGCAGGCGGGCGAGCAGGGCCGGCAGGGCGCCGGCGGTGGTGCGGTGGACGTGCGCCCGGTAGTCGGCGAGGTTCTCGGCCAGGAGGTCCCGCAGGGCCGCCGGGTCGTCGGGCACGTGCGCCGGCAGGTAGTCGCGCGCGGCGGTGCCGGTCCCGGTGTGGGCGGTCCCGGCGGGGCCGGACGCGGCGTGGGCGGGGACGTCGGTGAGCGCCGCACGGATGCGGGCCAGGACGGTGTCGCGGGCGGTGGTCATCGGCTTCCGTCCTTGCGGTTCTTCTTCCACCAGTCGCGGAAGGATTCGGCGGGCAGGGCGGGCAGGTCGCGGGTGTCGGACCAGGCCTTCGCCGGCCCCGGCAGGGGAAGCCGCCTCGGGTGCAGAGCACGGGTCCTGGTGGCGGCGCGTTCGGCGGCGGTCAGCGCGGCGGGGTGGTCCAGCAGCCAGGTCGCGGCCTTCATCGCGGCCCGCTCGACGCGGTGGCCCGCCCCCTGCTCGGCGACCTGCTCGCGCAGGTGGACGAGCACCTCCGGGATGTCGATCGCAACCGGGCAGACCTCGTAGCAGGCCCCGCAGAGCGTGGACGCGTACGGCAGCGAGGCGTCCACCTCGCTCTGCAGGCCGCGCAGCTGCGGGGTGAGGATCGCGCCGATCGGGCCGGGGTAGGGCGAGCCGTAGGCGTGGCCGCCGGCCCGCTCGTAGACCGGGCACACGTTCAGGCAGGCGGAGCAGCGGATGCAGCGCAGCGCCTGGCGGCCGACCTCGTCCGCCAGCGTCGCGGTGCGGCCGTTGTCGAGCAGGACCAGGTGGAACTCCTGCGGGCCGTCACGGTCGGTGGTGCCGGTCCAGGTGGAGGTGTACGGGTTCATCCGCTCGGCGGTGGAGGAGCGGGGCAGCAGCTGGAGGAAGACCTCCAGGTCGCGCCAGGTCGGGATGACCTTCTCGATGCCGACCACGGAGATCAGGGTCTCGGGCAGGGTCAGGCACATCCGGCCGTTGCCCTCCGACTCGACGACGACCAGGGTGCCCGTCTCGGCGATGAGGAAGTTCGCGCCGGAGACCGCGACCTTGGCGCGCAGGAACTTCTCCCGCAGGTGCAGCCGGGCGGCCTCGGCGAGATCGGCCGGGTTGTCGGTCAGGCCGTCGGGGGCGGGGCGGCCCCAGCGGCCCATCGCCTCCGTGAAGATGTCCCGGATCTCGCCGCGGCCCCGGTGGATCGCGGGCACCAGGATGTGCGAGGGCAGGTCGTCGCCCAGCTGCACGATCAGCTCGGCGAGGTCGGTCTCGTAGGCGGTGATGCCCTCGGCGGCCAGCGCCTCGTTCAGCCCGATCTCCTGCGTCGCCATCGACTTGACCTTCACCACCTCGCGCTCGCCCTTCGCGTGGACCAGGTCGGCGACGATCCGGTTCGCCTCGGCCGCGTCCACCGCCCAGTGCACGGTGCCGCCGGCCGCCTGCACCGCGGCCTCCGCCTGCAGTAGGTAGTGGTCCAGCCGGGCGAGGGTGTTGTCCTTGATCTCCTTGCCCGCCTGTCGCAGCTGGGCCCAGTCGTCGAGCTCGCCCACCGCGGCGGCCCGCTTGTCGCGGATGGTGTGCGTGGCGCGGGTCAGGTTCGCGCGCAGCCTCTCGTTCTTCGTGGAGGCCTTGGCGGCCTTCGGGAAGGCGGGCATGCCCAGGTAGGTGCCGCTCATGCGAAGGCCTCCGTCTCGGTCGAGGCCAGGATCTCGGCCAGGTGCACCGTCCGCATCGCGGCGCCGCGGCGGCGCAGGGTGCCGTCCAGGTGCAGCAGGCACGAGTTGTCCGCCCCGCACAGCACCCCCGCACCGGTGGACAGGGCGCCCCGGACCTTGTCGGCCCCCATCGCCGCCGACACGTCCGGGTTCTTCACCGCGAAGGTGCCACCGAAGCCGCAGCACTCCTCGGCCCCCGGCAGCTCCCGCAGTTCCAGCCCCTTCACCGCTTCCAGCAGCCTGCGCGGCCGCTCCCCCAGACCCAGCATCCGCAGCCCGTGACAGGACGGGTGGTAGGTCACCGTGTGCGGGAAGTACGCCCCCACGTCCGTCACCCCCAGTACGTCCACCAGGAACTCGGTGAGTTCGAACGTCCGGGCGGCGAGCGAGGCGGCGGCGTCCGCCAACTCGCTGCCGCGCCCCTCCGCCAGCGCCTTGGCGCCGATCCGCGGGTAGTTGTCCCGGATCATCGCCGCGCACGAACCCGACGGCGTGACGACGTGGTCGTAGCCCTCGAACGCGCGGGCACTGCGCAGCACCAGCGGCTCGGTCTCGCGCCGGTAGCCGGTGTTGTACTGCGGTTGCCCGCAGCAGGTCTGCGCGGCCGGGAAGTCGACCTCCACGCCGAGCCGGTCGAGCAGGGTGACCACGGCACGGCCGGTGCCGGGGTAGAGCGCGTCGTTGACGCAGGTGACGAACAGCGCGACTCGCATCGGGCCGTCCGCGCGGGCGGAGCGGTGGGGCGGGTGGTTCATCGGTCCTCGCTCTCGGGTCAGGACAGGCCGATGCGCGCGGCAGCGGAGTCCCAGGCTCTCGTATCGCCGCCCGGTGTGTAACGGCGCAGCTGCTGGGTGCGGGCGATCAGGCGGCGCATGGCCGCGCGGTCGTCGACCAGGCCGTGGGCGCGGGCCTGGACGAGGACGTTGCCCAGGGCGGTGGCCTCGGTGGGGCCCGCGACGACGGGCAGGCCGGTGGCGTCGGCGGTGAACTGGCAGAGCAGTTCGTTGCGGCTGCCGCCGCCGACCAGATGGACGACGCGGATGTCGCGCCCCGTCAGGGCCGCGGCCTGGCGCAGGGTGTGCCGGTGGGCGAGGGCGAGGCTCTCCAGGATGCAGCGCACGGTGGCCCCCTGGTCCGCGGGCGGGTTCTGGCCGGTACGGGCACAGTGTTCCGCGATGCGGGCCGGGATGTCGCCCGGGGCGAGGAACTCGGGGGCGTCGGGGTTGACGAGGGCGGCGAAGGGGCGGGATCCGGCGGCCTGGTCGAGGAGGTGGGGCAGCCGGTGCGGCAGCCCTCGGGCCTGCCAGGCGCGCTGACTCTCGCTGAGCAGCCACAGGCCCATGATGTTGCGCAGGTAGCGGGTGGTGTTGTCGATGCCGAGTTCGTTGGTGAAGTTGGCGGCCCGGGAGGCGTCGGTGAGGACGGGGCGTTCCAGTTCGAGGCCGGCCAGCGACCAGGTGCCGCACGAGATGTAGGCGAAGGCGGCGGTGGTGGCGGGGACGGCGGCCACCGCGGACGCGGTGTCGTGGGAGGCGACGGCGGTGACCGGTGTGCCCTCGGGCAGGCCGGTGGCGGCCGCGACGTGCGGCAGGAGGGTGCCGGAATGGTCACCGGGCCGCCGCAGCGGGGGCAGCAGTGCGGCGTCGAGGCCGAGGGCGCTCAGGACCGGCTTCGACCAGGTGCCGGTCCGGGCGTCGTAGAGGCCGGTGGTGGAGGCGTTGGTGGCCTCCGTCCCGGTGCTGCCGGTGAGCCAGTGGGTGATGAGGTCGGGGATGAGCAGGATGTTCCGGGCGCGGTCGAGCTGCTTCTCGGCCGCGAGCTGGAAGATCGTGTTGAAGGGGAGGTGCTGCAGGCCGGTGATGCGGTAGAGGTCCCTGGCCTGGATGCGGTTCCAGACCTCTGCGACGGCGGGGCCGGTGCGCGTGTCGCGGTAGTGGAAGGGCGTGGCGACGAGGGCGCCGTCGCCGTCGAGCAGGCCGTAGTCGACGGCCCAGCCGTCGATGCCGACGGAGGCGACGTCGACCGTCCGGGCGGCTTCGCGCAGTCCGTCGAGAATCCCCTGGTAGAGGCCGAGGACGTTCCAGTGGAGGCCGTCGGGCAGCTGCGCCGGGGTGTTGTCGAACCGGTGGACCTCGGTGAGGTCGAGGGTGTCACGGCCGACCCGGCCGATGACGACCCTGCCGCTGGTTGCGCCGAGGTCCGCCGCCGCGAAGGCCGTGGGCGGGGTGGAGGAGATGGGTTTCACGACAGGGTGGTCCTCGGTGGTGCGGTGGGGGTGAAGGGGTCGGTCGGCGTGGCCGCGACTGCGTCGGCGCGGCCACGCCTTGGAGCGACCGCCGGTCGCTCCAGGCTCCGGGGCCCAGGGCCGGTCCGGCGGATCTTGCGCCCGGACGGGCGCCCGACCTCGCGCGTCGATCCGCCGAGATCCGTCGGCCCGGCCCTGGACGGCCGGTGGTGCGCACCGGCCGCCACCCTCGTCCCGCCTGACGGAGCGTTCGCGGCGGGGGCCCCGGAGCGGCTCGGGGGAGTGATCAGCGCAGGAAGGCTGCGGCGACGCCGGCGTCCACGGGGACGTGCAGACCCGTGGTGTGGGTGAGGTCGCCGCCGGTGAGGGCGAAGACGGCGCCTGCGACGTGCTCGGGAAGGACCTCGCGCTTGAGGAGGGTGCGCTGGGCGTAGAACTCGCCGAGCTCGTTCTCCTCGATGCCGTAGGTGGCGGCGCGCTGGGCTCCCCAGCCGGCGGCGAAGATGCCGGAGCCGCGGACGACGCCGTCGGGGTTGACGCCGTTGACGCGGATGCCGTGCTCGCCGAGTTCGGCGGCGAGCAGGCGGACCTGGTGGGCCTGGTCGGCCTTGGTCGCCGAGTAGGCGATGTTGTTGGGGCCGGCGAAGACGGCGTTCTTGGAGGCGATGTAGACGATGTCGCCGTCCAGGTTCTGCTCGATCATGGTGCGGGCGGCCTCGCGGGAGACGAGGAAGGAGCCCCGCGCCATGATGTCGTGCTGGAGGTCCCAGTCCTTGGCGGTGGTCTCCAGCAGCGGCTTGGAGATGGAGATGCCGGCGTTGTTGACGACCAGGTCGACACCGCCGAAGGCCAGGGCCGCGGCCTTGAACGCCGCCGCGATCTGCTCCTCGTCGGTGACGTTCGCGGTGACGGCGACGGCCCGGTCGGGGCCGCCGAGCTCCCGGGCGACGGCGGCGGCGTTGTCGCCGTTCAGATCGGCGATCACGACGCAGGCGCCCTCGGCGGCCAGCCGGTGGGCGATGGCCTTGCCGATGCCGGAGCCGGCGCCGGTGACCAGGGCAACGCGGGCCGCGAGCGGCTTGGGCCCGGGCATCCGCCGGAGCTTGGCCTCCTCCAGCGACCAGTACTCGATGCGGAACTTCTCGCTCTCCTCGATGGGGGCGTAGGAGGAGACGGACTCGGCACCGCGCATGACGTTGATCGCGTTGAGGTAGAACTCGCCGGCGACGCGGGCGGTCTGCTTGTCCTTGCCGAAGGAGAACATGCCCACGCCCGGGACGAGGACGATCGCCGGGTCCGCGCCGCGGATGGCGGGCGAGTCGGCGGTGGCGTGCCGGTCGTAGTAGGCCCGGTAGTCCCGGCGGTACTCGGCGTGGAGTTCCTTCAGGCGGGCCACGGCCTCGTCCAGGGGCGCGGCGGCGGGCAGGTCGAGGACCAGCGGGCGGACCTTGGTGCGCAGGAAGTGGTCCGGGCAGGAGGTGCCGAGGGCGGCCAGGCGGGGGTGCTCGGCGTGGGCGAGGAAGTCCAGCACCGGGGCGGTGTCGGTGAAGTGGCCGACCTGGCGGGCGTCGGTGGAGGCCAGGCCGCGGACGACCGGGGCGAGGGCCGCGGCCCGCTCGCGCCGCTCGGCCTCGGGCAACGGCCCGTAGCCGTCCAGCGCGGGGCCGAACGGCTGGGCCTTGCCCCGCTCGGCGAGGAAGGCCTCGGCGGTGCGGATGATGTGCAGCGCGTTGGCCTCGCACTCCTCGCTGGTGGCGCCCCAGGCGGTGATGCCGTGGCCGCCGAGGACGCAGCCGACGGCCTGCGGGTTGGCCGCCTTGACGGCGGCGATGTCCAGCCCGAGCTGGAAGCCGGGGCGGCGCCAGGGCACCCACAGCACGGTGTCGCCGAAGCACTCGGCGGTCAGCTTCTCGCCGTCGGCGGCGGTGGCCAGCGCGATGCCGGAGTCCGGGTGCAGGTGGTCGACGTGGGCGGCGTCCACCAGGCCGTGCATGGCGGTGTCGATGGACGGCGCCGCGCCGCCGCGTCCGTGCAGGCAGTAGTCGAACGCGGCGACCATCTCGTCCTCGCGCTCGACGCCGGGGTAGACGTCGACGAGGGAGCGCAGCCGGTCCAGGCGCAGCGCGGCCAGGCCGCTCTCGGTCAGGGTGCCCAGGTCGCCGCCGGAGCCCTTCACCCAGAGCAGTTCGACGGGCCGGCCGGTGGCGGGGTCGGTGTCCGTGCCCTGGGCGGAGGTGTTGCCGCCGGCGTAGTTGGTGTTGCGCGGGTCGGAGCCGAGTCGGTTGGAGCGCGCCAGCAGGGCGGCGACTTCGGGGTGCAGAGCCATGGTGGGAGGTCTTCCTGGTCGATCCGTGGGGTGGCGCCGGCGGGGTACGCGGGCCGGCCGGTGGTGTGCGCCGGAGTCCGGCCGGCCCGCGGGACGATGGGCCGGGGAGCGGGTCAGGCTCCCCAGCCGGCCTGTTCGCCGCCGACCCGTTCGGCGGCGGTCCGCTCGGCCCAGCCGGTGGCCCGGTAGGCGGCGAGCGGGTCGGCGTTCAGGCCCTGCTCCTCGCGGACCTCGCGCAGGAGGGGGCGGACGTCGGTGGCGAAGGCGTCCATCAGGACGGCGTTCGCCGCCAGCACGTCGCCGCCGCGCTGGGCGGCGCCGAGCGCGTCCGCGTCGACCAACAGGGCCTTGGCGGTGGCCTCCTGGACGTTCATCACCGAGCGGATGACGGCCGGGATCTTCGCCTCGATGTTGTGGCACTGGTCGAGCATGAACGCGACGCCGGCCTGCTCGTCCAGGCCGCCGTTCCTGACGACCTCGTGCATGATCCGGAACAGCTGGAACGGATCGGCCGCACCGGCCATCAGGTCGTCGTCGGCGTAGAAGCGGGAGTTGAAGTCGAAGCCGCCGAGCTTCCCCTCGCGGAGCAGGAAGGCGACGATGAACTCGATGTTGGTGCCCGGCGCGTGGTGCCCGGTGTCGACGACGACCTGGGCCTTCGGCCCGAGCCGCAGACAGTGGGCGAAGGCGGTGCCCCAGTCGGGGACGTCCATCGTGTAGAAGGCGGGCTCGAAGAGCTTGTACTCCAGCAGGATCCGCTGGTCGTCGCCGAGCCGTGCGTACACCTCGCCGAGGGCCTGGGCCAGGCGGTCCTGGCGGGCGGCGACGTCGTCCTGGCCGGGGTAGTTGGTGCCGTCGGAGAACCACAGCTTGAGGTCGCGCGAGCCGGTGGCGTCCATGATGTCGACGCACTCCAGCAGGTGGTCGACGGCCTTGCGCCGCACCCGCGGGTCCGGGTTGGTGACCGAGCCGAGCTTGTAGTCGTCGTCCTGGAAGACGTTGGCGTTGATCGCGCCGAGCTCCAGCCCGAGGCTCCCGGCGTGGGCGGCGAGCCTGCCGTAGTCCTCGACGCGGTCCCAGGGGATGTGCAGGGAGACCTTGGGGGCCACGCCGGTGGCGGCGTGCACCCGGGCGGCGTCCGCGAGCTTCTCGTACGGGTCGCGGGGCACGCCCGGCTGGGCGAACACCTTGAACCGCGTTCCCGAGTTTCCGTAGCCCCACGAGGGGGTCTCGATGCGCTGGTTCCTCAGCGCATCCTTCACTGCCGACGGCTCGGACACGGGCACCCCTTGAAGCAGTTGAATCGTTTCAAGAGGACGGTAAGCCGGATCCCGTTCCTCGTCAAGGCGGAACTGGTGTGACGAAACGAGCTGGCGTAACTTGGGTTCCACACCGCCCCAGGGGCCGGTGAATCTTTTCAACGGCCCGTACGGGGGAGCACATGGGTGGTACGGCTGGCATCAAGGACGTGGCGCGGCTCGCCGGGGTGTCCGTCGGCACGGTGTCGAACGTGATCAACCGCCCGGACATGGTCGGGGAGGACACCCGCCGCCGCGTCCAGGGCGCCATCGACCAGCTCGGCTACGTCCGCAGCGAATCCGCCCGCCAGCTCAGGGCCGGCCACAGCCGGATCATGGGGCTGCTGGTCCTCGACCTGGGCAACCCCTTCTTCGTCTCGGTGGCCAGGGGGGCCGAGCAGGCCGCCCGCGCGGCAGGCCTGGGCGTGATGGTCTGCAACAGCGCCCAGAGCCCCGCCGACGAGGCCGACTACCTGTCGCTCTTCGCCGAACAGCGGGTGCGCGGCGTGCTCCTCACACCGACGGACGCCACGGCGGCGGCGACAGCGGTGCTGCGCCGCAACAACGTCCCGTTCGTCCTCGTGGACCGCGTGCTGCCGGGCACCGAGGCCTGCTCGGTGGCGGTGGACGACGTCGCGGGTGGCGCGATGGCCGTCCGGCACCTGCTGGAGGGCGGGCACCGCCTGATCGCCTACGTGGGAGGCGGCCATCCGCTGCAGCAGGTGCGCGACCGGCGCGAGGGAGCCCTGGGAGCGGCGGCCCTGGCGGGGCACGGGCGGGAGTCCCTGGTCGACGTCCGGGTCGACCGCCTCGACGTCGAGGCGGGCCGGGACGCCGGTGCGCGCCTCCTCGGGCTGACGCCCAGGCCGACCGCCGTGTTCTGCGCCAACGACCTGCTGGCCCTGGGCGTCCTGCAGACGGCCTACGCCGCCGGCCTGCGGGTACCCGAGGACCTCGCGATCGTCGGGTACGACGACATCGAGTTCGCGGCGGCGGCCGCGGTGCCGCTGACCTCGGTGCGCCAGCCCGCGGAGACGATGGGCCGGACCGCGGCCGAGCTCCTGCTGGAGGAGACCGGTGACGGCGCGTCGGAGCACCGGCACCAGCAGGTCCTGTTCCAACCCGAGATCGTGGTCCGGCGCTCCAGCCTCCGGGGTGCGTGACGCCCTGCCCGTCCGGAGGCTTTGAAACCGTTCAACCGACGGGCGGGGCGCGGCACGGCCGACCGTGCCGCGCGCGTACCGGACGTGCTTCCCTTCAGTCGGCCTTCGGCGCTCCGGTGCTGCGGCGGACGACGAGACGGGGGGTCATGGAAGTCTGCATGGCCCGGGTCCGGTGCCCTTCGACGCGTTCCAGCAGCATCCGCGCCGCGGTGGACCCCATGGTGTGCCCGGCCTGGTCGACGCTGGTCAGCTGGACGGGGGCGAGGGCGGCGACGGCGGTGTTGTTGTACCCGACCAGCGACACGTCGCCGGGGATGTCCAGCCCCAGCTCGTGGGCGGCCCGGTAGACACCGAGCGCGGCCACGTCGGCACCGGCCATGACGGCCGTCGGGGGACGGGGGCCGCCCAGCAGCTGGAGTCCTGCGCGGTAGCCACCCTCGTCGGAGTAGTCCGTGGGGACCACCTCGGCGCGGTCCGCCAGTCCGTGACGCTCCATCGCCTCCCAGTAGCCGCCGGTCAGGACGATCTCCGGAGTGCGCTTCCACCGGCTCGCCCGGGTGCCGGGGGCCGCCAGCAAGGCGATCCTGCGGTGCCCGAGCGACACGAGGTGGTCCACCACCAGGCCGGCCCCCAGGTCGTCGGCGTCCACCACGGAATCGTGGACGGCGGAGGCGTCATGGTGGCCGATGATCACGGTCGGCGTCGTCTCGGCGGTGGCCAGGACCTCGGTGCGCGACGTCCCGGGGGCGATCAGGATCAGCCCGTCCATCTGGCGGTCCACCATCGCCCGCACGGTGCGGCCCTGGGCCTCGGCGCCGAAACCCGCGGCCCCGATCATCAGGGTGTAGTCGCCGTCGCGCAGTTGCTCCTGGATGCCGTCGATGATGTCGGCGAAGAAGGTGTTGCGCAGGTTGTCCAGCAGGACTCCTATCGTGTAGGTCCGGCCTCGCATCCCCCGCGCCGCCGCGTGCGGACGGTAGTCCAGCTCGGCCATCGCGGCGCGGACCCGCTCCTGCATGGCGGCGCTCACCCCGTAGGCGTTGCGCAGGACCTTGGACACGGCTGCCGTGGACACGCCGGCGTGCTGGGCCACGTCCGTGATGGTCACGCGCTTCGAGCGGTTTGCCGGCTCCATGCGGGGCACTCCTCCAGTCTCATTGGATGAATAACGTTCTACACGATTCTTCCAGGCCAGAGGCTCCTTCTGGAAGAGATGACCGCGACGTTACATCCTCGTGTCTTGACGCGAAAGGCCCACACAGGCACTGTAGTGGCACTTCCAGCGGAGAACGTTCTACACAACCGGGACCCCATCTGAGCGCGTCCCGCCGTTCTCGCCGCGATGCCTCCTCCTCAATGACGCCAGGGAGCACAGCCGTGACCATCTCCTCCACCCGCCCCGGTAGAGCGCGCCTCGTCGGCCTCACCGCCAGTGCCGCCACCGTGGTCCTCCTCGCCTCCGCCTGCGGCAGCACCGGCTCGGGCACCGCCGCCGCGCCCAAGGACTTCAGCTACCTCTCGGTCGTGGAGAACACCGCCGTCAAGACGTCCCTCACCACCCTCTCCCAGGGCGCCTGCACCACGCAGAACACCGCACTGCCCCTCAAGGTCGACACCGTTCCGCAGACCGGCCTCGACCAGAAGCTGCAGCTGCTGGCCGGCCAGGGTGCCCTCCCCGTGCAGTTCGCCGCCGGCAACGCCCCGGCCCTGACCAACCAGCTCTTCAAGTCCGGCAAGGTCGCCGACCTGGAGGACGAGCTCACCAAGCTCGGTGTGTACGACCAGCTCCAGCCGGCAGCCGTCTCCACCATCGAGGCGCTGTACGAGGGCAAGCTCGCCGTCCTGCCGTACGAGTACAACATCGAGGGCATCTTCTTCAACAAGAAGCTGTTCGCCGAGCACGGCCTCGCGACCCCCAGGACCTGGGACGAGCTGGTCACCACCGCCGGCAAGCTGCAGGACGCGGGCGTGCAGCCCTTCGCCGCCTCCGGTCAGCAGGGCTGGCCGCTCACCCGGCTCGTCAGCGGCTACCTCTACCGCAGCCTCGGCCCGAACGCGATGGAGCACATCGCCAACGGCACGGCCAAGTTGACCGACCCGGAGTACGTGGCCGCCGCCGCCAAGGTCGCCGACCTCGGCAAGAAGGGCTACTTCGGCCAGGGCGTCGGATCGATCGACTACGACACCGCGATGAACCAGTTCCTCAGCGGCAAGGCCGGCATGTTCTACATGGGCAGCTGGGCGCTGTCGAACATCGCCGACGCCAAGCAGAACACGGTGGGCGCGGAGAACGTCGGCTTCATGCCCTTCCCCGCGGTGGCCGGTGGCAAGGGCTCGATCGACCAGTACCCCTCCAACGTCGGGCTCCCGATCGCCCTGAACTCCAAGAGCTTCGACAAGAAGACCGGCGAGTGGGTGAAGTGCATCGCCCAGAACTACGGCAGCACCGCCCTGAAGGACCAGGGCACGATCTCCGGGTTCAAGGTCAACACCCCCGTCCCCGACAAGAACGCCGTCACCAAGCAGATCCGGGAGACGATCGACGGCTCCAAGCAGAACGTCCTCTGGTTCGAGGCCCTGTTCAGCACGAAGGCCACGACCGTCAGCCAGTCCAACGCGGCCTCCCTGGTCACCGGCAGCACCAGCCCGGAGAAGTTCATGCAGCTGGTGCAGGAAGCCCAGTCCGGCCAGTGAGCCCGCGCCGACGGCCCGGGAGCGGACCGTGGCAGGTTGCGCCACCGCTCCCGGGCCGACGGCCGCCCGGCCACTCGATCTCCTACACAACGAAGGACACGACCATGCACCGCGTACTCGGTGACCGCAGGGCCATCATGATTCTGGTGGGGCCAGCCCTGCTCGTGTACTCCCTCATCATGCTCGTCCCGATGGTGTGGTCACTGGGCTACGCGTTCACCACGGGCAACGCCATCGACGGCTTCACCTGGAGCGGGCTGGAGAACTTCCGGCACCTGCTCTCGGACTCGACCGTCCACTCCTCCCTGTGGTTCACCGTCAAGTACGCGGTCGTCGTCACCATCGGCCAGGTCCTGGCCGGCTACGCGCTCGCCCTGCTCTACACCTTCTACCTGAAGCGGGCCTCGGCGTTCATCCGCACCCTGGTCTTCTTCCCCGTGGTGCTGCCGACCGTGGCCGTCGGCCTGCTCTTCCAGAAGTTCTTCCAGGTCGCCCCGCAGACCGGGCCGGTCAACTCGCTGCTGAACATGGTCGGCATCGAGTCGATCGACTGGTTCGGCAGCGCCGGCAGCGCCTTCTGGGTGCTCGTCGTCATGGACGTCTGGCGCTCGATGGGCTTCTACGCCGTCCTGCTCTTCGCCGGCCTGGTGGACATCCCGGAGGAGGTCCTCGAATCGGCCCGCCTGGACGGCGCCTCCGGGCTGCGGCTGATCCGGCACATCATCCTGCCGCTCTCCTTCCCGGTCCTCATGTCGTCCGTGATCTTCAGCATCAACGGCACCCTGAAGGTCTTCGACTCCGTCGTGGCCCTCACCGGCGGCGGCCCCGGCAACGCGACCACACCGCTGACCCTCTACATGTTCCAGACGTCCTTCACCTACAGCGAGTACGGCTACGGCAGCGCGATCGCCCTGCTGCTGACCGTGCTGTGCCTGCTGGTGACCCTGGTCGTCTTCCGCGTCTCGCGGCGCGACCTCACGAAGGGCTGACCCCGATGTCCACCGACGCGCCGCCGCAGATCCGGGTCTCCCGCCCCTCCCACGGAAGCCGCCGCTCCCGCCCGCCGAGGCGCTCCCGCCTCGGGAGGCTCTGGGTGAAGGCAGTCATCGGGATCCTCCTCGTCATCGAGGTCTACCCGCTGGTCTGGATGTTCCTCACCTCGCTGAAGTCCAACAGCGACTACCTCAACAACTCCACCTGGAGCCTGCCCACCACCTGGGAGTGGGGCAACTACACCGAGGCCTGGACCACCGGCCACATCGGCCTGTACGTCCGCAACAGCCTCCTGGCGGTCGTCCCCTCGCTCGCCCTGATCCTCCTCATGGGCGCGGCCGCGGGCTTCGCCCTGCAGATCATGGTCTGGAAGGGCCGGAGCCTGACGCTCCTGATCTTCCTGGCCGGTGTCATGGTGCCCGCCCAGATGATCCTGCTCCCGCTGTTCTCCGTCTACTTCCGCACCGGCATCTCCGGCACGCTGTGGCCGCTGATCCTCACCTACACCGGCACGGGCCTGCCGCTGACGGTGTTCATGATGGCGACCTACTACAAGTCCGTTCCCCGCGAGGTGTTCGAGGCCTCGACCCTCGACGGCGCGAGCATCCTGCGGTCGTTCTGGACGATCAGCCTGCCCATGGTCCGCAACGCCATCCTGACCGTCGGCCTGGTCCAGTTCTTCTTCATCTGGAACGACCTGCTCGTCGCGCTGACCTTCACCAACAGCCAGGACCTGCGCACCGTCCAGGTAGGCCTGCTGAACTTCACCGGCGACTTCGGCTCCACCCAGTACGGCCCGCTGTTCGCCGCGATCTGCATCAACGTGCTCGGCACGCTGCTGATCTACCTCTTCCTCAACCAGAAGGTCATGAAGGGCCTCACGGGAGGCGCCGTCAAGGGCTGACACCCGCACCGCTCCCCCACCCCCGCACACACGGGGGCCGCACCACCCACGTCACGGAAGGTCCCCTGTGTTGCACCTCCAGCCTGCCCCGGTGTCGTTCGAACAACTGCCGGACGGCCTCGGCATCGGCGTCCCCGCGCCCCGCCTCTCCTGGGTGCTACCCGCCGGCGCCCCGGTGCAGGACGCGTACGAGATCGAGACCGTCCGCGCCGGCCGCGTCCACCGCACCGGCCGCACCTCCGGGGCCGACCAGGTCCTGGTGCCCTGGCCGGGCGAGCCGCTGGCCTCGCGGGAACGGGCCGCCGTCCGGGTCCGGACCTGGGCTCCGAACGGGGAGCGGCCCTCCCCGTGGAGCGAGCCGAGCACCGTCGAGGCCGGCCTGCTGCACGCCGCCGACTGGGTCGCGGTGCCCGTCGGCGGCGCGTGGGCGGAGGCCCCGGACTCCGACCGGCGCCCCTCCCGCGTCCGCAAGGACTTCGCCGTCACCGCGCCCGTCGAGCGGGCCCGCCTGCACGTCACCGCGCACGGCCTGTACGAGGCCGAGATCAACGGCCGGCGCGTCGGTGACGACATCCTCGCCCCCGGCTGGACCGTCTACCCGCACCGGCTGCGCTACCGCACCTACGACGTCACCGACCACCTCGGGCCGGGCGCCAACACCATCGGCGCGTGGCTCGGCGACGGCTGGTACCGCGGCCGCTTCGGCTTCGACGGCGGCACCCGCGACATCTACGGGGGCGACCTCTCGCTCGTCGCCCAGCTGGAGATCACCCACACCGACGGCAGCACCACCGTCGTCGCCACCGACGGCACGTGGAGCGCCGCCCCCGGCCCGATCCTCACCAGCGGCCTGTACGAGGGCGAGACCTTCGACGCCCGCCTCGACGACCCGCACTGGTCGACCCCCGACCGCACCGACCCCGAGCCCTGGACGGCCGTCTCCGTCGGCACTCGCGACCCGCACACCCTCGTCGCACCGCAGGGCCCGGCGGTGCGCTGCACCCAGGAGATCGCCCCGGTCACCGTCACCCGCACGGCGGACGGCCGGCATCTCCTGGACTTCGGCCAGAACCTCGTCGGCCGGCTGCGCGTCACCGTCGACGGGCCGCCCGGCACCCGGATCACCCTGCGCCACGCCGAGGTCCTGCAAGGCGGCGAGCTGGCCACCGGCCCCCTGCGCGAGGCCCACGCCACCGACGTGCTCGTGCTGGCCGGCGACGGCCCCCGCACCTGGGAGCCCCGCTTCACGCTGCACGGCTTCCGCCACGCCGAGATCACCGGCTGGCCCGGCGAGCTGACCGACGGCGCCGTGACCGCCCGGGTGTACCACACGGACATGCGCCGCACCGGCTGGTTCGAGTGCAGCGACCCGCTGGTCAACCGCCTGCACGAGAACGTGGTGTGGAGCATGCGCGGCAACTTCGTCGACATACCCACCGACTGCCCGCAACGCGACGAACGCCTCGGCTGGACCGGAGACATCCAGGTCTTCGCCCCCACCGCGAGCTACCTCTACGACTGCGCCGGCATGCTCGACTCCTGGCTCACCGACGTCGGCATCGAACAGCTCCCCGACGGCACCGTACCCTGGTACGTCCCCGTCATCCCCGGCAACGACGTCTGGACCCCGATCCGGCCCGGCGCCGCCTGGGGCGACGTCGCCGCCCTCACCCCCTGGGTGCTGTACCGGCGCTTCGGCGACCTCGACCTGCTCCGCCGTCACTACCCCACCGGTCGGGCCTGGGTCGACCTCGTGGAGCGCCTCGCCGGCCCGACCCGGCTGTGGGACACCGGGTTCCAGCTCGGCGACTGGCTCGACCCCGTCGCACCGCCCGAGGACCCGGCGGCCGGCCGCACCGACCGCCACCTCGTCGCCACCGCCCACTTCGCGCGCTCCGCCCGGCACCTGTCCTGGTCCGCGCGGGACCTGGGCGAGGACGACGACGCCCGACGCTACGCCGCGCTCGCGGACGAGGTCGCCGCCGCGTTCCGCGACCGGTACGTCCTGCCCTCCGGCCGGATGACCAGCGACAGCCCCACCGCCTACTGCCTCGCCATCGCCTTCGACCTGCTCGACGACCCCGCCGCGCGCACCCGCGCCGGCGATCGGCTCGCCGCCCTCGTCCTGCGCGACGACGCCCGCATCGCCACCGGCTTCGTCGGCACCCCGCTGATCTGCGACGCACTCGCCGAGACCGGCCACCTCGACGTCGCGTACCGGCTGCTCACCCAGACCGAGTGCCCCTCCTGGCTCTACACCGTCACGCAGGGGGCCACCACCGTCTGGGAGCGCTGGGACAGCCTGCGTCCCGACGGCACCCTCAACCCCGGCGGCATGACCTCCTTCAACCACTACGCCCTCGGCGCCGTCGCGGACTGGCTGCACCGCACCGTCGGCGGCATCGCCCCCGCCGCACCGGGCTACCGCGCCCTCACCTACCGGCCCCGCCCCGGCGGCGGCATCACCTGGGCGAACACCCGCCACGAAACCCCCTACGGCACGGCAGCGCTGTCCTGGGAACTGACCCCGGACGGCATGACCACCCACGTCACCGTGCCCGCCGGATGCCTCGGCACGGTGGACCTCCCCGGACTCGACCCGATCACCGTCGGGCCGGGCGAGCACACCGTCACCACGGCAGCACCCGCGCACCGCGCCGCATAGCGACGGCGCGTTCCCGGCTCCCGACCCCACCGGGCGGGAGCCGGCGCACCGGTCCGAGGCCGGTACGGGGCACTGCCGGACCAGCACACCAGGCACCACCCCTGATCAGTACCTCTCCCCCACCTGAGGAGTACGGAAGAATGAATCGTTCCAGAGGTATGTCCCGGCGTCAGATCATGACCGCCGCCGTGCTGGGCGGCGCGGGCGCGCTGGCCACGAGCGTGCCCGCCACCGCCGCCACCCGGGCCGCCGCACCCGCGCCGACCGGCCCGACCGCCACGGCCACCCCGCCCGCGCAGCCGTGGCGCAACCCCGCCACGCCCGCGTCCTGGCGGGCCGACACCCTGCTGAACGCGATGACGCACGAGGAGCGGGTCACCCTCATCACCGCCGTCGATCCCGCGGACTACAAGCCCCTGGAGCACCTCGGCATCCCCGCGATGACCCGCGTCGACGCCTCCGACGGCCTGCGCGGCGACAAGGGCGTCACCGCCTTCCCCGCCCCCAACGCCCTGGCCGCCACCTTCGACGGCGATCTCGCCGAGAGGTACGGCCGGGCCGTCGGCGCCGAGGCCCGGGCCAAGGGCTGGAACGTCCTGCTCGGCCCGACCGTCGACATCGACCGCAACCCGCGCAACGGCCGCGAGGCCGAGTCCTACGGCGAGGACCCGCTCGTCAACGGCCTGATCGGCGCGGCCGTCACCCGCGGCTTCCAGCAGAACGGCGTCATCGCGCAGGTCAAGCACTTCACCGTCTACAACCAGGAGGAGGGCCGCAACTCGCTCGACGTGCGGGTCTCCGAGCGGGCCCTGCGCGAGCTGTACTACCCGGCCTTCGAGCACGCCGTCCGCGACGGCGGAGCCCTGTCGGTCATGGGCTCCTACCCGAAGGTCAACGGCGTCCACGCCTGCCAGAACGCGCACCTCATCACCGCCCTCAAGCAGGACCTCGGCCTCCAGGGCTACCTGGGCACCGACTTCCAGCCCTCCGCCGACCCGGTGGAGATGATCAAGGCCGGTGTCGACTCCGGCGCGCTGGAGCCCGACGTCCCCAAGGCCGCGTTCTCCGACGGGCGCATCCCGCCGGAGCGCACCCTCGACGCGGCCCGCCGCACCCTGTTCGCACTCTTCGCCTCCGGCGCCTTCGACAACCCGCTGCCCGCCCCCGCGGACACCGTCACCACACCCGCGCACCAGGAGCTGGCCCGGGTGACGGGCGAGCAGGCCACCGTCCTGCTCAAGAACACCGCCGGACTGCTGCCGCTCCGGAAGAACAAGACGATCGCCGTCATCGGCCCGGCCGGCAAGGACGCCGTCACCGGCGTCGAGGGCTCCTCCTACGTCGACCCGGGCGCCTTCACCACAGCCGCCGAGGCGATCGCGGCGAAGGCCGGCGCCTCCCGCGTCATCCTCGCGCAGGGCTCGTACGGCGACGTCGCCCTGCCGGTCGTCCCCGCGGGCACCTTCAGCACCCCGGACGGGCAGCCCGGCCTGCGCGCCGAGTTCTTCGGCAACGAGACCCTGGGCGGCGCCCCGGTCGTCACCGCGACCACCGCCAACGTCGACTTCCGCTGGGGCGACCCGGTCGGCGGCCTGCCCGCCAAGTGGTCGGCCCGCTGGACCGGTACCCTCACCCCCACCACCACGGGCTGGGTGCGGTTCTCCACCCTGCTCTCCGGCGCGGCCAAACTCGTCGTCGACGGGCAGACCGTCCTCGACGACTCCCGCTTCGTGTGGGACTTCTTCTTCGCCCCGCAGGAGTACACCCTCGGCGGCGTCACCTGGCTCACCGCCGGGAAGACCGTCCAGGTCACGGTCGAGTACTCCACCAGGGACGTCGGCTTCAACGGCCCGAGCATGAAGCTCTGCTGGCAGCCCGACTCCCTCATCCCGGAGGCCGTCGAGGCGGCGAAGAAGGCCGACGTGGCCGTCGTCTTCGTCAACAACTTCGTCGGCGAGGCGATCGACCGCGACAACCTGAGCCTGCCCGGCGACCAGGACCAGCTCGTCCGGGCCGTCGCCGCGGCCAACCCCAACACCGTGGTCGTCCTCAACACCTCCGGCCCGATGCTGATGCCGTGGCTCCCCGACGTGAAGGGCGTCCTCCAGGCCTGGTACCAGGGCGCCGCCACCGGCACCAGCATCGCCAACGTGCTCTACGGCGACGCCGAGCCCGGCGGCCGGCTCCCCGTCACCTTCCCCGCCCGCGAGGACCAGGGCCCGGCGACCTACACCGGTGGCAAGAACGACGGCTCGAACGGCACCGTCGTCTACGACGAAGGCATCTACGTCGGCTACAAGTGGTACGACAGGAACCGGCAGAAGCCGCTCTTCCCGTTCGGCCACGGCCTGTCGTACACCACCTTCGCCTACGACCGGCTGAACCTGCGCGACCTCGACCTCCACAGCCCGCGCGACACCGCCTCCGTGCGGGTCGAGGTCCGCAACACCGGCCGGCGCACCGGCTCCGACGTCGTACAGGTCTACATCGGCCACCTGCCCACGAGGACCGACACCCCGGCGAAGACGCTCGTCGGCTTCGCCCGGGTCCCGCTCCAGCCCGGTCAGCGCGAGATGGTCACCATCGAGATCGACCGCCGCAAACTCTCCTACTGGAACGAGGACAAGGGCCGCTGGGAGACCCCCACCGGCAAGGTCCCCGTCCACGTCGGCCGCTCCGTCGACGACATCCGCCTCACCGGCACCATCACCGTCAGGTAGGCCGGGCCCGGGCCGCGCAGTTCCACGGGTGCCCGCCGGAGACCCTCTCCGGCGGGCACCCGTGTCCGTGTCCGGCTCCACCCCGATTCGGGGCGCTGCGGAGCCGGTACCGACGGGGTCAGCCGGTCGGCACGCGAACGTGCAGGGGTGCGGCGGTGGCGGCCACGACGTCCTCGGTGGTGACGCCGGGAGCGGTCTCGACCAGGACGAGGCCGTCGGGGGTGACGTCGAGGACGGCGAGGTCGGTGATGATGCGGTGGACACAGGCCCGGCCGGTCAGGGGCAGGGTGCACGCGTCGAGGATCTTGGAGGTGCCGTCCTTGGCGGTGTGCTCGGTGAGCACGATGACGCGGCGGGCGCCGTGGACGAGGTCCATCGCGCCGCCCATGCCCTTGACCATCTTCCCGGGGATCATCCAGTTGGCGAGGTCGCCGGTGGCGGAGACCTGCATGGCGCCGAGGACGGCGGTGTCGATGTGGCCGCCGCGGATCATGCCGAAGGACAGCGCGGAGTCGAAGAACGCGGCGCCGGGCAGGACGGTGACGGTCTCCTTGCCGGCGTTGATCAGGTCGGCGTCGACCGCCTCCGCGGCCGGGTAGGGGCCGGTGCCGAGGATGCCGTTCTCGGAGTGGAGGACGACGTGGACGCCGTCGGGCAGGTGGTTGGGGATCAGGGTCGGCAGGCCGATGCCCAGGTTGACGTAGCTGCCGGGGGTGAGTTCGCGGGCGGCACGGGCCGCCATCCGGTCGCGGGTCCAGGCCATCAGGCGTGCACCGTCCTTCGTGCCGGGGGCGCGGAGACGGTGCGCCGTTCGATGTTCTTGTCGGTGGCCTGGGCCGGGGTGAGTTCGACGACGCGTTGGACGAACACGCCGGGCAGGTGGATCTCGTCGGGGTCGAGCACTCCGGGCTCGACGAGTTCCTCGACCTCGGCGATGGTGATCCGGCCGGCCATCGCGGCGAGCGGGTTGAAACTACGGGCCGCCTTGCGGAACACGAGGTTGCCGTGCCGGTCGCCGCGTGCCGCGCGCACCAGGGCGTAGTCACAGGTGATGCCGTGCTCCAGCACGTACGAGCGGCCGTCGAAGGTACGGACCTCCTTGGCGGGCGAGGCGAGGGCCACGCCGCCTCCGCCGGCGATGTAGCGCCAGGGCAGGCCCCCGTCCGCGACCTGGGTGCCGACCCCGGCCGGGGTGAAGAACGCGGGGATGCCGCAGCCTCCGGCGCGCAGCCGCTCCGCCAGGGTGCCCTGCGGGGTGAGTTCGACCTCCAGCTCGCCGCCGAGGTACTGGCGGGCGAACTCCTTGTTCTCGCCAACGTAGGAGGCGGTGACCCTGACGATCCGTCCGGCGGCGAGCAGGATTCCGAGCCCCGCGCCGTCGACACCGCAGTTGTTCGACACCACGCGCAGGCCGCTCGCGCCGCTCGCGAAGAGCGACTCGATGAGTGTGGTGGGGATGCCGCTGAGGCCGAAGCCGCCGACGGCCAGGGAGGCGCCGTCGGGGATGTCGGCGACGGCGTCGGCCGCACTCGTACTCACTTTGTCCATGGGATGTGCTTCCTCTCAGGAGGCGAGGCCGGGCAATGCCGTGGGGCGGTGGCCGGCGGGGGCGGGACGAGGACGGCAGGCCGTGACGCCGGAGCAGCGGCTCACGGCCTGCCGTCCTGTCCGCGCAGCGCGTCGGAGATCGATTTCGCACCGCCGTGTGCGGTGTAGCCCCCGTCGACGGGGATCTCCGCGCCGGTGATGAAGGAGGCGTCGTCGGAGAGGAGGAAGACCACCAGCGGGCTGATCTCGTCCACGGTGCCGGTGCGGCCGAGCGGGGTCTCGCTCAGGTTGGCCTCCCGGAAGGCCGGGGGCGCGGAGGCGGTCATCTCGGTCTCGATGAAGCCGGGGTGGATGGTGTTGACGCGGATGCCGCGCGGTCCGAGTTCCAGGCAGGCGGTCTTGGCGAGGCCGCGCAGCGCCCACTTGCTCGCCGTGTACGCCACCGGGTAGTGCCCGGTCAGGGCGGCCGAGGAGCCCACGTTGACGACGGAGGAGCCCGGCGGCATCAGCGGGGTCAGGTGCTGGATGCCGAGCAGGGGGCCGGTGACGTTGACGGCGTGGACGCGGGCGAAGTCCTCGGCGGTGACCTCGCCGAGGCGGGCCCGCCAGGTGATGCCGGCGTTGTTGACCAGACCGTGGACGGCGCCGTGCGTCTCACGCAGGTCGGCCGCGAGCGCCGCCCAGGCGTCGGGGTCGGTGACGTCGAGCGGGCGGCAGCCGGCGGCGGCCTGTACGTCGGTGGCGACGACGGTCGCGCCTTCCGCCGCCAGGGCGGCCGCCTCCGCCGCGCCCTGGCCGCGGGCCGCCCCGGTGACGACGACGACCTTGCCTCGCAGGCGGTTCATGGGTGTGCCTTTCGCCGTGGAGTCAGGGACGGGTGCGCGGGCGCGCCCGCGCGGGCCGGATCGGGGCCGGATCGGCGCCGGCGACGACGGTGTTGGAGACGGAGCCGATGCCCTCGACGGTGAGGGTGACGGTGTCGCCGGGCCCCAGCGGGGCCGGCTCGCGGCGGCCGGTGCGGCCCCAGAGTTCGGCGAGGCAGCCGCCGTTGCCGCAGGTTCCGGAGCCGAGGACGTCACCGGGTCGCACGGTGGTGCCGCGTGAGGCGTAGGCGACGAGGTCCTCGAAGGGCCAGCCCATGTTGGAGAGCAGGTCTCGGCCGACAACCTCGCCGTTGACCTCGGCGATCAGGGCCAGGCGCAGGAATCCGTCGCCGTCGCGGTGGGGCTCCAGCTCGTCGGCCGTGACGAGGTACGGGCCGAGGGTGGTGGCGGTGTCCTTGCCCTTGCAGGGCCCCAGACCGACCTGCATCTCACGGGACTGCAGATCGCGCGCCGACCAGTCGTTGAAGATCGTGTACCCGATGATGTGGTCGCGGGCCTGCTCCGGGGTCAGGTCGCCGCCCTGGAGCCCGATGACGGCCGCCACCTCCAGCTCGAAGTCCAGCACGGAGGAACCCGGCGGCATCGGGACGTCGTCGTGGGCACCGATGACGGCGTACGGGTTGCCGAAGTAGAAGGTCGGCGCCTCGTACCAGACCTCCGGCACGCCCTCGGCCCCGCTGACGCTCCGGCGTACCCCCTCGACGTGCTCCTCGAAGGCGACGAAGTCACGGACGGTGGGCGGCTGGAGGGGCGGCAGGAGTCGCACCTCGGCCACCTGCGGGCCGGGCTCGGCGGCCAGTGCCCTCCGGCCGGCGGCGTGCAGGGCCTCCCTGCCGGCCCGGACGAGGTCGAGCAGGTCGGTGCCGACGGGCAACGGGTGCAGCCGGGTGCCGGACACGACGGCGCAGCGGCGGTGCCCGTGATGCTCGTAGGTGGCGAAGCGCATGGTTCTCCTCCGATGGCCGGGGGTGTCGGCGGGCGGTGTCAGGGCGGGACTCGCCCGCCGCACCCCCGGGGTCCTTGGGCGGACTGGATCAGACGGGCGGGGCGGTGAAGCAGCCGCGGTCCACGTCGTTGAACGACTCCTTGGCGACGATCTCGCTCATCGCGTTGGCGGTGCCCCACTGGTCCGTGACCTCGGGCTGCGAGAAGTCGTAGACGTGCGGGTGCCAGCTGTCCTCGTCGAGCCGCTCCAGCTCGGTGGTGTACTCCACCGTGTTGCCGTGCGGGTCGAGGAAGTAGGAGAAGGTGTTGTTGCCGGCGAGGTGGCGGCCGGGGCCCCAGATCTTCCGCACACCGGCGCGCAGCACCCGGCCGGTGCCGTACATGTACTCGTCCACACCGCGCAGTTCGAAGGAGATGTGGTGCAGCGAGGTGTGCGGGCCCTTGGCGATGGCCATGGAGTGGTGCTGGTTGCTGATCCGCATGAAGTGCATGACCTCGCCCATGTGCGGGGAGGCGAGGCTGTCGGAGAGCGCGAAGCCGAGGTGCTGCTCGTACCAGGTGCGGGTGCGGTCCAGGTCGGGTGAGTTGACGACGACGTGGGAGAGCCGGACGGGGATGGACTCCTTCTCCTCGACGCGACGGTGGGTGCGGGTGGCGACGTCGGCGCTGACCTCGATGGTGCGGCCGTCGATGTCGAAGAAGCGGAAGCCGTGGCCGCCGCCGGGGGTGTCGACGGTGCCGGGGCGGGTGATCAGCTCGACGCCGCCCGCGAGCAGCCGCTCGGCGAGGGTGTCGACGTCGGCGGGTGTGGCGGCGCCGTAGGAGATGAGGTCGAGGCGCTTCTCCTCGGCGCGGCGCAGGCGCACGACGTACTGCTCGGGCGAGCCTTCGGCGGCGAGGAAGGAGATGCCGCTGTCCTCGGCGACCTGGGTGAGGCCCCAGACGCCGGCGTAGAAGTCGAGCTGCTTCTCGTAGTCGGGCACGGCGAGGTCGACGTGCCGCAGGTGGGTGAGCAGGCGGGTCATGGTGGTCCTCCTCAGCCGAGGCCCAGCAGGGCGGCGGCGTTGCCGCCGCGGACGGCGTGGTGGTCGTGGTCGGGCAGCGCGGCGGCGGTGAGGACGCCGAGCGGGTCCTGGTTGCCCATGTCGAAGGGGAAGTCGGAGCCGAGGAGCACACGGTCGGCGCCGGCGGTGGCGACGAGGTGGCGCAGTACGGCGGGGTCGTGGACGAGGGAGTCGAACCACAGGTCCCTGAGGTAGCTGCTGGGTTCGCGGGCGCAGCCGCGGGCGTCGGGGCGGGCCCGCCAGGCGTGGTCGGAGCGGCCGATGTGGGTGGGCAGGTAGCCGCCGCCGTGGGCGGCGATGATCTTCAGGCCGGGGTGGCGGTCGAGGACGCCGGAGAAGATCAGGTGGGAGAGGGCGACGGCGTTCTCGGTGGGCTGGCCGACGGTGTTGGAGAGGTACCAGGCGTCGAGGCGCTCGTCGAGGGTGCAGCCGAAGGGGTGGAGGAAGAGGATCGCACCGGTCTCGGCGGCACGGGTCCAGAAGGGTTCGAGGCGCGGGTCCGAGAGCTCAACAGCGGGAGCGTGGCTGGAGATCTCGACGCCGAGGAGCCCGTGGTCGAGGGCGTCGTCGAGCGCCTCGACGGCGAGGTCGGGGTGTTGGAGGGGCACCAGGCCGAGGCCGCGCAGGCGCTCGGGGGCCTTGGCGCAGTGGTCCGCGGTGGCCCGGTTGGCGGTCCGCCACACCTGGCGGGCCGTCACCTCGTCGGACCAGTAGTGGTAGTGCGAGGGCGACGGGCTGACCAACTGGACGTCGACCCCCTGGGCGTCCATCCGCGCCAGGCGGGCGGCGACGTCGGTGAGCAGCGGGATGCGCTCGCGCACCATGGGACCGCTGACCGCCAGGGCTTCGGGCCCGTTGCGGCGGGCGTCCAGGGCCTTGGCCTCGGCCAGACCGGGCCGGTCGGCGACGAGGGCTTCGACCTCGGGCAGCAGCAGGTGGGCGTGGACGTCCACGGTGGGCGTGGTCACGGCAGCTCCCTGAGGACGGTCATGGTGCGGCCCATCAGGCCGGGGACGTCGGCGTCGCGGACGCCGTCGATCAGCCACTGGCCGATCTGGCAGGAGTTGTCGACGACCATGCGCACGCGCGGAAGGCGACGGGCGTGGTAGTCGATCAGCAGCTGCTCCTCGAACTCGTCCTTCGAAGTGAGCAGTTGGGCGAGGACCCAGGCGTCCTCCAGGGACATGGCGGCCCCCTGGGCGAGGGTGGGCGGGCAGGCGTGGGCGGCGTCGCCGACGAGGACGACGCGACCGCGGTGCCAGGGGCCCTCGACGAGGTGCCGGTCGAACCAGGTGTAGTTGACCTGCTCCGGGTCGGTGATGCTCGCGGCGATGCCGGCCCAGTGGCCGCCGTAACCGGCGGCGAGGCGGCGCATCTCGTCGGCGTACGAGTCGGGGTCGATGGTGGCCCGATCGCGCTTGGGCTCGACGAGGTAGGCGTAGACGGTGTCCGGGCCGGTGGGGCAGTAGCCGGCGATGTAGCACGGGCCGCCGTAGGCGAGGTCGGTGCGTTCCACCCCGGCGGGGCGCGGCGCCGGGGTGCGCCAGATGGCCATGCCGGTGGGTTCGGGGCGCTCGGTGATGCCGATCATGGCGCGGGTCGCGGAGCTGATGCCGTCGGCGCCGACGACGAGGTCGTAGCGGCCGCCGGTGCCGTCGTCGAAGCGGACCCACACGCCGGTGTCGTCCGAGGACAGGGACTCGACGGTGGTGCCGAGCCGGACCTTCGCGCCGGAGGCCTTCACGGCGTCGATCAGGATCCGCTGCAGCTGCGGGCGCTGCATGCCGAGGGTGGCGGGGAGGTCGTCGCCGCCGGTGCGGACGTCCCGGGCGACGTGCAGCACGGTGCCGTCGGGGGCGGTGATGCCGACCGAGCCGAAGCCGAAGCCGGTTTCGCGGACCTCGTCCCAGACACCGATCTCGCGCAGCACGCGCAGGGCGTTGCCCTGGAGGGTGATGCCGGAGCCGGAGACGTTCCAGTCGGTCTTGGCCTCGACGAGTTCGACGTCGATGCCGGCCTTGCGCAGGAGGACGGTGAGGCCGTTGCCTGCGGTGCCGCCGCCGATCACGAGGACGGTACGGACACTGGTCATGGTGCTCCCTGACGGGCGGGCCGCGCTTCGTCGCGCGGCGGACGGGAGGGGTGGGGGTGGTGGGGCCGGTCGGTGGACGGCTGTCCGGGTGCGTCCGCCGACCGGCCCGGTCGGTGGGGCGGTCGCCGGTCGGTGCTACTTGACGGCGACCGGGTTGACCGGGGAGCCGACGGCGCCGGTGATCGGCAGCGGTGCGGCGGTGAGCCAGAACTCGTACACGCCGTCGGCGGCGCAGTGCTCGGCGAGGGCGTCCGGGTCCCACATCTCGCCGATGAGCAGACCCATGTTGGGGATGGCGACCTGGTGCAGGGGTTGGAAGGCCTGGTCGAACTCGTTGGGCCGCACCTCGAAGCCCCAGGTGTCGGTGGCGACCGCGGCGATCTCGGTGCGGTGCAGCCAGCCGGCGGTGGTGAAGGAGAGCCCGGGGGCGTCCCCGCCGGCGTAGTCGCCCCAGCCCTCGCGGCGGGCGCGGGTGAGCTGGCCCGTGCGGATCACCACGAGGTCTCCACGCCCGACGGCCGAACTCGGGCCCTGGGCCTCGATGGTGGCGCGCAGGTGATCCTCGGTGATGGCGAAGCCGTCGGGGAGTTCGCCGTCGGTGCCGAACGCCCGGCCGACGTCGAGGAGGACGCCGCGCCCGGCGACGTCGGCGGCCATGTGCTCGATGCCGGTGACCTGGTCGCCCTCGGAGGTGACGGTGGTGGCGGCGTCACGGCCGTTCCACGCCCGGCCGTGGTCGAAGATGTGGCCGAGGCCGTCCCACTGGGTGGAGCACTGCAGCGGCATGGCGATCACGTCGTCGGCGCCGCCGATGCCGTGCGGGAACGGCTGGTGGCCGGCGGCCGCGTCGGTGCCGGTGTCCAGCATGGTGTGCACCGGGTTGGTGCGCCGGCGCCAGCCCTTCTGCGGGCCGTTCATGTCGAAGCGCTGGGAGAGCGAGAAGCTGACGCCCTGCCGGACGAGGGCGGCGCCCTGACGGCGCTTGTCGGCGTCGAGGTGGTTCAGGGTGCCGAGCCGGTCGTCCGCTCCCCACCGGCCCCAGTTGGAGTACGCGGCGGCGGCCTTGGCGATCTCGCCCTCGGGGTCGCGCCGGTCGTGGGCGGTCACCGCTCCTCCGCGACGCAGCGGGTGCGCTGGGCACCGAGGCCGGTGACGGTCCCGTCCATGACGTCGCCGTCGCGCAGCAGGCGGCCCCAGTGCATGCCGTTGCCGGCCGGGCTGCCGGTGAGGACGAGGTCGCCGGGCAGCAGGCGGGTGGTCTGCGAGGCGTAGGAGACCATCCGCGCCACGTCGAAGATCATGTCCTTGGTGGACTCGTCCTGCATGGTCTCGCCGTTGAGCTTGAGGGTGACCTGCAGGTCGGAGGGGTCGGCGACGAACGCGGCGGGCACCAGGTAGGGGCCGAGCGGGGTGAAGCCCGGGGCGTTCTTGCAGCGCAGCCAGTCGGTGCCGATCTCCGGCATGTCCTTGCGGAAGACGAGCTCGCGGGCCGTGAGGTCGTTGGCGATGGTGTAGGCGGCGACGTGCGCGAGCGCGTCCTCGGGGCCGACCCGGTAGGCCGGCCGGCCGATGACGGCGACGAGCTCCAGCTCCCAGTCGGGCTTGGTGCACCAGGCGGGCAGCACCACGTCGTCGTACGGGCCGGTGACGGAGGACGGCAGACCGATGAACATGTACGGCTGGTCCTCGGCTGCGCGGCGGTCCATCATCGCAGCGACGTCCGCCCGCGCCTGCTCGACCGTCCGGGTGTCGTCCGGGGAGCGGTGGGCCACGGCCAGGTCGACGACGTGCTGACGGTAGTTGGCGCCGGACTGCAGCAGCTGGCGGGGCTCGACGGGCGGCAGGGTGCGCAAGCCGTCCAGCGGACGCCAGGGCCGGTCCTCGTCCTGTGCCAGACGGTGCAGCGCGGGCAGCGTCTCCTCCCAGCGTTCCAGCAGGTCACGGGTGGTGGACGGGTTCCCGGCCTCCGGAACCTGACCGAGGTCGAGCACGAGGTCGCCGGCCACCAGGCCGGGGAAGGGCGCGCCGTCGGCATCGGCGAACATGCCGAGCGCGAAGGGGCCGGAGAGTTGCGCTTGCGTTGCCACGAGGTTTCCTCCTGATGCGATGCGACTAATGTGGCCCCCGATCCGGCAATCACGGAAATCGATTCTCTGGATGCCGACCATCCACCGAACAGATGCAACGGCGGACCCCGCGAATGAACCTTGCGACCCTCGACCTGAACCTCGTCCCCGCCCTGCGCGCCCTCCTGGAGGAACGCAACGTGACCCGGGCCGGCACCAAGGTCGGCCTCAGTCAGCCCGCCATGAGCGCCGCCCTCGCGCGGCTGCGCAAGCACTTCGGCGACGAGCTGCTCGCCCGCTCCGGCAACAGCTACACCCTGACCCCGCTCGGCACCGTACTGCTCGAACTGACCGCCACCACCTGCGAGTTGTTGGAACGTGTCTTCACCTGCCAGGCGTCCTTCGACCCGGCGATCGAGCGGCGGGAGTTCACCCTGCTCGCCTCCGACTACGCCGTCGCCGTCTTCGGCGCCGAGCTGGCCCGGGTCGTGCACGACGAGGCGCCCGGTGTGCGGCTGCGCTTCCTGCAGGTCGGGCCGGCCCTCGTCGAGTCCATCGCCACCTCGCTCAGTTCCGTGGACGGGCTGCTGATGCCGCACGGTGTGATCAGCGGATTCCCGTCCATGGACCTCTTCGCCGACCGGTGGACCTGCCTGGTCGCCGACGACCACCCCGAGATCGGCGACAGCCTCACCCTGCGCGACCTGGCCCGCCTGCCCTGGGCCGTCTACCAGCGCACCCACGACGCGCCGGCCGCCCGGCAGCTGTCGCTGCTCGGCATCGACGCGCGGGTCGAGGTCTCCGTGGAGACCTTCCAGCTGCTCCCGGCCATGGTCGCCGGCACCACCCGGGTCGCCCTCGTCCAGGAACGTCTGGCAGCACGGCTCGGCCCGCACAGCGGAGTCCGGACGCTGCCGTGCCCGTTCGACGCCGTCCCGCTCAACGAGGCCCTGTGGTGGCACCACGCCCACACCCAGGACGCCGCCCACACCTGGCTCCGGGACACCGCCGCCCGGGTCGGCGCCGCCCTGTGAGGCAGCGTCATCCGGGCGTGCGTCATCCAGGCGAGGGTCATCCGGACGTGCGTCATCCAGGCGGCGGATGGCGTGCATCCGCACAACCGATCGGCACGACCGTTCCCCTCGGCACCTGCGGCACCCAGGATGGCTGCCACTGCGACCCGCCCGCACGGTGTCCGGCACCGGCCCCGAGGAACCCTCCCGACCGGCCGGCCCCCGCCACACCCGCTACCGGCGGGCGCGGTCCCCCGACGATCGACACGGAGCCGTCATGCCCACACCTGCCCCCGGTCCCACCGCCGTGGCGAGCGCCGCACCGACTGGCGGCCCACCCCCGCGCCCGCGGCTGACGGCCGCCCTGCTGATGGCCGGCAGCTGCCTGCCGATCCTGGGGGCGGTCCTCATCGCCCCGGTCCTGCCCCGGATGCAGGACCACTTCGCCACCACACCGGGCGCCGAAGTCCTGGTGCCGGTCGTGCTCACCGTGCCGGCCCTCGCCCTCGCCCTGCTCGCACCGTTCGCCGGTGTCCTCGTGGACGGACTGGGCCGCAACCGACTGCTGACGATCTCCACCGTCGTGTACGCCCTCGTCGGCACCGCGCCGCTGTGGCTCGACTCGCTGAGCGCCATCGTGGCCAGCCGGGTCCTGGTGGGCATCGCCGAAGCCGCGATCATGACGTGCTGCACCACCCTGATCGGCGACTACTGGTCCGGCCGCGAACGCGAGCGCCTTCTCGCCCTCCAGACCATCTGCGCCTCACTGTCGGCGACCGCCTTCTTCGTGCTCGGCGGAGCGGCCGGCTCGGCCGGGTGGCGGGCACCGTTCTGGGCCTACGCGGTCGGGCTCGTGCTGGCGCCGCTGATGGCCTTGCGTCTGCGACCCGTCCACCGGGAGTCGACGGCGGACGCGCGCATCGGAGGACGCCGCCCGTTCCCCCTGCGGAGCCTCGCCGCCCCCTGCGCGCTGACCTTCTTCGGCGCGATGGTGTTCTACACCGTCCCGGTGGAGATGTCGTACCTGCTGGAAGACCTCGGGGTGACGTCGGCCGCCGCGGCCGGACTCGCCGCAGCCGCCGCCAGCGCGGCGACCGTCGCAGGCGCCGCCTCCTTCCCCCGGCTGGCCGGGCGCGCCGAGGCGCTGCTGCCGGTGGTGCTCGCCGTCTGCGCCGCCGGCTTCGCCGTCATGTGCTTCGCACCCGGCACTCCCCTGCTGGTGCTGGGCGCGGTGGTCAACTGCCTGGCCACGGGGCTGCTGCTGCCCACCCTGGTGACCCGCACCCTGGCGCTGCTGCACCACGAGGACCGGGGCCGCGGCACGGGCCTGTGGAACGCCGCCTTCTTCCTCGGCGAGTTCCTCTGCCCGCTCGCCCTGCTCGGGCTCGCCGGGGCCGTCGGCACCCTGGCCGGCGCCGTCGGAGTGCTCGCCGCGGTGACCGGCGCGGTGGCCCTGGGCCTGGCGGCCACCCGCGCCCGGCGCGCAGTGCCGTCGGCGACGGCGGAGAAGGCGGCTGCCTGACCTCGGCCGGGGCCGGCGGACGAGCGGCGTCACCGGGAGGTGGCGCCGCTCCGCCATGGGGCCGTACCGGTCGTGGCCGGGAACCCCAACCCCGTCCGTGACTCCTTCGCCGGCAGGACCGCCCGCCTGCTGCTCTGTCGGTCACGGCCGGTTCAATGTCCGCCATGAGCGCACAGGAAGAACTCCTCGCGGCCGTCCACCGACTGACCTGGCCGGGCAAGGGCGGGCTGGATTGCGACGAGGCGGGACACCCCTCCGGACACGTATGCCTGGAGCCTACGGACGAGAACGACCTCTCCGCACTCCGGGAGGCGCTCTGTGCACGGTACGGGCGACCTCGCAATCTCGCCATGGGCGGGTACGTCGATCCGACGGTGACCGCCCGGACCGGGCTTCCGCTCCTCACCCCGTTCGGCGAGCGGGTCGTGGAGATGGGCGCGTGGGCGTACGGAGGCCGTTGGATCGGCTGCGGTACCGTCCGCTTCGGCGACGCCGTGCGGACCGTAGCGCTGGTCGCGGAGCGGGAGGTTCCGGCGGCGGACCCTTCGGCGAACCCGGCGGCGAACCCGGCGGAGGTGACGTCCTGGGTGGACGACATCGTCGCCGTCACGGGATGGGACACGACACGTGCACGCACCGTGGACTGGGCGGCGGCCGAGGCCCGGATCGGTACCGCACTGCCCGGTGACTACAAGCAGCTCGCCGAGGTGTTCGGGTACGGCGCCTTCGACGGCTACCTCCAGCTCCATCTCCCCGGTGCCGGTTCCACGAGCGGTGACATCGTCCTGTACGCCGAGTGGCTGGGCGAGTGGGCCGGGGCTCACGCCGGCGACCTGTGGAAGCCCTACGGGGTGTACCCGGTCCCCGGCGGGCTGCTGCAGTGGGCGGCCTCCGAAACGGCCGACCGGTTCTACTGGCTCACCGAGGGACCGGACCCCGACAGGTGGCCCGTCCTCGCGAGCGACGAGACCCACGACTCGTGGGAGCGGTTCGACGGGACGACCGCCGAGTTCGTCCACCGGATGCTCACGGACCGACAGCATCCGTTCTCGACGGCCCAATACTTCGACACCCACTGGTTCGAGAGCTACGAGGGCGAGGAGGGCTGACGTCCCACGCCGTGCACGACGGCGGCCGGACGGGTCAGCCGATCGTGAGGGCCCGCTGGGCGGCCAGGTCACGGGAGGACCGGCCGGCGTGGACGGTGTAGAGGCCCGGGACGAGGGCCCAGCCGCCGGACTGCCGGACGGACAGGTCCTCGGCGGGCACGGTGAAGGTCACCCGGGTGCTGGCCTTGGGCACGAGCCGGAGCTTGCGGAACCCGACCAGCCGGCGGGGTTCCGCACGGGCTGACGCGGGGAGGGCCGCGTAGAGCTGGACGACGCTCCAGCCAGTCCGGGTACCGGAGTTGGTCACGTTGACGGTGGCGGTGAGCAGCTTGGTGGAGGCGTCGTAGGAGGTGGTGAGGTCTCCCAGGGCGAAGCTGGTGTAGGAGAGGCCGTGCCCGAAGGGGAACAGGGGGCTCTGGCCGTTGCGGTCGTAGTAGCGGTACCCGACGGCGATGTCCTCGTCGTACGCGACGGTGGTGCCGTCGCCGGGGTAGGTCGCGGGGGTACTGCCCGGCCCCTGGGCGGGTGTGGCGGGGAAGGTGACCGGCAGGCGGCCCGCGGGATCGCTGTCACCGAAGAGGACTGCGGCAAGGGCCGTCCCCATGGCCTGCCCGCCGTACCAGCTCTGCACCACGGCCGCGACGCTGCCGAGCCACGGCATGGCGACCGGTCCGTCGGTGTTGAGCACCACCACGGTGCGCGGGTTGACCGCGGCGACGGCCGCGATCAGCTGGTTCTGGTCGCCGGGGAGGTCGAGGCCGCCGTGGTCCATGTCCTCGCCGGCGATGCGGTTGGCGAGCACGACGACCGTGTCGGCGGCCCGCGCGGCGGCGACGGCCGCCGGGATCAGGGAGTCGGGCTGCCAGCCGAGCGTGAGGCCGACCTGTCCGTACTGGGCGGTGGCGTTGGTGTAGACGACCTCGATGTCGACGGTGCTGCCGGCGGTGAGGGTCGCGGTGCCCTGGAGGGGGTAGTCGAAGGGGCCGAGGAAGAAGCGCCGCATGTGGCGGGTCCCGGAGACCACCGTGGTCCCGTCGACCGTGAGGCCGGCGGTACCGGAGGGCAGCAGCGAGAAGCGGTGCAGGCCGGTACTGGTCGGGGTGAGTCTGCCCGTGTAGCGCGCCGACCAGAC
The DNA here is from genome assembly GCF_042673745.1 of Kitasatospora sp. NPDC057015. Taxonomy (NCBI): domain Bacteria; kingdom Bacillati; phylum Actinomycetota; class Actinomycetes; order Kitasatosporales; family Streptomycetaceae; genus Kitasatospora; species Kitasatospora sp. NPDC057015. The sequence continues at coordinate 199,520 of NZ_JBHUSG010000006.1, forward strand.
CGGGGGCAGGCTTGCGAGCGGCGCCTGCGCGAAGTCGATGCCGGTGACGGTCTCCGTGGCGACGGGGGTCCCGGTGGCCTGGGCTCCGGCGTAGTAGGTGGCGGTCAGGCCGGCGGCACCGGTGGGCGTGCGGAGCACTCCGGAGGGCACGGGAGTGAGGGGGATGTCACCGAGGCTGCCCTGGCTGTGGGTGACCGTCGTGCTGCCCGCCCGGTTCCTGACGGCCTGGAGCGGGGTGGTCCACGAGCCGGGGTCGACATGGGAAGAGCCGGAGACACCGGTGACGGCGTCGACACCCGCCGGGCCGATGACGGCGACGGAGGCGGAACCGGCCAGCGGCAGGACGGAGTTGCGGTTCTGCAGCAGTACGGTGCCGTGGACGGCCAGATCGTGGGCGAGGTCCCGGTTCGCCTGGGTGCTGACGTTCGCGGACGGGACCGGGAGCGGGTCGTCGAACAGCCCCGCGGCGATCATGGTGGTCAGGATCCGACGGGCCGCGTCGTCCAGGCGGGCGGCGCTGATGCCCGAGGTGAGGCTGCCGGCGGGTATCTGCACGGCGCCGGGGCCCAGGCCCGCGAGGTCCATGCCGGCGCGGGCGGCGGCCACCTGGTCGTCCCCGGCCCAGAAGTCGGGGACGGTGTAGCCCTGGAGGCCGATGGTCGCCTTGAGGTCGGTGAACAGGGCTGCGTTCTGGACGGCGAAGGTGCCGTTGACCTTGGGGTACGCCATCATCACCGAGGTGAGCGGCGTGGTGGCGACGACGCGGCGGACGGGCGCCTCGTAGATCTCGTGGAGGGCCCGGTCGGAGACCGTGACGTCGACGGAGGTGCGGTCGGTCTCCTGCGTGTAGGCGGCGAAGTGCTTCACCGTGGCGACCACGCCCTGCTGCTGCATCCGTGCCGTCAGGTTGGCCGCCAGCGTCCCCGCGAGGTACGGGTCCTCGCCCATGCCCTCGGCCTGGCGGCCGAACCGCCAGTGCCGGGCGATGTCGACGGTGGGGGCGAGCAGGTTGTTGTAGCCCTTCGCGCGGCCCTCGACTGCGAGGGCCGCGCCCAGGTCGCCGACACGTTCGACATCGAAGGTGGCGGCCTGGGCGACGGGCACGGGGAACGCCGTCACACCCGTCTCGCCACGGAGGCCCGCCGAGGCGTCGGCCATGCTCAGCGCCGGGATGCCCAGGGAGGCCAGAGCGGCGAAGTCGCAGCGGACGAGGGCTTCCTTCTGCGCCGGCGTCATCACGGCGAGGAGCTGGGCCGCGCGGCTCTGCGGGGTCGAGGCCGACGCCGACGCGACGGCACTGCGACCGGGCGCCGCGACCGCGGGCACCACGGTGGTGGCCAACGAGGTCAGGACGGCTGTGGTGAGGAACGTGCGACGGTTCATACGACTCTCCAGTCGAGTCTAGTGCCGGCCGGTGGCGCAGCAGGTGGGGGCGTTCCGGAGACGTGGGGGCAGCACGGGACGGCCGGGCGGTGCCTCGGCGGGGCGCCCGTCGGGTACGGCGGCGCGAATCCACGCGGGCGATGCCGCCGGGACGACGGGGACGGCGCGACGGCAGGGACAGCGGGGCGTCGCCTCGTTCGGAGGGACGTCGGACTGAACGGCGACGGCGGCCTTGGCGGGTGGGGGCAGGCAGCCGAGTCGGTGGGGCCGGCGCGCGACAGACGGCAGAAACTGAGCTCACAGCCAGCCAGTGAATCGTTTCACGCCATTCGGGAACCTAGGGTCTCCAAATCCAGAGGTCAAGACTTCTGCCAGCACCTGGCACATTCCGATAGACCGATCTCGAAGCATCGACGAAACGAATACCCGCACCAGCCGACCAACTGAACCGTTCCAGCAATGAACCCCTCCACTCACCCGGAGGCGACCAGGCCATTGACCTCCCGACCCCATGCCTCCTATCGTCTATGCATCAACGATTGATGTACTGATTATCTGCCTTGATGCAGATCCGTCGACCGTTCACCTTCCTCCACCCGCCTGCCCACCGAGGAGGCCCCATGCCCTCATCCCTCCGGTCCTGCCGACTCGCCGTAGTGGGCGGAGGCATCGGCGGACTGGCCGCGGCTCTCGCCGCCGCCCGCGCCGGTCGCACCGTCACCCTCGTCGAGCGCGCCACCCGGTTCGGCGAGATCGGTGCCGGCCTGCAGCTGGCCCCGAACGCCTCGCTCGCCCTGGACGAGCTCGGCATCCTGGCCGACGTGCAACGCACGGCCGTCACCCCTCCCCGGCTGGTCATGATGGATGCCGTCAGCGGCGTCCAGATCACCGAACTCGACCTGCGCAGCGAGGCCTACCGGGAGCGCTTCCGCCACCCCTACCTCGTCACCCACCGCACGGACCTGCACGCCGCGTTGCTCACCGCCTGCCGGGCCCACCCGCTCGTCACCCTGCACACCGGCCGCACCGTGACCCGCGCCGAGCAGGACGACTCCGGCGTACGGCTGCACTTCGAGGAGACGGCCGAGGTGCTGACGGCGGGCGCGGTGGTGGCCGCCGACGGCCTGCGCTCCAGGCTGCGTCAGGCACTCGTCGGTGACGAGGACCCCGTCTGCTCACGCTACGTCGCGTTCCGCGGGGCACTGCCCGCCGAGCGGATGACGGGTCGCATGTCCCGGCACGCCGCGTCCGAGGCCGTGATGGTGTGGGCCGGCCCCCGGTCGCACCTGGTCCAGTACCCGGTCCGCCGAGGCGAGTTGTACAACCAGGTCGCGGTCTTCGAGAGCGACCACTACACACCGGACTCCGACGACTGGGGCACCGAGGCCGAACTTGAGGAACGCTTCGCCGGTACCTGCCAGGCGGTCCGCGACGCCCTGCCCCTGGTGTCACGCGACCGGCGCTGGCCGCTGTACGACCGGCCGCCCCTCGACGCCTGGGTCCACGGACGGATCGCGCTCCTGGGCGACGCGGCCCACCCCATGCTCCAGTACCTCGCCCAGGGCGCCTGCCAGGCGCTGGAGGACGCGACCGCCCTCGGCCGAGCCCTGGAGGAGTCGGCCGACACCACGGAGGCATTCGCCGCCTACGCCGGGCGGCGCCGTGAACGCGCGGGGCTGATCCAGACCAACGCGCGTCGCTTCGGCGAGATCTGCCACCTGGAAGGCACGGCGGCCACCCTCCGCAACACCCTGCTCGGCAGCCGTTCAGCGGACGGCTTCGACGACATCTCCTGGGTGTGGACGCCGACCGCCGGCAGCGTCACCGCCGCAGCCCGACGAACGACCGAACGGAGACAGGCATGACCGACGACGCCTACAAGGCGCTGGAGGACCTCGGCGCAGCCCCGCTGTGGCGCTTCTACGGCAACCTCTTCCCTGCCGAGCCCCGCAGTCGGGCCGTCCCCCACCGGTGGAGCTGGCAGGAACTGCGCCCGCACCTGCTGCACTTCGCGCAGACGCTCTCCCTCGACGATGCCGAACGCCGGGTGCTGATGCTGGTCAATCCGGGCCTCACGGACCCGCCGGCCACCGTCAACACCCTTTACGCCGGGCTCCAGATCATCCTCCCCGGTGAGACCGCCCAGGCGCACCGGCACACCTCCAACGCCTTCCGGTTCGTCCTGGAGGGCAGCGGTGCCTGGACGACCGTCAACGGCGAGCCCGTCCACATGGCTCCCGGCGACCTGCTCCTGACGCCCGGCTGGCACTGGCACGACCACACCCACCGGGGCGACGCCCCGATGATCTGGCTCGACGCCCTGGACTACCCCCTCGTGAACGCGCTGGAGGCCGGCTTCTACGAGAAGTACCCGCAGCGCCTGCAACCGGTCACCCGGCCGGACGACGCGGGCAGTCGCCAGTTCCTGCACGGCCGGCTCACCCCGGCCTGGCTGACCCCGGACGGCCCCAACTCGCCCGTGACCCGCTACACCTGGACCGAGACCGCCCGCGCCCTGGACGCCATCGCGGACACCGCCGAAGGCAGCGACGTCGACGGCATCGTGCTGGAGTACACCAACCCCTGGACCGGCGGCCCCGTCATGCCCACCATCGGCTGTCGGATCCACCGCCTGCGCCCCGGCTTCCAAGGAGCCGGCTCCCGTCACACGGCATCCACCGTCTTCAGCGTGGTCCGCGGCGAGGGCGCCACCGTGGTCGACGGCGTACGACTCGACTGGTCGCAGCACGACACCTTCGCCGTCCCCGGCTGGAGCTCGTACCGGCACCTCAACACCGGCTCCCAGGACGCCGTCCTCTTCTCCTACAGCGACGAGCCCGTGATGCGCTCCCTCGGCCTCTACCGCGCCGAGCCGGCCGACCCCGGTGCCTGAACGACTCCTCGCCCCACCACCCAGCAAGGAACCCACATGCGCCTCGCCCTCTTCAACCACGGCAGACTCGGCATCGTCGACGGCGACGACCTGGTCGACGTCACCGAACAGCTCGCCGGACCGGGGCCCTACGGACCCGCGGGCCCGCTGCACCGCCACATCGAGCAGTCGGCCGCAGGCACGCTCCGGCTGCCCGACCTCGCCTCCGCCCCCCGCACGCCCCTGTCCGGGGCGGCACTCGAAGCCCCGCTCCCCCTCCCCGGGAAGATCGTCGGAGCGCCCGTCAACTACCTCGACCACAAGGCCGAGATGGAGTACACCACCTCGGTCGCCGACCTCGGCGTCTTCCTCAAGGCCAACTCCTCCGTGATCGGGCCCGGAGAGGACATCCTCCTGCCCTACAGCGACAAGCGGACCGACCAGGAGGGCGAGCTGGGCGTCGTCATCGGACGCACCGCCTCCCACGTGAGCGCCGAAGAGGCCCTCCGGCACGTCTTCGGCTACACCTGTCTCCTGGACATCACCGTCCGCTCCGACGAGGACCGGTCCACCCGCAAGTCCTTCGACACCTTCACCCCCATCGGCCCGTGGATCGTCACCGCCGACGAGATCCCCGAGCCCGACGCCCTGGACCTGCGCTGCGACGTCGGCGGCACGACCCGCCAGCGCACCAACACCGCCGACCTCATCTTCGGCGTCCGCGAACTGATCGCCTACACCAGTTCGGTCATGACCCTGCATCCCGGCGACGTCATCGCCACCGGCACGCCGGCCGGCGTCGGTCCGCTCAGCCACGGCGAGCGTGTCGTGGTCGACATCGAACGCGTCGGGCGTCTGGAGGTCGGCGTGGACGCGTCCCGCGCGACCCCCTACGGGCAGCGGCCCGGGCGACGGCCGGCGCCCGCCGCGTCGCACTGACACCAGGTGCAGCCCTTCGAGGTGGCGCCGTCGACTTGTAGAATCACGGACGGAACCCGCCCGCGACCCCGGCGGCGCCACCTCGGCAGCAAGGACGAAGCTTTGGCCCGCGCGCTCGACCTGGAGAACTACGTCGGGCATCTCATCCGCCGAGCCGAGCAGGTCCACACCGCCCTGTGGGCCGCCCACGTCTCACGGGACGTCACCTCCCAGCAGTTCGCCGTCCTCAACGCCCTGGCCCGGACCCCCGGCATCGACCAGCGCACCCTGGCCACCGCCACGTCCCTGGACCGCTCGACGGTCAACCACATCGTCCGCCGCCTCACCGACCAGCAGTACGTCACCCAGGTCCGGGACGAGGCGGACCGCAGGCGCACCCTGCTCGACCTCACGCCGGACGGCGACCGCCTCCTGAGCAGCCTCACTCCGGCCGCCGAACGTGTCAACGAGCAGCTCCTGGAGGCGCTTCCCCCTGCCGAGCGCGCCATGGCGGTCGGCATGCTGCGGAGGATCGCCGGTATGGACAACGATCTTTCCAGCACCAAATGCGGGGCGGACGAACAGGGGTAGCGGAGCAGGACCAGGAGCGACGGAGATCCTCGGGCCGAACCGCAGCGGGCAAGACGGCCGGCAGCCATGCCACCGTGCACGTGGCCGCGGCGGACGAACGCCGGACCGGTGGTGCGGTCCGCGGCACGCTGACTTGGCGGACCTGTTGGTCGCCGCGCACAGAGGCCACCCGCACCCGCCGGCGGGACCGCACCGGGAGTCGGTACTGCCCGCGGACCGCGACCAGTACCGGCGGGACGCGACGGGTCCGCCGCCAGGGCACCCGCCGTCGACAGCAGCGACGCCGAGTACGACAAGGCAGGCCTCGGACCGGCGAGCGCGGCGACGGGAAAGGTCGCAGGATGGAGTCGTCCCGGCAGCCTGGACGTTCGACACCGGGCTGCCGGCAGAGTGCGGGAGGAGTCGTGATGGAGCGGACCGAAGCTCCGGCCCCGGAGCTCTCGGCGGAGGTGGAAGCGCGCACGGAGTCACCGAGGGCGACCCGTACGGAGATCGGTGCACCGGGCCGGTACGGCAGGCGGCGTCACCGCGCCCTGGTGGAGTCGGCCCCTGCTGATCCGCCGGTGACCGGGGGCGTCGGGGCGTCCACCCCCTCCAGCGGTTGCAACCGTTGAGGGAGGGAGCGTGCGGCCCGATGCAGGACTTCGGTGGGTGCGAGGGCGGGCAGCCCTTGCTGACCTCGGCGTTCGAGGGGCTGGCGGCCGGAGTGCTGCTGGTCGATGCCCGCGGGCGGATCCTGACCGCCAACCCGCGGGCGGAGGAACTACTGGGTCGCCGGGCCACGGCGATGGCGGGAGCGGACGCCCACGACCTGCTGCACCGCGGTCCCGACGGCGCCGAGATCCCGCGCTCGCGGTGCGTGCTGCTGGCGGTCGCCGAGCACGGAAGGCCGGCCTGGGGCGACAGCGACACCTTCCTGACCGGTGACGGCCGGGCCCTGCCGGTGCGCTGGTCGGCAGCGCCCGTCGTGCACGCGGGCAGGACGGTCGGCCTGGCCGTCCTGTTCGCCGACATGGCGGGAAGCAGCGCGCCCGTCGGGCGGGAGGCCGCCCGGGTGGACCTGCTGGAGGACCTGACCGACCAGCTGACCCTGGTGGGCGCGATCACCGAGGTGCTCTCCGAGACGCTGGACGTCGAGGAGGCGGTGGACCGGCTCGGCCCCCTGCTCGTACCCAAGCTGGCCGACTGGGTGGCGGTGGACCTGCGGACCACCGAGGGCGAGGTCCGCCGGGTCGCCGTTCTCGGCCCGCAGGGCCGGGACCCCGCTCTGGAGGCCTGGCGAGGGCCGCTGCCGGCACCGACGACCCTCTCGCGTTCGGCACTGGTACGGGTACTCCGCGGCGCGCAGCCCGTACTGCTCGGCCCGCGGGAGATGGCCGAGCCGCCGGACGCCCCGCTCGCCGCCGTCCAGGCGGGGTTCCTGCGCGTCCTGGGCGCGACCTCGGCTGCCGTCGTTCCACTCACCAGCGCACGCGAGATCACCGGAGCGATCACGGCGGTGCGCACCGGTCCGGACCGCCCCTTCACCGACCGCGAACTCGCCCTGCTCGCGGACATCGGCCACCGGGCGGGCGTCGCCATCGACAACGCCCGCCTGTTCGGGGAGCAGCGCGACGTCGCCACCGCGATGCAGCGCCACCTGCTCACCGAACTCCCGCAGAGCCGGGGCCTTCAGCTGGCCGCCCGGTACCGGCCTGCCCCGGCCGGTTCGCGGGTCGGCGGCGACTGGTACGACGCGTTCGGGCTCAGGGACGGCAGGACCGCGTTGGTGATCGGCGACGTGATCGGGCACGACCTGCAGGCCGCCGCCGGAATGGCACAGCTGCGCAACCTCCTGCGGGCGCTGGCCTGGGACCGTCACGAAACACCGGCCGCCATCGTCGGACGGCTCGACGACGCCATGACGAGCCTGACCGACGTGCCGATGGCCACCATGATCCTCGCCTACGTGCAGGGGCACCCGGGTGGGGCGCGGCGGTTGTGGTGGACCAGCGCCGGACACCCGCCGCCGCTGCTGCTGCCCGCTCCCGGGGCCCCGGCCGGTGGCGAGGCGCGCTACCTGGAAGCCGGCCAGGGGATCATCCTCGGAGCCGGCGGCGACCCCGGGCGCCCCACCGGCCGGCAACGTCTACCGGCCGGCTCGACGCTGCTGCTGTTCACGGACGGCCTGGTGGAGGTGCCGGGAGCCGATCTCGGGGCCGGCCTGGAGGAACTGCGCCGTCACGCGGCCGACCTCACGCGGTACCCCCTGGAGGAATTCTGCGACCGGATCCTGCAGGTCATCCCGAGCGGCAGCACCGATGACACCGCCCTCCTCGCGGTCCGGGTGCCACCGCACTGAGTTGCCGAGGCGACGGTCAGGGCGCCGGCCGGCCGCGAACGGGAACGGGCTGGGCCACCCGGGTGAGTCATTCGCGCGACCACTCGGTCTCGGCCCCGGGCTCGCCAGCGGCATCGTCACCTTCCCAGACGCGGATCCTGACCGCCCGCGGGCCGGGAGCAGGCCGGGAGAGCGAGCGCACGAACACGTCCCGCAGGTGGTTCGCCGCCTGCTGGGGCGGACCGTCGTACTCCAGAGGATTCGAGAGGCTGTCACCGTCCTGCCGGGACCAGTGGCCGTCGTCGTCCTGTACCTCCAGAGCCCACCTGAACTGCCTCATCCCGGCCTCCCGTGCCAACCGTCCCGCCGGAAGCAACGCTATGAGCGGGGCGGCTCCACCGCGACCGGTGCACCGGCCCGCCCTGCCGATCCGCTTCCCCTTCCGCCTGAGCGACCGTCGTGGCGATCGTGCTCGGGCCGGTCGGCGTCGCTGCCGAGGCGAGGTCGGCGGCGACGGCGGCAGGTTCGGGTGCGGCGTGGGCCGTTCGCCCACCGCCGATTTCCTACAGTGAGCACATGGTCACCGAAGGCACTCAACCGTCGGCACGCGGACGGGAGTCCCAGTCCCGCCCGGGTACGACGTCCCGCACCCTCCAGACCCCCGCGGTCGATCCACCCGCCGGAACGACCGGCCGGCTGACCGGCGGTCAGGCAGCGGCCGACCCGACAGGCGACGTGGAGCGTGCGGCAGCGGCGCTGAAGCCGAGGATGCGCGGCTGGCTGCACGCGGGCATGTTCCCCCTCTCGCTGGCCGGAGGCATCGTCCTGATCGCCCTTGCGCGCCCCGGTGCGGCAGTGGCGGCCTGCTCGGTGTACGCGCTCTCGGCCTGCCTGCTGTTCGGTACCAGCGCGGTCTTCCACCGCGGGACGTGGGGTCCGCGCGGGGCGGCGGCCCTACGGCGGCTGGACCACGCCAACATCTTCCTGATCATCGCGGGCACCTACACCCCGCTGACGGTGCTGCTGCTGCCCCCGCGCCGGCAGCAGGTGCTGCTGGCCGTGGTGTGGGCGGGCGCCCTGGCCGGCATCGCCTTCCGCACCTTGTGGATGGGGGCTCCCCGGTGGCTGTACACCCCGTGCTACGTCGCCCTGGGCTGGGTGGCCGTCTTCTACCTGCCCGACTTCGCACGCACCGGCGGCACCGCAGTCGTCGTCCTCGTCGTCGTCGGCGGCCTGCTCTACACCACGGGCGGCGTCGTCTACGGACTGAAGCGCCCCGACCCGTCACCGTGCTGGTTCGGCTTCCACGAGGTCTTCCACGCCCTCACCATCGCCGCCTTCGGCGCGCACTACACGGCCGTGCTCCTGGCGGCCACCTGACAGGTGAAGCCGTCGCCGGGGCGGGGCGCGGGCGTGGCCGGCGCCCGCCGGGCGATGGCCCAAGGTGTGCGTCTCGGGTCCCGGCGGGCGCGTGCCACGGACGTTACCGGCCGGCGGGCTCAGGGGCGTGGACGCCGCGGCGAAGGACCCGGGTGTGTTCTCAGCCGTCGGGCACGAGCGGCTCCCCGCACTCCCGGCACCGGAGTGGTGCGGCAGGGCGCCGCGGGGTCGCCGACCAGCAGGCCGATCGCTCCGCATCGGAAGCCGGCGGCCTGTCACCGCACGGTTCGGCCACCGCGCGGTTCACGGCCCGCCCAGTCCGCCCAGCCCCGCCAGCTCGGCCAGCTCGGCCAGCTCGGCCAGCTCGGCCAGTCGGGTGTAGGACTCGCGCCGGTCGGCCGGGTCGTAGGTGTTGGTCACCACCATCACCTCGTCGGCGCCGGATTCGGCGACGAAGGCCTTGAGCTTCGCCGCGACCGTCGCGGGGCCGCCGACCACCTCCGCGCGCAGGTCGTTCAGGGGTGGCGCGCTCTGCGCGGCCCGTTCGACCGGCGTCGGCCGGTACCCGAGCGCCGCCTCGACGGGCAGCAGCGGTGAGGAGTTGCCCGCGGCGTGCCGGGCCAGCGCGAGCCGCCACGGGGTGGCCAGCGCCTCGGCGTGCGCGTCGTCGCGGCCCACCACCACCGTCAGGGTGAGGATCGCAACTGGAGCGCGTCGCCCACCGGGTGGTCGAGTGCCAGCTCAGCGACGAGGGGTGGGCGCTTCAGCGGCTGCGCTACGGAGAGGCGGCGCGCCTGCCCGACCTCTACGACCAGGTGGTGGCCCGGGGCTCCCAGCCGGTGCTGGACGTGCTGGCCGGTCGGCTCTCCAGCCTGGCCAACCGGGGGCACCTGGAGCTGAACGATCCGGTGGTGGCCGCCGCCCAGTTCATGGCGCTGGTCTCCGGCAACCTCCCCGGCCTGTCCGCCCTCGGCACCCGTCCCGTCAGCGACGAAGCCCTCCACACCGCCGTGCGCACCGGGGGGACACCTTCCTGCGCGCCTTCGGCACCCAGCGCCGCCCCCGCCCGCGCCGGACCTGACGACACGCCGGTCGCGCCCACGGCCACGCCACCGCACGGGCCGGCCGACTCGCGAGCCGCCCGCACCGAGCGTGTCCACGACCGGGACCCAGCCCCCTGCGCCATCGTGGACGCATGGACGAGCAGCGCTTCGACGTGTGGGCGGCCGGGGACGCCTACGAGCGGTACATGGGCCGGTGGAGCCGGCCGGTCGCGGATCGGTTCCTGACCTGGCTCGACGGCGATGGCGGCCCGCGATGGCTGGACGTGGGCTGCGGTACCGGAGCGTTGACCGCGACGCTGGCCGCCCGGTACCGGCCCCGTGTCGTACTCGGGTTGGACCGCTCCGCCGGTTTCGTGGCCTCGGCGCGGGCCGCCACCCCCGCCCCGGCCCGCTTCGCGGTGGCCGACGCCCAGGCGCTGCCGGTGCGGGACGGATGGTGCGACGGCGTCGTCAGCGGACTGGCACTCAACTTCCTCCCGGCGCCGGGAGCGGCGGTGGCGGAGGCGGCCCGGGTGGTCCGGCCCCGCGGGCTGGTCGCGGCGTACGTGTGGGACTACGCCGACGGCCTGGCGTTCCTGCATCGCTTCTGGGACGCGGCGGTCGCGGTCGATCCGGCAGCCGCCGCACTGCACGAGGGCCGCCGGTTCCCGCTGTGCCACCCGGATCCGCTGCACGACCTGTGGACCCGGGCCGGGCTGCACGAGGTGGCGGTCACGGCGATCGAAGTCCCCGTCGTCTTCGCCGACTTCGCCGACCTGTGGGAGCCGTTCCTGACCGGTCAGGGCCCCGCCCCCGGCTACGTCGCCGCGCTCACCCCCCTCGCCCGGGACGGCCTACGGGACGAGCTCGCCCGGAGTGTCCCCACCCGTCCGGACGGGTCGATCGCGTTCACCGCCCGCGCGTGGGCGGTCCGGGGACGACGTCCGGCCCGCGGCGGGAGCGGGTGACCGCTCGGCAGTGGCCATCGTGGTGGGCCGGCAGGGAAGCACCCCGGACGGACGGCGTGGCAGAGCGCGGGACGACACGAAGCAGGTACCAGGTACGCGGTCGGCCGCCCGTCGGACGTCAGCGCAGAGTGCCGGACCGCAGGGCGAAGGCGACGGCGTGGGCGCGGTTGCGCAGCCCCAGCCTGCTGGTCATGGCGCTGACGATGTTCTTGATGGTGCGCTCCGAATAGCTGAGCCTCCTCGCGATCTCCACCGTGCTGAAGCCGTCCGCCAGCAGGCGCAGGATCTCCACCTCCCGGCCCTCCAGCCCGGACGACGTGACACCCATGGGCCGCAGCACGTGCCGGTAGACGGATCCGACGTGGTCGAGCAGCCAGCCCTGGACCGGAGCCGGCAACGCCGCGCGCCCGGCGGCCACGGTCCGCACCGCCTCGACCACCGCCTCGTACCCGGCGTCCTGGCGCCACATCACACTGCGCAGACCGCAGTGCACGGCCCGCATCACCTGTGCCTCGTGCAGGCCGCCGGTGACCAGCACGATGCCCATGCCGGCGTTGGTCGATGCCGCGGCGGCGCCCTCCATCAGGAGCAGCGTCTCCTCGGTCACCTCCACCGTCAGCACCAACAGGACGTCCGCCAGGCGGTGTTCCTCCTCCGGCAGGACCTTCAGGCCACGCTGCGCGCGCAGGTAGCAGGCGGCCCCCTCACCGGTGATCCGGTCACTGGCGACGACGGCGATCGAGACCATTCCCCATGTTCCTTCCTGATCCCGACCCCCGAGGGGCCGGCGTGCGCCCCGATGCTCTCCCATCCGCCTTGGCATCCACTTGGCAAGCAGTGGGAACGCGTCCGGCACCCGGTCGCCGGTCCCGCTCCGCCGCCGTACGCACGTGTGCGGCCGCGTACGTCCGACGGTCCGACCCCGGAGGGCTCCACGGCCGCCACCGTGGCGACAAAGCGGCGGCCCGACCCGGCGATTCGCTCGTCCGTGCATTCGGTAGATTGCTCATCCATGCTGCGCTTGCACGTCCTCGGCCCCGTGGAGGCCCACTCCGACGGTGACCAGGTGGCCCTGGGCGGGCCACAACAACGGGCCGTACTGGCCATGTTGCTCATCGCCCGCGGCGGTGTGGTGCCGGCCGAGCGCATCGCCGACCACCTGTGGCGCCACACGGTCAAGGACCGGGCGCTGACCTCCCTCTACCCGCTGATCTCCAACCTGCGACGCGCCCTGGAGCCCGAGCGTCCGCCCAGGACGGCGTCCCGGGTACTGCCGAGCGTTCCCCCCGGCTACGCGCTGCGGGTGCCGGAGGAGGCGGTGGACGCGTGGCGGTTCGAGGCCGCCGTCCGCCGGGCACGCTCCGCGGAGCCCGAGGCCGCCTGGCAGGCGCTGAAGGAGGCCCTGACCTGGTGGCAGGGCTCGGCCTACTCCGAGTGGGCCGAGCAGCCGTGGGCCGTGGACGAGGTGGTCCGGCTGAACGAGCTGCACCTCATGGCCCGTGAACTGATCCTCCGGGTGGGCCTGAGCGCCGGACACGCCACCGAGGTCGTTCCCAGCGCCGAAGTGCTCGTGCGCGACGCACCGTTGAGGGAGGACGCCTGGCGGCTCCTCGCCCTGGCCCTGTGGGCCACCGGCCGCCAGGCCGACGCACTGGAGGCGCTGCGCCGGGCTCGTTCGGTGCTGATCAAGGCCGTCGGCCTCGCTCCCGGACAGCCTCTCCTGGAGCTGGAGGAGGCGATCCTGCGGGGCCGGCGCGAGACCCTCCACCAGGCGGTTCCGTCCCTCGGACACCAGCGCGGCGCCGTCCCGCTCGGGGACCGGACGGCGGACGGCGATCGAGGGCACTCCGCCCCGCGGTCGGCCGCCGGCACGGGCCCCGGAGCGGATCCCGTGCCCGTTCCGCCGACCGTCCCCGCCCTGCCGACCGTCCCCACCCCGTCGGCCGTCCCCGCGCCGCCCGGGATCCGCGCCCGGGGGGACGGCCTGTTGATCGGCCGCCGGGCTGAGCTGCGGATGCTGACGGAGGCGGCGCGCTCGGCCGCCCGCCACGGCGCCGTGGTGATGCTCGCCGGCGAGGCCGGTTCGGGGAAGTCGACTCTGCTGGAGCACTTCGGGCGCGCGCTGCGCACCGAGGGCTGGACCGTCATCACCGGCCAGTGCCCCGAGGGCGAGGGCGCTCCCCCGGCCTGGGCGTGGGTGCAGGCCCTGCGGGAGCTCGCCAGGATCTCACCCCCCACCGCCACCGGACCGCTGGCCGCCCTCCTGCACCCGGGCGACACCCGTACGCCGGTGCCGGCCGATCCGGCCGCCGGCCGCTTCAGGGTGCACACCGCCCTGCAGCACTGGCTCGCCAAGGCGGCGGCCGAGCAGCCCCTCGCCCTCTTCATGGACGATCTCCACCGGGCCGACGCCGAGACCCTGATGCTCCTGAACCGCGCGGCCTCGCTACGGGCGCCGGTGCTGGTGGTGGCGGCCTTCCGCCCCGACGAGTCCGGGCCACTTCTGGGCCCCCTGCAGGCCGAACTCGCCCGCCTCGCCGCCCACCGACTGAACCTGCGCGGACTCGACACGCCCGAGGTCGCCGAGGTGCTGCACACCCTGTGCGGGGTTCCCGTCGGCGCGGAGACGGTCGCCGCCCTCACCGAACGCACCGGCGGCAACCCGTTCTTCGTCACCGAGAGCGCCCGCCTACTGGCCGCCGAGGGCAGCCTCAAGGCGGTCACCGAGGTGCCCGAGGCCATCCGCGACGTGCTGCGCCTGCGGCTGACCGCGCTGTCGGCCGCTCAGCTCTCCGTGCTGCGCCTGGCGGCCGCCTGCGGCCGGGAGGCGGACGTCAACGTCCTGGTGGCGGCGGCCGACCTGACGCCGGCCCAGGTGTTCGACGCGCTGGAGGCCTGCGTCGGAGCCGGTCTGCTCACCGAGCCGACACCCGGACGTGTCCGGTTCACCCACGTCCTCCTGCGGGACGTCGCCTACGCCGACCTGAGCGGTATGCGACGCTGCGCGCTGCACGGCCGGCTCGCCGAGGTGATGGAGCGGCTCCACCCCAACGATCTCGACGCCCTGGCCCTGCACTTCCTTCGGTCCGCCGACCCGGCCAAGGCCGAGTCCGCCGTCGAGTACGCCGTCCGGGCGGCGGAGCGCGCCGAGCGCCGGTACGCCCACGACGTCGCCGTGGACCTCATCACCAACGCCGTCACCGTCGCCGACCGCATCCCCAGCACCGCGGAGGGTCGTGCCGAGCGGCTCGTCGACCTCTACGGCCGGTTGATGCGAGCGCAGGTCAGGACAGGTTCCGTGGGCGCCGCGCAGGACACCGGCGAGCGTGCGGTGCAGGAGGCGCGCGACGTCGGACGGGACGACCTGGTGGCGGCCGCCTTCGCCGCGTGGACCGAACCGACGCCGTGGCTGACCCGGCGGCACTGGGCGGTCGACGACCACGTCGTCGACACCCTGGAGCGCCTGCTCGCCCGATCGGACCTGCCACCGGCCGTGGTGGCGCGCCTGTTGCAACGACTCGTGGAGGAGCTGGCCGACTCGGGCTCCGAGCGGGTGGTCGAGGCGGCGGAGCGGCAACTGGCGATCGCCCGCCGCGCGGACGACCCGGCCCTGCTCGCCGCGGCCTTCACCACGATGACCAAGTTGATGCCGCACGAGCACCAGCTTCAACGCTGCTCGGCGGTGGTGTCCGAGCTCCGGGACCTCGTCCGCCGCCACGAGCTGCCGGCCCATCAGTGGGTCTGCGAGCACGTCGACTCGATGATCGCGGCGATCCGCAACGACGCCGAGGCCGTGGCCCGTCACGGTGAGCGGGGACTGGGCATCGCCCGCCGCTTCCACATCGTGGGGGCGGAGGCCGCGAGCATGTCCACGCTGGCGATGCTCGCCCACGCGCGTGGCGAGTTCGACGAGGCCGAGGCGTCCTACCTTCGGGTCCGTGAGCGCCTCAGCGGCCACAACCCCTGGCACGGCGCGGACATCTACACCCGCGGACTGATCACCATCAGGCTCAACCAGGGCCGGGTGCGGGAGATCGAGCCGCACACGCGCACGGTGTACGAGACCTGGGGGCCGCACGGCGGCGAGGCGCTCGCCCTGGTCCTGGCCCTGCAGGGCAAGACCGACGAGGCCCGGGCCGTCCGCTTCCACCGCGACCCGCCGCGCGACCACTTCTACGGTGTCCGGCTCGGTGCGCGGGCGAGGCTGGCCTGCCTCTTCGAGGACCGCCGGGCGGCCGCCCGCCTGATCCCCCTGCTCGAACCGATCAGGGACCAGCTCGGCTCGGCGGCGACCACCGCGTTCTGCACCCGCCCCCTGGCCCAGGCGCTCGGCGAGCTGCACGCGCTGCTCGGGGACACCACCGCCGCCCAGGAGGCCTTCGCCGGGGCGCAGCGGGTCGCCGCGCTCTGGGGTGCGGATCACCTCGCCGCGACCGCGCAGGCCTCCGTCGCGGGGCTGCCCGTGTGACGCCCGCCGCGGCCCGGCTCCGCTGGCCGGCCGTGCAGGCCCCTGTGAATGCTCCGGGCCGGTGCCGTCCGCCCGCGGGTGGACGGCACCGGCCCGGGGGGTGTCACCAGCGGTAGTAGCCCGGGGAGGAGGCGTTCCCGGTGGTGGAGACGCCGGTGCCCGCGCCGCGCTGGTAGGTGAAGCCGCCGATGCCCTGGCCGCTGCCGGCCACGTAGAGCTCGACGTACTCCGTCCCGTCGCCACCGAAGTAGAGCGTGCTGCAGGTGCCCGGCGCCACGACCTTGGTGCTCAGGTGCCGGTACGGGAAGACGGCGTACGAGCTGAAGTACCCGTCGGAGCAGAGCGTGAACTGGCCCGACGTCGCAGCGTTCGCCGGCCCGGCGGTGATCAGGCAGGTGGCGGCGACCGCTGCCGAGACGGCCGCCGTGCCCATCGTCCGGATCCAGGTGGTCTTCTTCATGGCTGCCTCGTGATGTTCGTAGGAGTGCCGGCCGTTCGGCGGCGGCGCCCAGCCAACCAAGCCGGCACCCGCCCGACCAAGCCCGTCGGCGGCCTCTGCCCGTACGTCTCCGAATTCCTGCCCCAAGGTCACGGGAATTCCCGCGAATAGGTTCTGTTCGGATACGTCTTTCTGATGGAGACGTGTCCGCCCATGACCCGACGGGAATCCCGTCCGCTCGGCTTGGAATCCGCTTGGAATCTCCTTGGAGCGACCCGGCATCCGCTCTCGCCGGCGCGCCGGACCGGCCACACTGGCCCCATGGAGGAGACGTTCACCTACGCGCAGCCCTTGACCGCGGTCGCAACGGTCACCGATCGATGGGGCGAGACCCAGGGGACCTTGGAGAACGACGGTCAACTGCTTCGGCTGGAGTTCAGGGGGAACCGGTACGAGGGGCGCAGCCCCGACGCCCTGGAGCTGGTGGGTGCGCCGGCGCGGACCGCGGAGCCGCCCGAGACGGACCGGTTCAACGAACTGCGCGCATACGTCCTCACCTGGCAGACTCCCGTCGACGTCAGGATCGGCGGGGAGGTCGAGAAGCTCCCGATGACGGTGCGGTTCACCAGCACGGGCGGGGACCACGGCGTTTCGCTGGGCCTCTCCCTGCCGGAGGGTGACGTGGGAACCGAGCGGGTGGGCGATCTCGAATCCGCACTACTGGATCTGCGGAAGGGCGCGCGCGAACACGGCGCGGCCGTACAGGCCTGCGCGACCTGTTCCCTTTCCGAGTACTCCCCGGCCGGCTTCGGTTTCATGGGGGATCTCGCCTGTTTCCGGAACACCAGGGAGGAAATCCGGGCCGCCCGCGGCAAGCAGGATGTTTTCGACCTCTGGGAGGCGCGGGCGGGCCTCGTCCAGGAGATCTTCAGCTGCTCGGACTTCGAATAGCGCCGCGGGCCCCGCTGCGACCGGCGGGCGCCGTCGGACGCCACCCGTCCGATCGGGTGGCGGCTCAGGACTGCGCCTGCACCGCGTGCTGTGCCTGGGAGTCGCCGCCGAAGAAGTCGATGAACCCGAACGGCGCGCGGTCGCCGAGGCAGATGTCCAGGATCTCGCGCGCGTCCGCGTAGAAGGCCTCACTGCGCGGGAAGAGGGCCTCCTCGTAGGCGGTCAGTGCCGCCTCGACGTCGTCGGGGTGGGCGGCGATCGCCTTGCCGAGTTCGGCGCCGTCGAACATCGCGAGGTTCGCGCCGTCGCCGGACGGCGGCATCAGGTGTGCGGCGTCGCCCAGGAGCGTCACTCCCGGCACGCGCTCCCAGCGGTGTCCGTCCGGGAGCGTGTGGATCATTCGGGCGACGGGGGCGGTCTCACCGTCGGTGATCAGCGCGGTGAGGTGCGGCGCCCACCCGTCGAACTCCGCCGCGACCCGGGCCCGTGCGGCGGCGGGGTCGGTGAAGTCGATGTCGGCGATCCACTCGGCGGAGCGGTTCAGCTCGACGTAGGTGTGCAGGATGCCTCCCGCCTCACGGTGCGCGACGATCCCCTTCCCCGGGGTCAGCGCGTACATCGCGCCGGCGCCGACCGCCTCGGCCGTGCCGGGGTGCCGGGTGTCGACGTCGTACAGGTAGGTCTCGACGAAGGTCGTGCCGACGTACCGGGGCTGCGCGTCGGAGAGCAGCGGCCGGATCCGTGACCAGGCGCCGTCGGCTCCGACGAGGAGGCCGCTGGTCACGGTCGAGCCGTCGGCGAAGGCCAGTTCGTGCCGGCCGTCGCCGACGGACCGGACACCGGTGACCTTGTGGCCCCACTGCACCGTCCCGTCGGGCAGCGATTCGAGCAGGATCCGGCGCAGGTCGCCGCGGAGGACCTCGGGACGCCCCGCCGCGCCGTCGTCGGGGGCGTCGAGCAGCACCGCGCCGTCGGGGTCGAGCACCCGCACCGCCTCGGCGCCCTCGTGGATGATCGCCCGGAACTCCTCGGTGAGGCCGGCGTCCGCGAGCGCGCGCTGCCCGTCGTCCTCGTGGATGTCGAGCTGGCCGCCCTGCGTGCGGGACTCGGCCGAGGGGTCGCTCTCGTAGACCGTGACGGGGATGCCGTGGACGTGCAGGACGCGCGCGAGGGTGAGGCCCCCGAGGCCCGCGCCGACGATCGTGACCGGGGTGTTCGGTGTCTTCGTCATGTTCTTCTCCCTTTCGAGCTTCCGGCTTCGAGCGGTCCGGATTCGAGTGGTCCGGCTTCGAGCTGTCGAGCGGACTGGAACGCCGTTCCATGACTCCAGTGTGGAACATCGTTCCAGACGTGTCAAAATGGAGCCCATGACGACCAGGAGTGAGCGGACCGAACGACGCGCGGACGCGCTCTCGAAGGAGCGCATCGTCGAGAGCGCGATCGAGATCCTCGACGCCGACGGCGAGAGCGCCCTCACCTTCCGCGCCCTCGCGGCGCGCCTGGCGACGGGGAGCGGGGCGATCTACTGGCACGTCGCCAACAAGAACGAGCTGCTCGCGGCCACCGCCGACCACGTCGTCGCCGGGGTCATGACCGAGGTGGTCAGTGCCGCGCCGCCGCGGGAGACGATCCGATCCATCGCCCTCGGAGTGTTCGACGCCATCGACGCGCACCCCTGGGTGGGCACCCAGCTCTCCCGCGAGCCGTGGCAGTCGGCGGTGCTGCAGATCTTCGAGGGCGTCGGCGGGCAGCTCCGGGCACTCGGCGTCCCCGAACGAGCGCAGTTCGACTGCGCCTCCGCGCTCGTCAACTACGTCCTCGGCCTGGCCGGGCAGTACGCCGCGGGCGCCCGCCTCGTGCCGCGCGGGACGGACCGGTCGGCCTTCCTCGCCGCCGTCGCCGACCGGTGGGTGCAGCTCGCCCCCGCCGAGTACCCCTTCCTCCACCAGGTGGCGGCGCAGCTGCCCGACCACGACGACCGCGAGCAGTTCCTGGCCGGCATCGACCTCATCCTGGTCGGCATCGAAGCCGCCCGCTGAGCACCCGAAGCCGCCGGAATCCCGAACCAGCGGCCCACCGCTCCCCGCCCGGCCGCTCCCGGCACCGGGCGAGCGCCCGAGCCGGACGGGAGCCCGACCGGGACGGTCCGCTCAGGCCGGGGTCAGCAGCCAGTCCGCGACCGCCGAGGCGATGGGCACCCCGGTCTCCGCCTCGAACCAGGAGAAACCCGGTGACGGATTCACCTCGAAGCAGGCCACCCGCCCGTCCGGCATCACCTTGAGGTCGATGCCGGCGAACGGCAGGCGCAGGTCGGCGGCGAGCGCGACGCAGCGCCCCGCGAGCTCCGCGTCAAGTGCGTGCGGGCGCAGCCGCGCGTCCGACCCGACCTGCGCCCTGGCGTAGCGGTAGTCGACGGCGGCGGTGTCGAGGATGACCGCGAGCACCCGGTCGCCCACGGTGTGGACCCGGACGTCGGGGCCGTCCAGGAGCTCCTGGAACTGGACCGGGCACCAGCGGAGCCGGGCCAACCGGTCGCGGTCGCGGACCGGGTCGAAGGCGGTGACGATGGACCGGATGCCGCTCGTCGACTTGTAGACGACCCTGCCGTGCCGCTCGACGAAGTCGAGGACCTCGTCGGGGTCGTCCGAGACCAGCGTGGCGGGGATGTAGAAGCCGTGACGGGCGATCAGCTGGGCCTGGTACGGCTTGGACATGTTGGAGGCCATGGCCGACAGCGGGTTCGCCAGCCGGCAGCCGCCGAGGGCGTCGGCGAGCTCGGTGAAGCTCAGCAGGGTGTCGTGCACCCGTTGCGCGCGCACGCGGTCGCCGGGTGCGAGGCCGGGTGCGAACGCGGGCTCCACCGGGCGGAGGTACATGCCGGTGACCGATCCCAGTTCGATCACCCGGTCCCCCAGGCGCAGGACGCCGTCGAGCAGCCGCTCGCCGTGGGCACCGGACAGGGCCAGGTCGATGGCCGCGCCGGCGGCGCGCGGATCGACCACGGCGGGCTCGGCGCCGCGCGCCGCCAGCGCGGCGGCGACCATCGCCATCGGAGGTTCGCTGGGCACGCCCCAGAGCAGGGTGGTCATCGCTGCCCCAGCGCGGTGAGCAGCGGCCGGTAGAGGTCGTCCCCGCCGGCCCGGAGGTCCGGCAGGGGCGACAGGCCGGCGTAGCGCCAGTGGTCGCCGTCGACGAGGAAGTCGACGCCGATCAGGGCGCGGTCCGCGCCGACCGCGGCGCACAGGGCCGGCACCGCCGCGGCGACCTTCGGGGGGACGTCCGGAGTGACGACGTGTCCGTCCAGGCAGACCGCCCGGACGGCGCGCGTCGGCCGGGGCAGCGCCCGCCCGGCCCCGGCCGGGACGGCGTCGACGGACGTCCACGGGTGGTCGGTGCCGAGCCGGACCGGTGCGCAGTCGAGCCCGGCCGCCCGTGCGGCGGCCCAGCACCGCAGCGGGTCGGGGACGGGCCCGGCCAGGCACTGCGGGGTGGGTCGGTTGCGGACCGGGCAGCGCAGGCCGGCGAGCCAGCTGAGCGAGAAGGCGTGCAGCTCGGCCGTGGCGTACTCGCGCTCCTGCGCCGGCGCGTGCCGCCAGGCGTCGGCCGGCGGCGCGACCGTCCGGTTGAGCACGCCGGTGACGTCCGCGGTGTCGACGACCGCACCGTCCGTCAGTTCGATGACGGTGTGCGGGTCGCCGCTCCGGTGGCCGCCGAGCCGGTGGGAGCGGCGGCGCGCGAAGGACAGCAGCTCGGTGGGGAGCAGCGTGCAGCGCAGGCCGTCGGCCGCGACGCGCCGGGCGAACCACAGCGCGCCGGGATCGTTCAACCCGCAGAGGATCAGCAGCACCGCGCCTTCTCCCGTCTCGCCGGCCCGCCGGTCACATCTGGGGCGTGTCGAACGCGGCCTTGGCCGCCGCGGCGTCCGCCGCCTGCTTCTCCAGCGCCGCGCGCAGCTCCTCGGTCCCCGGGTCGGGCGCCTGCGGTTCGTTGGAGAACGCCGCACCGCGCAGGTCGGGGCGCTGCCCCGGTTCGATGAAGGTGCTCAGCCGGGCCAGTTGGGCCTCGATCGCACTCAGCCGCTGCTCGAACGCGGACGGGGCGCCGACCGGCGGCGGCCCGCCCGGCAGGCCCGGCGGGAGCTCCGGCGGCTTGTGGACGTCGATGACGTCCTTGAGCTGCTTGTGCTCCAGGACCTCCTTCTCCTTGATGAGCTCCTTCTGCAGTTCCTTCTCCTTGACGAGGTCCTTGTGCAGTTCCTTGTCCTTGCTGAGGTCCTTGTGCAGCTCCTTGTCCTTGGTGAAGTCCTTCTGACCGTCCTTCAGGTCCTTGACGATGCTCTTCCGGCCGACGCACAGCGAGATGTCGAGCTCCGACTCGACGGCGGCGATCGGGTTGCCCACGGTGTTCGACCCCGAGCCGCCGAACAACAGGGCGATCACGAAGCCGCCGTCGTCGACGATGACCGAGCCGGAGTCGCCGTGGTCGGAGAAGACCGCGTTGCGGGGGGTGTCGGCGGCGATGCTCACCTGGTTGGTCAGGACGTGCACGCCGAGCCCGTCGCCGTAGTCCAGCCGGACGGAGGCGGAGATGCCGTCCACCGTGCCGTAGGTCAGGCCCGTCGTCCGGCCGCGCTTGCGGACCGCCGTTCCGAGGGCCGCGGTCTTGGTGCCCCGCACGTCGCCGATGTCGACGATCTGGCACGAGGTGGCGCGGCCGGGGTCGATGGAGATGACGGCGCCGTCCACGGCGTCCGACAGGGTGGCACGCAGGATCGCGCCGAACTCGTCGGTGGGGACCACTCCCGTGTCGATGCGGCTGGGCTGGACCATCCGGTCGCCCGTCTGCCAGGTCGAGTCCACGGCGGCGACGTGGAAGTTGGTCAGCGCCACATGGGCCTGGGTGGTGTTGTCGATGACGACGGCGCCCAGTGTCCCGGCGTAGACGAAGCCGCCGACCGCTCGGCTCGGGCCCATGCTGACGCCGCCCTGGAGGGTGGTGTAGTGCGTCGTGTCGGACTGCAGGGACACCCCGAGCGGGCGGGCGGCGACGTGCAGCTCGTAGGTCCGTTCCAGCACGTCGGTGACCACGCCGTCGATGTCGGGCGGGACTCGCTGATCGAGTGGGACGTCGTCGGTCTTCCTCGCCACGTACACGCGGACGGCGATCTCGCCGGTCCGCTCGCCGCCGACGACCTTGTAGCCGACGTCGATCCCGGTCACGCCGGGCTGGTCGAGAAAGCGCTGCTCGACCCGCTCCTTGATGGCCACCAGCTCTTCTACGGAAGGCATCCTCGGTTCTCCTCTCGGGGACAACGAGGATCACCTTGGACCGCGCACGAAGGATCCGCGCAACGACATGAGCCAGCGGGTTGACATCTATACAAACTGTGCACAATAGGGGCATGGACACCAGCCACGAGCAGGCCGTGCGGGTACAGAAGAGGAACGAGCCGCACATCATGGCGCTGCCCGGCGTCACCGGGATCGGCGTCAAGCTCCGCGACGGCCGGCTCGTCCTGGAG
The DNA here is from genome assembly GCF_042673745.1 of Kitasatospora sp. NPDC057015. Taxonomy (NCBI): domain Bacteria; kingdom Bacillati; phylum Actinomycetota; class Actinomycetes; order Kitasatosporales; family Streptomycetaceae; genus Kitasatospora; species Kitasatospora sp. NPDC057015. The sequence goes on from NZ_JBHUSG010000006.1 coordinate 222,374, forward strand.
GTCACCGTCGCCCCGGACGCCGAGACCCCGGCCGAACTGCGGGCCGCCGAGATCGACGGCCTGCCCCTCGTGGTGGAGAAGCGGCGGTACGAGCCTCAGTAGCCGGCGGCCCGCCCGTACCGGGTGGAGCACCCGCCGCCGTCGAGGCCCGGCCCTGATCGGCCGGCCCGGATTTCAGCCGTGGACCGCGCAGCCCGCCGGCCGATGCGGCCGCGAGGAGGCCCGTACCGGCTCCAGGGCCGCCTCCCAGCCGTCACCACGACGACGCAGCACGACCAGCCGGTTCGTACCGGCGGCCCGGTCGCGGCGGTAGCCGGCCAGGGCGCTCGCCTCCGGGCCGGCCAGCTCGGCCGTCACCTCCTCGACCAGGCAGACCGGGCAGCCGCCGGTCACCATCACCGCGTCCCGCCGGACGGCGTCCGGCCACACGCCGTCCATCATCACGGCGCCGCCCGGGGCGACGGCCAGCGTCAACTGCTGCCGCCCGTCGGCACGGCGACAGTCCGCCAGCAACTGCTCCTTCACCTCGGCCGGATCGGTCCGGGGCATCCGCGCGCTCAGGCGTGCGGCGACGACGAAGTCCAGCACCGTCACGCCCAACAGGCCGACCGCCGGCCCGAGCAGCCAACCCGGCCCCGGGCCCAGCCCCCGCCACAGGCCGAGCCCGCCGAACACCAGCGCCAGCAGCAACGGCCCCGGCGTCGGCCCCCGCCGCACCAGCGCCCGCAGCAGCAGCGCGACCGACCCGACGGCCACCACGACGTCCAGGATGCCCATCACTCCCCCTCGCCCCGGGCGCCCGACGGGCCGCCGTCGCACACGTTTGTCGCACGTATGGTGCCAGCCGGACCGCCGGGAGGACAGCCGTCGCGCACGACCGCGGGGATCCGACCGGACGGCCCGGGCCGGGCCCGACCACCGAGGTGCCGCCGACGGGCGGAGCCGCCCGGGGCATTCAGGCGGCCATCCGCCCGACGCGCTTGTAGCTGCGCATCAGCAGGGCCGTCTCGACCGCGCTGCCGGCGTCCCGGAAGGCGCGGGTGGTGAAGGCGTCCAGTTCCTCCAGGGTGCGGTGGCTGGAGTAGCCGAGGAGGCTGTGGGTGCCGGTGGTGAGGACGAGGTGGCGGACGGCGGGCTCGCGGCCGAGCGCCCGCAGGACGGCGGAGCGCTCCTCCGGCGCGGCGGCCAGCCGGAACCGGGCCTCGACCGGGAAGCCGAGCAGTTCGGGTTCGGCCTCCAGCCGCAGGTGCAGGATGTGCGAGCCCATCAGTCGGGCCATCCGGCGGCGGGCGGTGCTCTCCCCCACCCGCAGCTCGCGGGCCAGGCGGGTCATCGACATCCTCGCGTCGGCCTGCAGCAGGGCCACCAACTGCTCGTCCAGTTCGTCGACGGCGATCGGCTCGGGCAGCGGCCGGCCCTCGCTGACGGCGCGGCGCAGCTCGGTCGGTTCGTCGTCGAACGGCGCCCAGTCGTTGGCGGTGAGCAGCAGTCGCAGGACGACCTGGGAGTGCACGCCGGTGACGCCGTCCATCCGGGCGATCGAGCCGTCGACGACGTTCAACAGGTGGCGCTGGTCGGGCACGGCCATCTCCACGAAGACCTCCGGGGTGCCGGTGGCGACCTCGACGGAGTGCGTGTCGGAGCGGCGGGCGAGGGCCAGCGCGGTGTCGTGGAGCCGGCCGGGGGCGCAGCGGACGGCGAGCTCGGCGATCAGTGAGCCGCCGAGGAAGTCGTGGATGAGCACGGCGGTGAAGCGGATCCGCCCGGTGGCGGTCAGTCGGTCCAGCCGGCGGGCGACGGTGCGTTCGTGGATGCCGAGAGCGGTGGCGACGTCGGCGAGCGGTGCGCGGGGGCGGCGGCGCAGCAGTCGCAGGACGGCGAGGTCGATGGTGTCGAGGACGGGGGTGGGGGAGGCGACGGAGGCGGAGGCCGGGCGTGGGGGTTCGGCGGGGGGACGGCTCATGGGGGCCTCGGTGGGTGGTTCGGAGCTGGTTCGGAGCTGGCGAGGGGCCTGCGAGGGGCTGGTTGGGGAGTTGATCGGGGGGCGGTCGGGCGGGCCGAGGGGCGGGCCGAGGGCGTACCGGCGGGGCGTCGGGGGCTGCATCGGGGTGTCCGACACCGGTTCCGGCGAGGTCCCGCACGCCGGTTTTCCGCCGCCACAACGGCCCCAGTGCTGCTTTCGCCCGATCTGGAAGGAAGATATTGCCCTGAAATTCGCTCGGGGTCCACATTTGCAGCCTGTTTCCGCCACTCCCCCGCGGCGGCCCCGGCCGCCCATCGAGAACAGGTACCGCCCCGTATGAGTGAGACCACCGTGCCGGCCGTCGTGGCCGGGAAGAGCGCGAGACCACTGTCGACCGCAGCCGTCCTGGCCGCTGTGGCCGTCGTGGAGCTGACCAGCGGCATCACCCAGGGATTCCTGTCGCCGCTGCTGAAGGCCCTGACGTCCGTCCTGCACGTGAGCGCCGCGCAGCTCAACTGGCTCAGCATCGCGAACCTGCTCGCCAGCGTGGCGTTCACGCCGGTGCTCTCGCGGCTGGGCGACCTGTACGGCCACCGCCGGGTGCTGCGGTGGAATCTGGCGATCGTGCTGGCCGGTTCGCTGCTGGTCGGCGCCGGCCGGTCGATCGGGATCCTGCTGGTCGGGCAGGTGCTGCAGGGTGCGTTCGCGGGCTTCTTCCCGCTGCTGATGGGGATCCTGCGCGGCCGCGGCACGGCGGCGGAGGGCCGCCGGGGCGTCAGCCTGATGGTCACGGCACTGGTCGCCGGACTGGCGGTGGGCCTGCTGTCCAGCGGCCTGATCGCCCGGTTCGTCGACAGCCCGACGGCGGCGCTCTGGCTGCCCGCGGTCGCGGTGTCGGCGGCGATGCTGGTGACCTGGCCGCTGCTGCCGGAGAGCGGACACCGGCCGGGCGGCCGGGTGGACTGGGCCGGCGGGGTGCTGCTGAGCGCGGGCATGGTGGCGGTGATGCTCGGACTCGGGCAGGGCGGTGCGCCGGGGTGGGAGTGGACGTCGGCGCGGACGCTCGCCTGCCTGCTCGGCGGTGTCGCGCTGCTCGCCCTCTGGGTGGCGGTGGAGCGGCGCACGGCGGAGCCGATGATCGACGTGCGGATGTTCGCCCGGCGCGGCGTGGCGGTGGTCTCGGTGGTGACCCTGGCCTTCACGTTCTGCATGATCGGGCTCCCGGTCGCCAACGCCGTGTTCCTCGGGACGAGTGCGGCGGAGTCCGGGTACGGCATGGGCCTGGACCCGCTGGGCATCGCCGTCGCCTCGGTCCCCGGGATGCTGGCGCTCGCGGCGGGCGCGCTGGCGGGCCCGGCCGTCGCCCGGGCGCTCTCCGACCGCGGCACGCTGGTGATCGGTTCGCTGCTGATGGCCGCCGGGTACGGATCCCTGGCCGCCTGGCACGGCTCACTCCCGGTGTTCCTGCTGCTCGGCGTGGTCTCCGGGGTGGGGACGGGCTTCCTCCAGCACTCCACCCGCACCCTCGCGGTGGAGGCGGTGCCGCACGACCGGACGTCGGTCGGCTCCGGGATCAACGAACTGCTGATCAACGTGGGCGGTTCGATCGGCGCCGCCGTGGTGCTGTCGGTCTTCGCCGCGCACACCGCCGCCGGCCAGGTGCTGCCGGGCGTCGGGGCCTACACCACGGCCTGGACCCTGGCCGCGGGCGTCGCCGCCCTCGGCGCCGCACTGGCGCTGCTCTACCGCGCGCCGGACACCCGGTGACCGGCGCCCTCTCCCCCACTCCCCCGACCGCTGCCGCTCCCCCGACCCCTGCCCGGAGGCCCCCCGTGTCCCTGTCCACCGAAGCCGAGTCGCTGCGCGAGCGCGCCAGGGCCCGACTCACCGCCCGTCAGGACGACGTGCTCGCGCTGAGCCACAGCCTGCACGCCGAGCCCGAAGTCGCCTACGAGGAGTACCGGTCCGCGGCGAAGATCGCCGACCTGATGGAGTCCTCCGGTTTCGCCGTGCGGCGCGGCGTGTGCGAGCTGCCGACCGCGTTCACCGCGACCGCCGGCAGCGGCGACCTGGTGATCGGCATCTGCGCGGAGTACGACGCCCTGCCGGGGATCGGCCACGCCTGCGGGCACAACGTGAACGGCGCCGCCTCGGTGGCGGCCGCGCTGGCCCTGGCCGAGGTCGCCGACGAGCTCGGCGTCACCGTCAAACTGCTCGGCACCCCGGCGGAGGAGTACGGCGGCGGCAAGGTCGACCTGCTCCGCGGCGGCGCGTTCGACGACGTCGCGGCCGCGATGATGGTCCACGCCGCACCCGAGGACGGCGTCGGCATGACCTCGCTGGCGATCAGCAGCTGGCAGGTGTCGTACACCGGCCGGGCGGCGCACGCGGCCGCGATGCCGCACCGGGGTGTGAACGCGGCCGACGCCATGACCCTCGCCCAGGTGGCGATCGGCCTCCAGCGACAGCAGATGCTGCCCGGCGGTGTGGTGCACGGCGTCGTCCACACCGCCGGCGACGCGCCGAACGTCATCCCCGCGCGCGCCACCGCCTCGTACGACTGCCGCGCGGAGAGCGCCGAGGACCTGCGCGAGCTCCAGCGGGCGATCCGCGCCTGCTTCGAGGCCGGGGCCCTGGCCACCGGCGCCGAACTCGACCTGCGGACCGTCGGCAACGACTACGCCGACCTGCGCCAGGACGTGGAGATCAGCCGGCTCTACACCGAGGCGGCCGGCCTGCTCGGCCGGACCGTCGCACCGGCCACCACCGGGATGCGCGGCGGCTCGACCGACATGGGCAACGTCTCCCACCTCGTCCCCACCATCCACCCGGCGATCGGCTACGGCACCGGCGACACGATCATGCACCACCCGGACTTCACCCGGTACGGCACCGGTGCCGGCGCCGACCGGGCCGTCCTCGACGGCGGCCTCGCGATGGCGTGGACCGCCATCGCCCTCGCCGCGGACGAGACCCACCGGGCTTCGCTGCTGGAGCGGCTGGCCCGCCGCCCCCGGCAGGCCGCGCTGGTCTGACCGGCGCACTCCGCGGGCCGTCGACCCCGGAGGAGGTCGCTGCGCCCCCTGCCCTTCCCGGCGAATTCCAGGGGCGCAGCGGCCTCCCGGCCCGGGCCGGACCCGGCCGCCGACAGGCCGGGGGCACCCGCGCTCAGACGCCGGCCGTGACGCGGACGACGACCGACTCGCCCACCCGGTTGTGGCGTTCCTCCCAGGTCTCCAGCGCGCTCCGGCAGGCATGGTCGAGGTGCCGCAGACCGCTCAGGTCCAGGTGGACGATCCGCCCGGTCGGCAGTTGCTCCAGCGTGTCCAGCAGCCGGGGCAGGCGCAGGAAGGTGGCGTTGCCGGCGAGCGTCACCCGGACCGGACCGTCGCCGCGCCGGTCGACGTCCACGTGCAGCTGCGAGGTGTCCCAGGCGCTCTTCAGCACGGAGAGCAGCAGGCCGAGCAGCACCCCCTCGAAGAGGTTGGTCACGACGACCGCGAGCGCCGTGGCCACCAGGATCACCGCCTCCCCGCGGTGGGCCCGCCACAGCGGGACGAGCGCCCTGGCCGGCACCAGTTTGGCCCCGGCGTGCACCAGGACGCCGGCCAGCGCGGCGAGCGGAATGACCGAGAGGGCGGCGGGGAACAGTGCGGCGAACAGCAGCAGCCAGACGCCGTGCAGGACGCGGGAGGCCTTCGTCCGCGCCCCGGCCTGGACGTTGGCGGCGCTGCGCACGATGACGGCGGTCATCGGGAGGGCGCCGAGCGCACCGCAGACGGTGTTGCCGACACCCTGGGCGATCAGCTCCCGGTTGTACTGGGTGCGCGCGCCGTCGTGCAGGCGGTCCACCGCCGCGGCGCTGAACAGGCTCTCGGCGGAGGCGATCAGGGCGAACGCGAGCACCGTGCCGAGGACGGCGACGTCGCCGAGCGCCGCCAGGTCCGAGCCGCCTGGGACGTCGATCACCCCGGCCAGGCCGGCGACCTCGACCTTGCCGACGGAGAGGTCGAACAGGGCGGTGGCGGCGGTGGCCGCGGCGACGGCGACCAGCGGCGCCGGCACGATCCTGACCCGGGCGGGGAGTCTGGGCCAGAGCACCAGGACGGCCACCGTGCCGAGGCCGACCGCGGCGGCGGTGAGCGCCCCCGGCGAGGCCGCGGTGTCGGCGAGGAGAGCGGGTAAGCCGGCGAGCTTGCCGAGTCCGCCGGCCGGCGCCTTGGCGTCGGCCAGGGCGTAGAGCTGACCGGAGATCAGCACCAGGCCGATCCCCGCCAGCATGCCCTGGACCACCGAGACCGAGATGGCGCGGAACAGCCGCCCCAGGCGCAGGGCGCCCATCGCGAGCTGGAGCAGCCCGGCGGCGGCGGTGATCACGCCGAGGGTGGCGAGCCCGTGCTCCTGGACGGCGGCGAACACCAGGACGGTGAGCCCGGCGGCGGGCCCGGACACCTGGAGGCTGCTGCCCGGCAGCAGACCGGTGAGCAGCCCGCCGACGATGCCGGTGATCAGGCCGAGTTCGGCCGGCACGCCGGAGGCGACGGCCACGCCGACGCAGAGCGGCAGCGCGACCAGGAAGACGACGAGGGAGGCCGGCAGGTCGGCTCGCAGGTCGGCCAGCCGGAGCTGGCCGGGCGAGCGGTCGGCGGCGGGCCGAAGGGCGGGACGACGGGTCATCATGTCCTCGGATCGATGGAGGGGACGCAGGGCAGGCGCCCGGTCACAGCGGAAGGAAGAGTCCGGAGTCGGCCCGGTGCGCGAGCACCAGCCCGGTGTGGACCTCGTAGAACCAGCCGTGCAGCCGTACCCGGCCGTCGAGCAGCCTCCGGGCGATGCCCGGGTAGCCGCGCAGCTGCTCCAGCTGGGCGAGGACGTGCCGCTGCACCGGCCCGGCCACGGTCGGGTCGAAGACGTCCGTCCCGTCGGCCCGCAGAACGCTCGGGTCCGCGTTGCGCAGCCAGGAGCGGACGGCGGGTGTCACGCTGAGGTCGTCGCCGCGCACCACCGCGCCGACCGCCCCGCAGTGCGAGTGGCCGCACACCACGACGTCGCGCACTCCGAGGACTTCCACGGCGTACTCGATGGTGGCGGTCTCACCGGCGGCGGCGTCCGCGCGGTACGGCGGGACGATGTTGCCCGCGGTCCGGAGTTCGAAGAGGTCGCCCGGGTCGGCTCCGGTGATCAGGGTGGGCACCACCCGGGAGTCCGAGCAGGTGATGAAGAGCGCTTGCGGCGACTGGCCGGTGGCGAGTCCGTCGAGATCGCGGCCGGCGCGCTGCGGGAAGGCGCGGGCGCGGTCGATCAGCGGTTCCATGAGGGGGTGCCTCCTTCTGCCCCCTCGCCGTGGACGGCGGGGGCGGGCGGTCGGATCGGGCTGGGTACCCGTCAGCACAGGCCTTGGGCCCCCGAGGACCGCAACCGCCACCGGGCACGGCTGACCCGCGCGCCGCTGACCGTCGGTAACCCCCTGGTGACCTGATGCTGCGTCAAGCGCCAGTAAAGCACGGGTATGCGGATGGCAAAACCCGTGCCCGCGAGGAACCCGTGCTGGTCCGGTTAACATCTTGTTACCGTGCCGTGCTGTCATTCCGACGGAAGCAGCTGTTCCGGTTCGACGCGCGCACGGCCCCGGCCGGGAGGCGCCCGCGTGGTCGGGAGCGCGCGGAGTTCGAGGTCGTGCACCCGACCCGCCTGCTACGCGACGGCGCTCCGCGCGGCGTCAACCGCCCTGCCCGGAGCCACGGGTGGCACGGCGAAGACCCGGGGCAACCCGGATGCCGTTGTCACCCCGTGCGACGTGGAGAGGGCGTCGCTCTCCCGACCGGGACCGGAGCTGATCGTCCCGCGGCTGATCGGGATGCTCCAACGCCTGCTGCCGTCAACCGAGTACAGGGCTACCAGCTCATTCGATCCCGCTACAGTGGACTTCGGTCAGCGAGCGGCCGACGAGGAGCCCCCGAGAGTCTTGCCCTCCGCACCGGTCCGGGCGACACCCTCGACCGCCAGACAGATACCGAAGACACGGTCATGACCGGTCCAGCCGTTGACGCGGCCGCGGTTGTTGCTGATCTGCACCCGTCCACGGGCCTGGTCCACCGCTGACACCAGGTGCAGGTACACCGTCCCGGTGACCCGCGCGAGAACGATGTCGCCGACTTCCACCTTCGACGGGTCGACCGGAGCGACGACCACCTGCTGCCGGCTACGTATCAAGGGAACCATCGACGCCCCACTCGGCCGGAACACCACGGTCGCCCCACCCGAGACTCTGCCTGCAACCGCATCCAACATGCCCATCCGCTGATGGTGCCCGATCAGGGCTCGCCGCAAGGCAGAGTTTTCTCGGCGGCCGGCGACAGCTCGGCATGGCCCCAGCCCCCGGGGGGAACACCGAGGGAAGCAGTCCGCCCGCCGCCGAGCAGCGCGTTCGCGCAGGTCAGCCACCAGCCCCGACCGGCTTCCCACCTCCGACCGAAGATCCGCACCCACCAGCACGGCGCCCTCCCTGCCGGCCCCGGCGTCCGCCGCCTGCCTGCCCCGTCCTCACCGGGCAATCACCTCGGCACGGACCTGGGGCAACGCCCACGGCTCCAGTACGCCACCGACCAGGTCGGCCAGGAACTGAACCGCCCCTCCCGTGTAGTGCCACCAGGCGGAACTCCGCGAGGCGACGGTCACGGTCCACTCCTGCGGGCCGGCCGGGCCGGTGCTCCAGAGGAAGAGGTCCCCCTGCGTCGAACCGGCCCAGGGAAGCAGGCCGCCCGGGGTCGGATACGGATGGAGCGGAACGGCCAGGTCGGCCTCCTCGCACCACTCCGCGACGATCTCCAGGCTCTCCCGCGCGCCGTGCACCCAACGGACCTCGAAGCCGGGTACCGGACCGCCGACACCCAGGAAGTCGCCGATCACGAGGGACGGATAGCTCTCACAGAAGAGCTTGTAGTCGGCCGGCAGGACCGCCCCCAACTCGGCCTCCAGTACAGACCAGTTGATGGCCCTGCGGCACGGGAGCCGCAGGGCCGCCAGGCCCGGCAACGCAAGCTCCAACGCTGCGATCGCCTCGTCGGGATCGGTCAAACGGCGGGCCGGTGCCTGAGTTCCCACGAGATCGTCCATGCGGTCAGCGTGCCAGAGCGGCACCTCGCCACTGCCACGGGCCCCGGCCCTTCGAATCTGCCGACTCGGCCGGGAACCGCGAGCCGCACATCGCCGGCGCCGCCCGCGTCGGCCCGGAACCACCGGTCGACGGCCGCGGCCTGGCCGACCTGCTCCCGGACGGCGTGGCCGGGTTCCACGACGGCGCACAGGTGCCGATCACCGTAGGCCTGGAACTCGTCCGGAACATGCTCCGCGGCAACGGCGTCTTCGTACGCGTCGAAGACCGGGAGGACGGCTTGCAGGGGCTGGTGCACACCGGTGACCTCGACGAGTCGCCCGGATGCGTCGAGGTCGGCGACATGCTCACCGTGAAGATCACCGATGTCGATCTCGCACGGCGTCGCATTGCCTTGTCGCAGGCGCGGGAAGAAGCGTAGGAAGAGGCGTAGGAACAGGCGGAGGAACGGACAGCAGGCCTGTACGGATCCGCTGGAGGGTGGCGTACCCGTGCAGGGGGTGGGCGGGATCGGTCGGCGCCACCTCCGGCAGCGGGGCGGCCTGCCGACCGGGGCGACATGCCACCCCGAGCCGACCGGCGGTCAGCCGCGCACGTGCAGCCCGAAACCCGTACGGCCCGCGGTCTCCAGTCCCTCCTTCAGGTGCAGCGAGGGGATCTCGTAGTCGCCGAAGTTCTGCCGCCGGAACGCGATCGGCTCGGTCGACTCCAGGGTGAGCAGGCGCTCCACCCAGGCCTTGGCGACGTCCGGGTAGTCCTCGTCGGTCATCCGGTCGCTGCCGTACAGCACGAACGGCGGCAGCGCCTCGATGCCCGGGTAGTAGAGGATGCCGTGGTGGATCGGGAACAGCAGGTCGTCGATGGGGCCGTTGATCCCGCGGGCGGCGTAGTGCGACTCCGGGCCGCCGGCGGTCACCGACAGCAGGGCCCTCCTGCCCGCGAGGGTGCCCTCGCCGAAGCGCTCACCGTACTTGGTGGCACTGTGCTCGCCGACGCCGTACGCGAAGTGGTAGGTGAACACCCGGTCCACCCAGCCCTTGAGGATCGCGGGCATGGAGTACCACCACAACGGGAACTGGAGGATGACCGTGTCGGCCCAGAGCAGCTTCTCCTGCTCGGCGAGGACGTCCGGGGTGAGCGTACCGGCGTCGAAGGCCCGGCCGGAGTCCAGGGCGACCTTCAGCGGACTCGACGCGTCGGGGCCGAAGTCCGCGGCGTCCACGACGGCCTTCCAGTCCATCGCGTACAGGTCGCTCACCCGCACCTCGTGCCCGGCGCCCTCCAACGTGGAGATCGCGAGGTCCTTCAGCGAGGCGTTGAGCGACTTCGGCTCCGGGTGGGCGTAGACGATGAGCGTCTTCATGGGAACTCCGTAAGGTGTTAAGCGGCCGATGCCCCCGAATCGGGCGGGGCCCTCGGATCGGGGCGTGCCTTCGAGTCTGGGCGCCGCCGCACCCGTCGTTCAGGGGCGCCCGTTCCGTCGGACGGGACTTCCTGGTATCCGCAGGGCCACCCTCACGGGCAGCGCCGTGGCCGATACTGGAGCCATGGACGATCTCGCGGGCTTCCTGCGGACCCGGCGCTCCCGGGTCGACCCGGCCGCCGTCGGCATCCCCACCGACAGCCGGCGACGGGTCGAGGGGCTGCGCCGCGAGGAGGTCGCGCACCTGTCCGGAGTCAGCGTCGACTACTACGTTCGGCTGGAGCAGGGCCGCGCGACCCAGCCGTCCGAGCAGGTCCTCGACGCGCTCGCCCGCGTCCTCGGCCTCGACGAGACCGAGCGCGGGCACCTCCACCGGCTCGCGCGGCAGCGCCGTCGCCGCGCGAAGGCACCGGGCGGGCGGGTACGGCCGGAACTGCTGCGCGTGCTCGGCCTGGTGCCGCACGCACCGGCGCTGATCATGGATCACCACCTGGACGTGCTCGCCGGGAACCGCCTCGCCGAGCTCCTCTACGGCCGGCCGATACCGGGCCTGAACACGGCCCGTCACATCTTCCTGGAGGAGGCCGAGCGCGGCCTCTACGCGGGCTGGGAGAACTGCACCCTCGACGTGGTCGGGCACCTGCGCCTCGCCGCCGGCAAGTACCCCGAGGACCCTCGTCTGACCTCGCTCATCGGCGAGTTGGCGATGGGCAGCGAGCGCTTCCGCCGGCTCTGGGCCCGTGCGGACGTGCGCGCCCGCACCCACGGGCCCAAGGTGTACCGGCATCCGCTGGTCGGACTGCTGGAGCTGCACCACGAGAACTTCGCGCTGCCGGACGACTCGGGCATGGAGCTGCTGGTGCTCTCCGCGGCCCCCGGCAGCCCCTCCGAGGACGGCCTGCGCCTGCTCGCGGGCCTGAGCGCGGACGGCGGTGACGCGCGCCCCGCCGTGAACGCCCAGGCCCGGACATGACTCCCCGCCCCCGGGGAGTCCCGACAGCGACGACCGTCCCGCCGCCGGCCCGCTCCGGGGCCGGGCCGCCCCCGCCCGGTGCACCGCGCGGGGCCGGACGGGGGCGGCGTGAAGGTGTCCGCGGTCGCGTCACTCGTTGTGCAGCACCTCGGCGATCGGCAGCCGGGCCGCCGACCGGGCCGGGACGAGGGCGCCGAGGACGGCGATCACCACGCCGGCCAGCGCCAGGCCGGTCAGCAGCGGGGCACCCCAGACGTTGATCATCCCCTCCGGGAAGTCCATGATCCGCACGTGTTGGACGATCAGCCGGTGCACCCCGATCCCGACCGGGATGCCGATGAGCCCACTGACCGCGCCCTGCCAGGCCACCGAGGTCACCACCATCGTGACGACCTGCCTCGGCGTCATCCCGATCGACTTCAACATGCCCAGGTCGCGGCGGCGTTCGCGGATGGTGAGCAGCAGCGTGTTGAAGACGCCGAGCGCCGCGACCACCGACAGCAGGACGGTGAAGATCGTGGTGAAGGACTTGATGGCGACGATCCCGCCGTCCGTGCCGGCCATGACCACGGAGGCCGAGAGGCTCGGGTCGGCGTCCGTCACGGCCTTCAGGTACGCCTTCGGATCGGCGCCCGCGGCGAGTTGCACGTCGTACTCGGCCACGTGCGGGTCCGCGGTGACCAGCGCTCTGGTGGCGTCGTTGGACGTGAACGCCCGGGCGTTGCCCTGGAGCTCCTCGCCGACGATCGTGACCGTCACCCGGCGGCCCTCCAGGGCCAACGTGAACCGGTCACCGAGCTCCAGCCCGTGCTGGTCGAGGAACGCCGGCCCGGCCTCCACCTCGCCGGGCCCGGTCGCGGCGCGGCCCTTCACCACCTGGAGGCGGCCGGGCGCGTCGATGTCGTCGCCCCCGTAGAAGTTGACGAACGCCCACTGGGTGTGGCCGACCAGGGCGATCCGGACCAGTCCGCGACTGGAGACCCGCTCGGCGCCGGGGGTGGCGCGCAGCATCGCCTCGGTCTGGGCCGGGGTCAACCGGCGCGCGGTGGCGCCGCCCGTGAACTCGGCCATCTGCACGTCGACGTGGGTGTGGCGGTCGTCGGCGTGCGTCATGGCCTTGTCCAGGGTGCTGCTCACCCCGGTCGTCACCGTCACCGTGACGACGCCCAGCATGATCGCCGCCATCGTCAGCGCGGTGCGGGCCGGGCGGGCGAAGGGCTGGCCGAGGCCGAGGCTGACGGCGCGCGGCAGCCGGGTGCCGCTGAGCCGGCGCTGGACCTTCAGCCCGCGGCCGGTGCGCGGCGCGCTGCCGGCCGAGATCGCCTGGGCCGCGGAGAGGCGGTGGGCGCGCGAGGCCGGGACGAGGGCGGCGACGGCGACCAGCAGCGGCACGCCGAGCAGGGTGGCGGCGGGCAGCCAGCCGGCCGGCTCGATCACGGCGGTGCCGGTCACGATCCCGCTGAAGGCGGTCTGCAACAGCGGCTGGGACGCCGCCCAGCCGGCCGCCGTCCCGAGGGCGGTACCGGCGACCGCGGGCACCGAGACCATGGTCAGGTAGACCACCACCACCTGGCGCGGGGTGAAGCCGATCGACTTCAGCACGCCGATGTGCCGGTAGCCGGAGACCACCGCGCCGCTCACCACGTTGCCGACGATCAGCACGGCGACGACCAGGCCGAGCACGCCGAAGACCGTCATCAGGGGCAGGTAGGCGTCGGCGCCGGCGGAGAAGGCGTGCTTGAGCACCAGGTACGACTGCGCACTGGCGAGCGCGTCCTCGGGCATGCCCTCGGTGGCCGTGCCGAGGGCGGCGGTGAGCTCCTGCTCGGTGGCGGCGTCGGAGAAGCGGTAGAGCATCTGACGGCCCGTGGGGTTCAGGGCCGCGGCCTGCTCGGGGGTGACCCAGCCGCCGGCGGACTGGCTCATGCTGGAGGCGAAGCCGACGACGGTGAGCCGCAGCCCGCCGCCGGTGGTGACCGGCTTGTCGAGGAGCGCATCGTCCCAGCCCCGGAACGGCTGCTGGACGACCACCTCGCCGGGCGCGGTCGCCCAGCGGCCGGCCAGCAGCTCCACCCGGTCCACCGGACCGGCCGGGTCGGCCCGGCCGACCAGGGTCAGCGGGCCCGGCGGGCGCCCGGCGAACGGGGTGGGGATCTCCACCACGGCCTGGTCGAACGGTCCGGCCGCCGCCTCGACGCCCGGCCGGTGGGCGGTGGCGGCCAACTGCTCCGGCGAGGCCCTGGCCGGGTCGAAGGCGGCCACCACGTGTGCGCCGCGCTGGCTGCCGAAGGCGTCGTCGAAGGGGGCCCGGGCGGCGCTGATCACCGCCAGGGCGAGCAGCACGGTCGTGGTGGAGCAGAACACCACCAGGCCGATCACGACGGTCTGCACCCGGCGGCGCTTCACCGCCGCGCGCGAGGCCCGCCACACCGCTCCGCCGTTCACGACTGCGCCTCCAGCATCCGCTCGCGCGCCACCCTGCCGTCCGCCATCTCGACCAGCCGGCTGGCGCAGCGGGTGGCCAGGTCGGGGTCGTGGGTGACGATCAGCAGGGTCTGCCCGATCTGGTTGAGGTCGATCAGCAGGTCCATCACCTGTTCGCCCGAGCGGCTGTCCAGCGCGCCGGTGGGCTCGTCGGCGAGCAGCAGCGCCGGGCGGTTCATCAGGGCGCGGGCCACCGCGACCCGCTGGCGCTCGCCGCCGCTGAGGGTGGCCGGGTAGAGGTCCTTGCGGTGCGCGACGCCGAGTTCGTCCAGCAGTTCGAGTGCCCGACGGCGCGCCTGGCGGGCCGTGGTGCCGGTCAGCTGGGCGGCCAGCGCGACGTTGTCGAGGGCCGGGAGGTCGTCGATCAGGTTGAAGAACTGGAAGATCATGCCGATGTGGCGGCGCCGGAACAGCGCCAGCCCGGTCTCGTTCAGTCGCCCGAGGTCCTGCCCCTGGACCCGGACGGTGCCGGAGGTCGGCCGGTCCAACCCGGCCACCATGTTCAGCAGGGTCGACTTGCCGCAGCCCGAGGGGCCCATCACGGCGACCGCCTCGCCCGCCCGGATCCGCAGGTCGACTCCGTCCAGGGCCTTGGCGTCCCCGAATTCCCTGTGCACCCCGGACAACTCGACGACGACCTGCGCGCCGTCCTGCCGGGTGGTCCCGTCGTGATCATTGCTCATGGCACCGACGGTAGGAGCAGCGCCCCGGCCGGTCATCCCACCCCGGATGTAAACCTCCGGGGCCGTAGTACCGGGGATGTACCCGGGCAGCACCCCCGGATGATGTGGATCAGCTCCCGGGCTGCGAAGCTGACGGGGTGTGGGGAACTGAGACGGGCTGGGTCACCGCCCTGGTGGCGACGGCCGCGGCCGGCTGGCTGGGGGTCGCGCGGGCCCGGGCGCGACGGGCGCACCGGGCGGCCGTCGGCGAGCGCGGCTGGCTGCTGGAGCGGGAGCGGGAGAGCGCGGCACGCACGGCCGTCGACGCCGAGCGGGCCAGGATCGCGGCCGAGCTGCACGACATCGTCAGCCACAACGTGAGCCTGATGGTGGTGCAGTCCTCGGCGGCCCGCGAGGTGCTCACCAGCATGCCGGAGGAGGCGTCCGCCGCGATGGCCGCCGTCGAGGCCGCGGGCCGGAGCACGATGACCGAACTGCGGCACCTGCTGGGCCTGCTGGCCCCCGCGCAGGACGGGCGCGACGACCCGGCCGGGGCCGGGTTCGCTCCGCAGCCGACGCTGGCCCGGCTCAGCCCGCTGATCGACCGGTTCGCCTTCGCCGGCCTGCCGGTGGAGGTGCGGATCTCCGGCGAGCCGAGGCCGCTGCCCGGCGGCATCGACGTGACGGCGTACCGGATCGTCCAGGAGGCGCTGACCAACGCGCTCAAGCACGGGGACGGGGTGAAGGCGGAGGTGACGGTGCGGTACGCGGACCACTACCTGCGGGTGGAGGTGCTGAACAGCGGGCCGAGCGTGCTCGCCGGCGCCCCGTCGGCCGAACGGCGGCCGGCCGACGGGGCGGGGCGCGGGCTGGTCGGCCTGCGCGAGCGGGTCGCGGTGTACGGCGGCGACCTCGACGCCCGGCGCAGGCTCGGCGGCGGCTTCCGGGTCCGCGCGCGCATCCCGTTGGACCGACCGTGACGGGGGCGGCTCGCGCGGCCGACCCGGGGCACGGCGAGCACACGGAGCACGGGGAGGCGGGGCGCCGCCCCAGGGTGGTGATCGCCGACGACCAGGAGCTGGTGCGCACCGGCTTCCGGATGATCCTCACCGCGCGCGGCATCGACGTCGTCGCCGAGGCCGCCGACGGCGCCGAGGCCGTCGCGGCGGCGGTCGCGCACCGGCCCGACGTCGCACTGCTGGACATCCGGATGCCCACCATGGACGGTCTGGAGGCCGCCCGCCGGATCCTCGACCGGGTCCCGCCGTGCCGGGTGATCATGCTGACCACCTTCGATCTGGACCACTACGTGTACGCGGCCCTCGCCGCCGGCGCGAGCGGCTTCCTGCTCAAGGACGTCACGTCCGCCCATCTCGCCGCCGCCGTACGGCTGGTGGACACCGGGGACGCACTGCTCGCACCGTCGATCACGCGCCGCCTGGTCGAGCGGTTCGCGGCCGGCGCCCCGCGGCCGTCCGCCGACGCCGACACCCCGGCCCTCCACCGCGACCTGACCCCGCTGACGCCGCGCGAGGCGGAGGTGCTCGCGCTGCTCGGACGCGGGCTGTCCAACACCGAGCTGGCGGCCGAGCTGACGCTGAGCGAGTCGACGGTGAAGACCCATGTGGCCCGGATCTTCGCCAAGTTGAACCTCCGCGACCGGGCGCAGGCGGTGGTCCTGGCCTACGAGACCGGGCTCGTCGCGCCGGGGGGTGGGTGAACGGGCGGGACCGACCCGCGCTCGCCCGCCCCGCGCCTCGTACCGCTCTGCTCGGAGGCGCCCGTTCGAGGCTGCGTCGGCACCCCGGGCAGCTCGGCACGACCAACTCGACTACGTACTCGGTGTGATGAGAAGCTGACACGCTGATCTTCACTGTTTCTCCCAGGGGGAGCTTCACATCGTGCGTCTGCGACTACTCGTCGGCCTGACCGTGACGGCGGCCACCGCCGTCCTCGGGCTACCGGCCCCGGCACTCGCGGCCCCGGCCGCCACCGTTCTCCTCGTCAACAACGCGGACGACTCGCACTGTTCCGACTCCGGCACCGGCACCGTCGCCGAGCCCTACTGCACGATCTCGGCCGCGGCCGCGGTCGTCCAGCCGGGCCAGACGGTCAAGGTCCTCGACGGTAGGACCTACAACAACGACGAGATCCGGCTGACCCGTTCCGGCACCCCGGAACAGCCCATCACCTTCCTCGGCGCGCCCCTGCTGGACAGCGAGCACTTCCAGCCGACGCTGCAGTCCAGCGACGCAACGGCCGGCAGCTTCGTGCTGTCCGGCGTCCACGACGTGGTGATCCGGGGCTTCCACCACGTCGGCAGGAAGAACGCGTTCATCATCAAGGACTCGTCCCGGATCACCGTCGACCAGAACCAGTTCAGCAGCTCTCGCGGCACCGCCGACATCCGGATCACCGGCACCAGCGACCACGTCACCGTCAGCCGGAACCTGCTCAACTACGGGATCGGCGTAGCGCTCGACGCGGGCACCCACGACAACCTGGTCACCACCAACGACTTCAACCGCACCCCCACTTCGGCGGTGACGGCCAAGGACAGCCCTGGACTCACCCTGACCAACAACACCATCGCCTACTCCTGCCAGGAGAGCGTGCTGATCGACGGCGCCTCACCGGGCGCGGTGGTCAAGAACAACGTGATCACGGCCGACAACCCGGCCCGGACCCAGTACGACCCCGCCCACTGCACGGCCGAGCGCCGGGGCGAGGCGGAGATCTCGGTCTCGGCCGGCTCCACCACCGGCACCACCGTGGACTACAACACCGTCCACCCGTGGCCGGACGCGGCGGGCTACCGCTGGGCCGGCACCGCCTACCCGACCGCCGCCGCCTTCAAGGCCGCGACCGGGCAGGGCGGGCACGACGCCGACCTGAACGTCGACCTGGACCAGAACACGAACTGGCCGTTCGACCGGCTGGCGGACAGCGACGTCGCGGCGATCGACTCGGCCGACCCCACCGCGCCCGGCGTGGGCACCGACCTCGTCGGATCGGCCCCCGTCGATCACCCGAACGTCGCCAACACCGCGCCCGCCGGCGGGGTCCGGGACCGCGGCGCCTACGAGCGCACCGGCCTGCACTACGCCGTCCTGTCGCTCACCGGCGCCACCACGCCCTCCCCGGTCGGCCCGGCACCGCTGACCGTGAGAGCCACGGCCACCGCGATGCAGGACTGGCAGACGCCGCTCACCGGCTACTCCTTCGACTTCGGCGACGGCAGCGACCCGGTGGTCACCACCTCCCCCGAGGCGACCCACACCTACCGGACCACCGGCTCCTACCAGGCGGCCGTGACCGTCACCGACGCGAACGGCGCAAGGACGATCAGCACCACGCGCCGGGCCGGCGTCACCCCGCCGGGCCAGCTCGCCGCGGACTTCACCACCACGGAGAACGGCGGCGGCCAGGTCGTCGTCACCCCGACCGTCAGCTCGCCGTGGGCGCTCGCGGCCCAGCAGGAGGACTTCGGCGACGGAGACGGGTTCATCAACGGCCAGTGGGGGGACGGGAAGCTCTACCACCAGTACAGCCTCCCCGGCACCTACACCGTGCGGCTGGCCGTGACCGACGAGGCCGGCCACAGCCTCACCGTCACCAAACAGGTCCAGGTGACCTTCGACACCGAGCACCAGGTGGTCCTCCCCGGCGAGCGCGTGCAGCTCCTCGGCCGGAACACGGACGGGCTGTTCAGCACCGGCGCCAACTACACGCGCGGCCTGTGGGCCGGGGTCAGCCAACTGGTGAACGTCGGCGGGTCGCTCCCGCCTGCGGACCAGGTCACCAGCCTCGCCACCGCCACCGGTGACAACTGGCTGCGGGCCTTCGCCGCGGCCAACGGGAAGGTCTACACCGTCGACCGCAACCTCGGCCCCACCCGGCCCGGCGGCATGGGGTACGCCACTCCCGGCGCCTGGACGATGTGGCGCGACTTCGCCGTCACCTCGGGCCCCGCCGATCTCCCGGGCCTCACCCAGATCGCCGCCACCCGGATCAACGGCAAGACGCACGTGGTCGCGCTGGCCGGCGGACGGGTCTACGAGTCCTCCAACCCCCAGACCAGCTTCTACAGCGCCTGGAGCCCGTGGGGTGACATCACCGCGGCCAGCGGCATCCCGGCCGGCACCACCCAGATCACCGCCGTCGGCACCGGCAACTCCCTGCACGTCGCGGCGCTGGGCCCGGACGGACACATCCGCGTCGCCGACGGCAACTACGACCGCGGCACCTGGAGCGCCGGCGACGTCACCGCCGTGCGCGGCGGCCCCGCCCCGATCACCCAGCTCACCGGCGTCGGCATCGGCAACCAGTTCCACATCGTGGCGCTCGCCGGCGGCAACGTCCACGAGATCACCGGCGACTACGCCGCCGGCTACTGGACCACCTGGGGCAACATCTCCGCCGCCACCGGCCTCGGCGGCGCCGTCACCAAGGTCACCGCCGCCACCACCGGCAACAACATGCGCCTGTTCGCCGTCTCCGCCGGCCACATCCACAGCACCCTCGGCGACTACGGCAAGGGCTACTGGACCGGCTGGACCGACATCACCCAGCCCGGCATCGTCGGCACCACCACCCCGGTGGACCTGCTGACGGCCGCCGGCACCACCGGCTGAGCCACTCGTCCGGCAGGCCCGGACAGCGAGCGGTCGAAGGCGGTCCGGAACACGCCCGACAGGCCGGTTGGCAGGTGACCCACCCTCAGGAGGGGCCCTGCCAACCGGCCTGCCGGCCCCGCCGTCCGCCGGAGGCCCAGGCCCCGGACCCCGGACCCCGGACCCCGGACCCCGGACCCCGGCTAGAGGATCACCAGCAGTTTGGTGCCCGACACCAACTTCCGGTTGACGGAGGTCGACTGGACGAACACCGTGTACGACGGGTTGTCGCCCGGCTTCACCGTGGTCTCCGACGCCGGCAGGCCGAGGAGCTGACGAGCCGCCGGGCCCGAGAAGACCCTGCCGGTCATCCGGCCGGTGGCCGGGTCCTTCTCCGCCACGGCGAGCTGCTTGTTGCCCTGGATCTTCTCCCGCTTGGACAGCTCGTAGAAGGCGCAACCGGTCTTGTACGGGTGCCCGGAAGTGGTGACGAACTCACGGATCGGCATCTGCTGGTCGACCGGGACCAGGATGTACTTCCCGGTGTCCAGCGCGTCCAGGTTGGCCTTGACCTCGGCAGTGCTCAGGTCCTGACCCATGGCGAACAGGTTCCTGGTACCGCGCACGCCCTGTTCGCGGCCCCGCAGGAAGCTCGTGGCGGCACTCTTCACCGTGCCGATCGCCTCCTCCACGCCCTTGGTGGAGTCCGCGTCCCAGATCGCGATGTTGCCCGCGGGGAAGCCGTACTCCTGGGCGGTGCGCTTGGCCAGGGAGTTGGGCACCAGGATCGCCGAGGTCCAGTGGTCCGGGAGGTCGTCCATGGCGCGCTGGATGCGGTCCATCCACGTGCGCAGGACGGCGGCACCGCCGGTGCCCATGCGGATGTGCATCTTGCCGGTCTCCGAACAACCCGAGGCGTTCTCCTCGCCGTCGGTGACGACGACCTGAAGGAAGGAGTGCTCCCCGTAGCCCTCCCAGATGTTCTTCAGGTCGTCGATGGACTTCACGGCCGCCTCGATCAGCGCCGTCGCACCGTTGTCGACCCTGTAGAGGCCCTTGAGGGACGGTAGGTGCTTGACGTCCATGTCCCAGACGAGGTTCTGCACCTCGTGGTCGAATGCGTAGAGGCTGATGCGGGTCTCGTGACCGAGGCGGTCGGATTCCTCCTGAAGCCCCTTCACGAACTCGTCCACCACCCGAACGAGTTGCGCCTCGTGCTTGCGCATCGAGCCGGAATTGTCGACCACGAGCGAAACGTGGTTCACCTTGTGGCTGATCCTCTTCGCGGACATGGTTCTCCCCCTTTGTCCAACGCCTTTTCCGGCGCCTTTCCGGCGCCCTCTCCAACGTTGTCCCCAGACTACGAGGAGGTACTGACAATGCGTTCCGACCCGGGTTCGACGGCTGCTGCCCACCCGTCAGCCCACCGGGACGACCGAGGGCCTGTCGCGACTGCGGACGCGGCCCGACCGGACGATCCTTCCGCCATGCAGCCTGCCCCCACCGGCAGTTGGGCATTGGATCACCCCTGCTATGGTGGCCCGATGGCAACGATCAGGCAGGTACAGGTCACTTTCGACTGCGCGGAACCCGTGCGCGTCGCTCGTTTCTGGTGCGAGGTGTTGGGGTACGTCACTCCGCCGCCACCGGAGGGGTTTGCCACCTGGGACGACTTCGACAGCACGCTGCCGCCCGAGGAGCGGGGCGCATGGTTCTCGTGCAGTGATCCCACCGGCGTGGGACCGCGACTGTACTTCCAGCGCGTTCCCGAGGGAAAGGTCGCCAAGAACCGGGTGCATCTCGACGTGCGGGCCGGCACCGGACTCGTGGGTGAAGAGCGGCTGGCCACGCTTCAGGCCGAATGCGCACGACTGGTCGCGCTCGGCGCGGTGTGCGAGCGGGTGCTGTTCGCCGACGAGGAGAACGAGTCGTGCATCGTGATGAAGGACGTCGAGGGCAACGAGTTCTGCCTCGACTGATCCCGTTCTCCGGGGTATTGAGGCGGGTATTCGCCCCCCCGGCCCGCTCAGGGCTACCCCGGATGGAGCGGGAGACATCCCACCCCGGCGAGGCTGTGAAGTAGGGCGAATTCGAGCGCGACCTGGTGGACACTGTGATCCCCCCACGCTGGGACGTTCGGCCGGACCGGTCGCCATCGGCCGGAGAGCCCGGTGCCGACCGGCTTCCCGATCGAGGACGTCCGGCTGCTGCCGTACGGCTCCGCCCGCCTGCGGATCACCGAGTTCCCGCAGGCCGCCCTCGGCTACGACCCGTCGGCCGGGCACTGAGGCTCCGATGGGTCCGCACCAGCGGTGGCGCGGGTGTCAGGTGAGGCCGGCCCGCTTGGCGGTCTCCTCACCGCGCTGCATGTGCTGGTGGGCGCTCTCGCCGAGGGCGGTGATGATGCCGGCGACGACGGTCTCCACCACGGCCAGGGTGGGCACCAGGCTGTCGTACGGCGAGGGGGCGCCGACCTGGCTGGAGAGGACGACCTCGGCCTGGGTGCTGACCGGGGAGAGCCAGGTGTCGGTGAAGAGGATGACGCGCCCGCCGGCGTCCTTGACGAGTTCGGCCATGGTGACCTTGTCGTCCTCGTAGCGGCGGTAGTCGAACACGACGATGACGTCCCGGCGGCCCAGCGAGGCGAGGTGCGCGGTGCGTTCGACCGGGCGGTCGGGCAGGAAGCGGACGTCGTCACGCAGTTGCATGAGGTGCAGGCCGAGGTACTGCGCGAGGAGGTGGGTGAAGCGGCCGCCGACCAGGGTGATGTGGCGCTTGGGGTCGGACAGGAGCTGGACGGCGCGTTCCAGGTCGTGCGGCGGCACTTCGGCGAGGGTGCGGTCCACGGCGGCGGTGAACACCTCACGGCCTCGTCCGAGCAGCGCGGCGGGCCCGGCGTCCGGTTCCGCGGTGCCCTCGGCCGCCGCGCTGCCATAGCCGCCGGCGGTGTACAGGGTCAGCGGCGAGGCGTGCCGCTCGTCCAGTTCGGCGCGCAGGGCGGTCTGGAAGTCGGGGAAGCCGCGGTAGCCGAGGCGGGTGACGAACCGTAGGACGGTGGGCGCGCTGACGTTGGCGCGTTCGGCGATCGTGGCGATGGTCTCGAAGCCGGCGGCGGGCCAGCCGGCGAGGAGCACCCGGCCCACCTTGCGCTCGGCGGGACTGCACTCGCCGAGCCTCTGCCGGATGTCCTCGGCGAGCGTGGGGGAGGCCATGGTGCGCGGTCCTTTCGCGGGGCGGCGGCTGCCGCCCGGTCGGGCGGGGACATACGTGATCTCCGCAGCCTAGCGGCGTGCCGGGCTGCGGAGAGCGTCCTGGTCGGATTCGTGGGTCAGGGAGCGATCGGGGCGACGGCCAGTTCGAGCTGGGTGAGGGAGGCGGCGCCCAGTCCGTCCCTGGTCCAGGCGCGGGTGGCACCCGTCCTGGTGAAGGTGACCCGGAAGGCGGGGCCCGACTCGAAGGTCGTGGCGGTGGCGCTGCGCTGCGCCGCGGTCGCGGTGAGGGCGCGGGCGGTGCCGCTGAAGGAGTACGGGACGCCGTCGGCGTTGTCGACGGAGTAGAAGACGTCGGTGTTGGCGGGCACGGGTGCGGTGCCGGTCGGACGCAGCGGGCTCTTGCCGTCGGCCGGCCGGGCCTGCCAGGTGCGGGGGTCGTAGCGGTCGCCGTCGGTGAGGTAGCCGTAGCGGACGTGGTCGACGGACCAGCCGGTCGGGCCGGCGTGGGTGCGGGCGCGGCGCAGGTCGAGGATGGAGACGCCGTGGGTTCCCAGCACCCGCAGGGTCTCCTGGCGGGTGCCGGTGTGCTCGACCTCCACCGCGGTGTCCTCGTCGAGGGCGAACACCCGGTCGTGGCCGGTGTCGGCGGCCAGCCGCAGGGCGCGGCCCTCCCGGCCGTTGGTGCCCGTGTGGGTGTCGATCAGTCCGGCGCCGAAGAAGCCGAACCCGCCCTCGGGCAGGTAGCCGAGCTTGCCGGCGTCGTCGAAGTAGCCGGGCGCGGAGCCGTCGCGCAGGGCCTGGTAGCTGTCCCCGCCGGTGACCATGTCACGGCCGGCGGCGATCTGCGCGCCGGCGCTGGAGCCCGCGACGACGGCGCCGGCGGCGAGCTTGGCGCGGATCGCGGCCAGCACCTTGGAGTCGGTGTGGGAGGCGCCGTGCAGCAGGCTGGTGACGTAGCGGTACTGGTCGCCGCCGCCGAAGAAGAACCCGGTCATGGAGTCGACCTGGGCCACCACGGCGTCCGAGTCGGCGGCGTCGACGTGCTCGATGTCGATCGGCACCCACTGGGCGTCGGACGCGCCGTAGCGCTTGAACAGGTCGGCGTAGTAGGCGCCGTTGCAGGCGGAGTTGGAGCAGTTGGCCGGGTCGTTGGCGTCCGGGTCCTGGCTGGGCGGCACGGAGGCGGCGGTCAGCACGCCGATCCGGGCCCGGCCCGCGCCGCCGGCCCTGGCGACGATCTCCCCGTAGATCTCGGCGTTGCCGTCCTTGAGGCCGCCGCCGACCAGGATCAGCGTGCCGCCCGCCACCGGGCGGGGGGAGGCCGCGGAGGCGGCCGGGGCGGCGGTGAGGGCGAGCAGGCAGGCCGCCGCGAGGGCGGTGGTGACCCTGAGGGTCCGGTGGGTGGGCATGCGGGACTCCTGGCGAGGCGTGGCGGGGGGATGGGCGGGGTGGGGGGGGGGGGGGCCCCCCCCCCCCCGGGGGGGGGGGCGGGGGCGGGCCGGCGGCGGGGGTGAGCGGCGGGGGGGGGGCCCGGGGGGGGGGGGGGGGGGGGGGGGGGGGGGGGGGGCGGGGGGGGGGGGGGGGGGGGGGGGGGGGGGGGGGGGGCGGCCCCCCCCACCCCGGGTTCCGGCGGCCGGATCCGGGCCGGCGCCGGAGATCAGAGCCGGCGGCCGAGCTCGGCGACGGTGGCGGCCAGGATGGCGACGCGGGCCGGCACGCTGGAGGTGTCGAGCCACTCCTGCGGGGTGTGGTCGGCTCCGCCGACCGGTCCGAGACCGTCCAGGGTGGGCACCCCCATCCCGGCGATCAGGTTGGCGTCACCGACTCCCCCGGTGGCCGCGGCGCCGAACGCGACGCCGAGATCGGCCGCCGCGCCGCGGGCGACGGCGTACATCGCCCTGGCGGCCGCGGTGTCCTCCATCGGCGGGCACAGGTCGACCCGGGTGACGGTCGTGGTGGTGCCGGCCACGACCTCGCGGGCGGCGAGCGCGCGGACGGCGTCCGCCGCCAGGTGCAGGCCCTCGGTGGTCGTGGCGCGCACCTCGACGCGCAGTTCGGCTTCGGGGCAGACGATGTTGGCCCGGGTGCCGGCCCGGACCACGCCGACGTTCACGGTGACCCCGTCCCAGCAGCCGTTGAGGTCCTGGAGGGCGACGACGTGGTGGGCCGCGGCGAGGGCGGCGTTCGCCCCGCGCTCGGGCTCGATGCCGGCGTGCGCGGCCCGCCCGGTGACGGTGAGCTGGAAGTCGGCGACGCCCTTGCGCTCGATCACCAGGTCGCCGTTCTCCCGGGCGCACTCCAGGGCGAGGGCGTAGTCCGCTTCGGCGGCGACGCGTTCGGTCACGGGGCGGCTGGCCGGGGACCCGATCTCCTCGTCCGGCGTGGCGAGGAGCAGGATCTCGCCGAAGTCCTCCCAGCCGGCGCTCAGGAGGATGTCGACGGCGGTCAGACCAGCGAGCAGTCCGCCCTTGTCGTCGCTGACGCCGGGGCCGTGGGCGATGGCGCCGACCATGGAGAAGGGCCGTTCGGCGGCGGTGCCGTCCTCGAAGACGGTGTCCATGTGGCCGGCCAGCAGGATCCGCCGGCCACCGGCCGCGGCGGTGAGGCCGCCGGCTCGGCGGGCCACCAGGACGTCGCCCACCGGTGGCCCCTGCTCGGGATCGGGCCGGGTGCGCTCGATGGTGAAGCCCAGCCCGTGCAGGCGGGTCACCAGGAGGTCGGCGACGCGGTTGACACCGTGCGGGCTGTAGGAGCCGGAGTCGACGGCGACGAGCTCGGCGAGGTCGGCCAGGTACCGGGGCAGTGCGGCTTCGGCGAGCGGGAGGAGCTCCGCGGCGGTGACGGCGCTGCGTGCGGGGGCGCTCACAGGACCTTGGACAGGAACGCCTTGGTGCGCTCCTGCTCCGGGTTGCCGAGCACCCTGCGGGGCTCGCCGGCTTCGACGACGACGCCCTCGTCCATGAAGACGGCGGTGTCGCCGACCTCGCGGGCGAAGCCGATCTCATGGGTGACGACGACCATGGTCATGCCGTCGGCGGCCAGGTCGCGCATGACGTCGAGGACGTCGCCGACGAGTTCCGGGTCGAGCGCGGAGGTGGGCTCGTCGAACAGCATCAGCTTGGGCTTCATCGCCAGTGCCCGGGCGATGGCGACCCGCTGCTGCTGGCCGCCGGACAGCTGGGCGGGGTAGTGGTCCGCGCGGTCGGCGAGGCCGACGCGGTCCAGCAGGCGCAGGGCCTCGGCGCGGGCGTCGGCCCGGTTGACGCCCGCGACCCGGACCGGGGCCTCCGTCACGTTCTGCAGCGCGGTGAGGTGGGGGAAGAGGTTGAAGCGCTGGAAGACCATGCCGATCTCGCGGCGCCGCTGGGCGACCTCGCTCTCGCGCAGTTCGTGCAGCCTGTCGCCGCTGCGGCGGTAGCCGACCAGGTCGCCGTCGACGGTGAGGTGTCCGCCGTCGACCGACTCCAGGTGGTTGATGCAGCGCAGGAAGGTGGACTTGCCGGAGCCGGACGGCCCGAGCAGGCAGCACACCTGGCCGCGTTCGACGGTCAGGTCGATGCCCTTGAGGACTTCGAGCCTGCCGAAGTGCTTGCGCACGCCCTGGGCGTGCACCATGGGCTGGGCCATCGGTTCAGCCCTTCCGTTCGGTGGTGGGGCGAGTGGTGACGCCGGCGAACATCCGGCGCAGCGGCGAGACGTGGGCGGCGCGGGCGGTGCCGCGCCCGTAGCGGCGCTCCAGCCGGGCCTGCGGGTAGCTCAGGACGGTGGTGAGGGCGAGGTACCAGAGGGCGGCGACCACCAGCATCGGGATGACCTGGTAGTTCTGGGCGTACACGTCCTGGATGTTGGACATCAGGTCGTGGGCGGCGATGACCGAGACGTAGGCGGTGGTCTTGAGCATGTTGATGGTCTCGTTGCCCATCGGGGGGATGATGACCTTCATCGCCTGCGGCAGCACGATGCGGCGCATCGTCAGGGCGGGTTTCATGCCGAGCGAGTGGGCGGCCTCCTGCTGTCCGGGGTCGACGGACTGGATGCCCGCGCGGACGATCTCGGAGGCGTAGGCGGCCTCGTTGAGGCCCAGTGCCAGCAGGGCGGCGATGCTCGGGGTGAGCAGGCTGTTGGTGTCGAACCGGACGAACGTGACGGTGGTGAAGGGGATGCCGATCAGCACGTGCTTGTAGAGGGCGGCGGCGTAGGCCCAGAAGATGATCTGGACCAGCAGCGGGGTGCCCCGGAAGGCCCAGACGAACAGTGAGGACAGGCCCGCGAGCACGGGGTTGGCGGACAGCCGCATGACGGCGACCAGGGTGCCGAGCGCGAGGCCGACGGCCATGGCGGCGACGGTGAGCCACAGGGTGGTGACGAGGCCGTCGAAGATGAGGTCGGCGAAGAGGTAGTGGCCGACGACGTCCCAGTGCAGGTTCTGGTTCTTGGCGAGCGAGCCGAGCAGGCCGATCAGGGCGAGTGCGGCCAGCACGGCGGCCACCCAGCGGCCCCAGTGGCGCACCGGGACGGTCTGCAGCCGTTCGGGGTGGGCGCCGTCCCCGCCCAGGCGGGGTACCGCGTCGACGGTGTGCGTGGATGGGGCCATGTCAGTCCACCGCGCTGTTCTTGGTGGCCTGCTTGACGGCGATGGAGGCGACGCCGTACTTGCCGTAGATCTTGGCGAGGGAGCCGTCGTCGATGAGCTGCTGCAGGGCCTTCTGCACGGCGTCGGTGAGCTCGGGCAGGTCCTTGGAGACGGCGATGCCGTTCGGGGAGGCGTTGTAGCCGCCGAGGGCGGCCGGGTCGTCCACCACCTGGAAGGCCTTGCCGTCGTCGGCCGTCTTCGCGGTCCAGCCGGCCGCGGGCTTGGTCAGGACGTCGGCGATGACCTTGGCCGAGCGGAGGGCGAGCTGGGCGTCGGAGTCCTTGGGGAAGGCCTGGACGTCGATGGCGGGCTTGCCGGCGGCCTTGCAGGCGTCCTGCTGCTTGTCGAGGAGCTTCTGCTGGTTGGTGCCGGTCTGCACGGCCACCGGGCGGCCGCACAGGTCGTTCAGGTTGGTGATGCCGTGCGGGTTCCCGGCCTCGACCAGGATGCCGGTGCCGGAGGCGGAGTAGTCGACGAAGTCGACCACCTTCTCGCGGTCCCGGTTGTCGGTGATGGCGGAGATCGCCGCGTCGTACTTGCCGGCCTGGATGGCGGGGACGATGCCGTCGAACTTCTGGGCGGTGAACTCGAACGTGACGCCGAGCTTGGCCCCGAGGGCCTGGCCGAGGTCGTAGTCGAGGCCGGTCATCTCCGTCTTGCCCTCGGCGATGTACATCTCGAAGGGCGGGTAGGGGATGTCGGTGGCGACCCGCACCTTGCCGGCCTTCTTGACGGTGGCCGGGAGGGCGGCGTGCAGGGCGGGGTCCTGCTTGATCTCGACGCCGGCGATCGTCACCGCCTTCGCGTCGGCCGCCGAGCCCGCTCCGCCGGCCCCGGAGCCGCTGCTGGAGCAGGCGGTGAGGAGGAGGGCGCCACAGGCGGCGAGGGCGGCGGAGGCCGTACGTCTGCCGCGGGGGGTGTTGAGCACGGAGGGACCTTCTCTCTCGGGATCTCCCCCGGGGGCGGGGGTTTGCCTGTCGAGAAGAAATTACACATCCTTCAATTCATTGGCTAGATGTAACGACTGTTTCATGTTGGTAACGGGGACATGTCCGGCACGTTCGACCTTGACCAGCCTGGTGTCCAAGCCGTCGATTACACCTTCACAGCAGGCACGGCGATCTGTATCTTCCGTTTCAGGCCCGCCGTTGCCCCACCTTCGGAGCGGGCCCTCCCCGCCTGCCCGCCTGCACCCACGGGCCGTCAGGCCCTCCCCCATGGAGCACCCATGCGCCTCTCCCCCACGGCCGTCGCCGCCCGCCGCGCCGCCCTCGGCACCCTGACCGCGGCCGCCCTCTGCGCCGGCGTCCTGGTCCCCGCGACCGGTGCCGCGGCGGCCACACCCACGGGCAGCCTGGTGCTGGCGGGCGGCGCCGTCGCCGCCGACAACGCGCAGGTCTACGGCGCCTTCGTCAACCTCGCCGGCGGCGCCTCCAACGCCCGGATCGGCATCATCACCGCCGCCTCCGACGTCCCCGCCAACGACCCGAACGCGTCCGACCCGGCCACCTGCAGCAACTCCGTCTGCAACGGCACGTACTACGCGGACCTGCTCAAGAACACGTACCACGTGGCCGACGCCCAGTGGATCCCGATCGACCTGGACCACATCTCCAACAACGGCAGCAGTTCGGTGGTCAACCAGATCAACTCCCTCAACGGCTTCTTCTTCGGCGGCGGCGACCAGAGCCGGCTCGTCACCACCCTGTTGAAGAGCGACAACACCGACTCCCCCGCCCTGGCCGCGATCCGGGCCAAGTTCAACGCCGGCGCCGTCATCATGGGCACCAGCGCCGGCACCGCCATCGCCAACGGCCGCGACATGGTCACCGGCGGCGAGAGCTGGGACGCCCTGCGCTACGGCTCCAACACCAGCATCAGCAGCAGCTACCCCGACGACCTCTCCTACCGGCCGGAGGGCGGCTTCAACTTCTTCACCTCCGGGCTGCTCGACACCCACTTCGCCGCCCGCGGACGGGAGGGTCGCATCACCCGGCTCGCCGCCGACACCGGACACACCCGGGCGTTCGGCATCGACGAGGACACCGCCCTCGTGGTCACCAACCCCGGCGCCGCCAACGAGAGCGACAAGGTCGTCGGCAGCCACGGGGTCTCCGTCTTCGACCTCCGCAGCGCCACGGTCGGCACCTCGGCCGGCTACTGGGCCGTCGACAACGTCAAGTGGAGCTACCTGACCAGCGGCGACACCTACACCCCGGCCACCTGGACGAGCACCTCCGCCAAGCCCGCGTACGCACCCTCCAGCGGCACCGTCGGGACGCGCTGGAAGGACGTGTTCTCCTCCCCGAACTCGACCACCGACCACGCGTACCAGATGGTCAACATGGCCACCGAACTCGTCAACGCCGGCCGCAGCACCACCCAGTACGGCATCAGCTACGAGAGCGGACCCACCTTCGAGGCCGACCTCACCAAGGGCACCGGCTACAAGGCCTGGAAGAGCGGCAGCGCGGTCTCCTTCGCCAACCTCACCACCCACCTGTACGTCTACTGACCGACCGCCCCGCGTGACGGCCCGACGGACCGGCTCCGGACCGGACGACCCACGGGGCCGTCACACCGCGACCACGGCCGTCACACCGCGACCGCCGCGTCCCCCGAGCCTCCCGGCGGGGGACGCGGCTCGCGCCGCGGAGGAGGACCGGCGCGAACCGCGCCGTACCCTCCGGTCCCTCCCGCGCCGCACCCTCCCGCGCTGACACCGCGCTCCGCACCGCACCGCGCATCGCCGTTCACCCGCGCCGACACCGCGCGGACCCCTCCCGCACCCTCGAAAGGCCCCGCCATGCCCGTCCCCAGCACCGCCGCCCTGCCCAGAACCGCCGCCCTCGCCGTGGCACTCGCCTGCTCACTGGCGCTGACGGCCTGCGGCTCGGACGCCGAGGCGCCCGCCGCCGGCGCGGGTTCGGCGCCCGCCACCGTCGCCGTCCAGGGAGTGCCGATCACCGCGAACCCCGCCCTGGCCGCAGGCCTCCCCGAGGCGATCCGCAAGTCCGGGGTCGTCCGGGTCGCCACGGACGTGCCCTACCCGCCCTTCGAGATGTACGCCGCCGAGGGCAGCACCCGGATCACCGGCATCGACTACGACCTCGGCCAGGCCGTCGGCGCCCGCCTCGGCCTCAGGTTCGACTTCCAGGCCCAGAAGTTCGACGGCATCCTGCCCGCCGTCCAGGCCGGCAAGTTCGACGCCGTCATGTCCGCCATGACCGACAAGAAGGAGCGCCAGAAGGCCGTCGACTTCGTCGACTACATCAACGCCGGCCCCGGCTGGCTGGTCAGGAAGGGCAACCCCGACGGCATCAGGCTCGTCACCGACGTCTGCGGCAAGTCCGTGTCGGTGCAGAGCGGCACCAACCACCAGAAGATCCTCGAAGCGCGCCAGGAACTCTGCAAGTCCTCGGGCAAGCCCCCCATCGAGGTCCTCGCCTTCCCCAAGGACTCCGAGGCCCAGCTCGCCCTGCGCAGCGGCAAGGTCAGCGCCGACTTCCTCGACGAGGTCACGGCGGTCTACGTCTCCGACACCGCCGACAACGGCGCCGCCTTCGAGGCGGTGACCGGCAGGGACGCCGTCGGCGAGACCAGCGCCTCCCCCATCGGCATCGGCATCTCCAAGGACGCCCCCGGCCTCAAGGAGGCCGTTCAGGCCGCCCTGCAGTCCCTGATGGACGACGGGTCCTACGCCAGGATCCTCCAGGCCCACCACGTCCCCGGCATCGCCATCGCCAAGGCCACCGTCAACGGCGCCGTCGACTGACAGTCGCCCCCGAGTCCCCGCGGGGCTATCCGGCGCGCTCCCGGGGGGCCTGGACGATGATCTCGTACAGGCCGGGTGCGACCTTGCGGAACCGGCCGCCCACCGACCGGGCCAGGCGGGCCCGCTGCAGGTCGGCCCGGTCGGCCGCCAGGCCCGGCGGGATGTCCACGTAGTCGCGTACCAGCGCCGTTTCCTGCGGGGTCAGCGCACCGTCGGACATTGCGGCCACCTCCGTTTCGACGGGTCCTGTCCCCTTCCAGCCTCCGAGACGGATCGGCGCCGGCCAGGCGCAGCGGTTGTGCGTCGGTTCCGCACCGGCTGCCCGCGGCCGGCCGGCACTCCGGTGCCGCGCTCGTCGGGCGCGCCGGTCGTCCATGCTCCGGTGATCAAAGGCCATGGCCGGTGCCGCGGGCCGGCGGCGACGATGGCCGCAGCGGCGCCCCCGGGCGCCCGATCCGAAGCGGCGCGGCGGTGTCGGCCGGCAGCACCGGCCCCCGTCCCGCCCGAGCGCGACTGCGTGGGGAGAGCGATGACGACGACCGGCGAGGGCCCCGACCGGGTGGTTCGCGGGGCGGTGGCCGAGTGGGTGCTCCGTGCCCACCAGCCCCGTGCCAACCCGTACACCGAGGTGGTGGTGTCGGCCGAGTTCCGCGGCCCTCGGGGGCAGGTCCGCACCATCGAGGGGTTCTTCGACGGGGAGGCGTTCCGGGTGCGGTTCAGCCCGGACGAGTCGGGGCCGTGGACCGTCGGCGTGACGAGCCTGCCCCGCGACGCCGGGCTGCGCCTGGAGGCCGGCTTCGAGGTCCTGCCCGACGCCGGGACCGGGGCCGGCGGGCCGGTCCGCGCGGTGCCGGGCACCGGCTGGGGGTTCACGGACGCCGACGGCCGCCCGGTGTTCCTGCTCGGCGACACCGCCTACCACCTCTTCGGCATGGCGCACTGCGGCGCCGACGTGGCCGGCTACCTGCGCCGGCGGCGTGACCAGGGCTTCGACCTCGTCCGGGTCCGCGTACCGGTCAGCCCGTTCCATCCGCCGGACGGGCACAACGACTGGCAGACGCGGTCCTGCTGGCCGTGGGGCGGAAGCCCGCAGTACCCGCTGTTCGACCGGTTCGACGCGGCCTGGTTCGAGACCGTCGACCGGGTGGTCGCGGAGGCCTCCCGGATCGGCATCGGACTCGAACTCATCATCGAGGGCTGGGGGATGGAGTTCCCGTTCAACGCGCGCGGGTCGTTCACCGCCGAGTGGGAGGACCTCTGGCTGCGGCATCTCGTCGCCCGCTACGACGCCTGGGACAGCGTCTGGGTCTGGACCCTGATGAACGAGTACGAGTTCTACCCGGACGGCATCGCGCAGTACACCAGGGTCGCCGACCTCTGGGCGCTGCGGACGGCACGCCGGCTGAAGCAGCTCGGCGCGCACGGCAAGGCGGTGGCCGTGCACAACGGCCCGGCCGGGCCGCCGTTCGCGGAGCGCTTCGCCGTCGACCCCGAGGCCGTGGACGTCGTCATGGTGCAGTCCTGGGGCGGCCATGACACGCAGGACGGCTGGCTGGCGACCGGGCTGGAGGCCCGGATCGGTGAGCTGCTCGAAGGCTGGAAGGGATCGGCCCTGCTGTCGGAGTACGGGTACGAACGCAATCCGGACCTCCCCCTGCTGTTCCCGCTGCACGAGTACTGCGACGTCGAGCACACCCGGCGGGGCGCCTGGCGCGGGGCGATGAGCGGGCTGGGCGTGGTGCACGGCTTCGACAACACCTGGGGCCCGTTCCTGGAGCTCGGGGACGACCAGGAGGGGGTGGCCGCGCTGCTGCACCTGGCCCGGTTCTTCCGCGAGCACGTCGAGTTCCACCGGCTGCGTCCCGCGCCGGGTCTGGTGGCCGGGCCGCCGGCCGCGGCCGGGCGGTCGGCGCTCGCGCTGAGGGACGCCGGGTCGGGCACCGTCGTGCTCTACCTGCCGGTCGGCGGCAGCGTCCGCCTCACCGGGCTGGGGGCGCCGACGGCGGCCGTCCGTGACTACGATCCGCGCACCGGGGTGCTGTCGGAGCCCCGGGTGCAGTCCTGCGACCTGCCGTTCGGGGCGGCCGACCGGGCCGACCGGGCGAGCGGGGACCTCCGGGACCAGGTCCTGCTGATCGAACCCGCTGCTCGGTAGCGACTGCCGGCCGGTGTGCCGGCGGCCCCTTCCCGCACCTGCCGGGAAGGGGCCGCCGTCATGCCGGTCGGCGGTCCGGTCTCAGGCCTTCGTGAGGTCGTTGACGCACCGCAGGGTGAGCGGGTGCTGCCAGCGCGGGTCGTCGGCCGGGGCCGTGGTGCGGACCCGGAAGACGTGCTCCTCACCGGGCAGCAGGGTGATCATCTGCTCGTCCACCCGCGCGTCGTCGTCGAGCCGGTCGGCCTGGAGCACCAGGTCGCGCAGCAGCGTGTGCGCCCGCACCCGGACGAGCACGCCGCCGTCCGGCGCCGGCTCGGCGGTCACGGTGGACCGGGCGGGGGGCAGCTCCGCGGCGATGTCCTCCTCCGTCAGCATCCGGTCCAGGACGACGCCGTCGCCGCGGACGGTCACCAGCAGGGCCGGGCGCGGCCCGCTGTCGGGGTGCCCGGCCGGCAGCGGGACCGGCAGCGCGGTGGTCGCGCCCGGCGCCAGCAGCACCGGGTGCTCCGCGCCGGCCAGCAGCTCGCCCGCCACCGAGTGCACCTCGACGGTGAGGCCGGTGCGCCAGGTGTCGACGTCGTTGTTGGTGAGCCGCACGTACGGCCGGCTGCCGGTGGCCTGCGAGACGGCGGCGTGCCGGGGGCGGTAGGCGGCGCGCAGCGCGTACCATATCAGCTTGCGGTGGCCGTCGCCGTCGACGGCCGCCCAGGAGGCCACCGGCCAACAGTCGTTGAGCTGCCACAGCACGGTGCCGGAGCAGCGCGGCCACTGCCCGCGCAGGTGGTCGATGCCGAACCGGACGGCCCGCGCCTGGTTCAGCTGGGCGAGGTAGATCCAGTCGGCGATCTCCAGTTCCGGGTCGTCCCGGCGGCGGTCGGGCAGGTGCGGGACGACGCCTCGTTCGAGCTTCTCCGTACCGGACTTGGCCTTCTGGTGCGCGTCGGCGACCGGCCCGAAGGGCACCGGGGGCCCGTCGTTGATCGCCCGCCGGACGGTCGGCCAGCAGGCCGGGCCCTGGAAGCCGAACTCCGCGACGAAGCGCGGCTGGTACTCCGCGTAGGCCGTCCAGTCGCGCTCGTTCCAGACGTCCCAGATGTGGATCGGGCCGTGCAGCGGGTCGTTGGGGTGCCGGTCCACGGTGCCGGAGTACGGGCTGCCCGGCCAGTACGGGCGGGTGGGGTCGAGCTCGGCGAGGATCGCGGGGAGCAGCTCGGTGTAGTAGCCCAGGCCCCAGGCGCGGTCGCCGAGGATCTCGGGCCAGCCCCAGTCCCGGTGGCCCCAGAGGTTCTCGTTGTTGCCGTTCCAGAGGATCAGGCTGGGGTGCGGCGCGAGCCGGGTGATGTTGTCGCGGGCCTCGGCGAGGATCTCGCCGCGCAGCGGTTCGTCCTCGCTGTAGGTGGCGCAGGCGAACGGGAAGTCCTGCCAGACCAGCAGGCCGCGCTCGTCGCAGAGGTCGTAGAAGGCGTCGGCCTCGTAGATGCCGCCGCCCCACACCCGCATCAGGTTGACGTTGGCCTCGACGGCGTGGTCGAGGGCCGCCGCGTAGTCCTCGCGGGTCAGTCGTGCGACGAAGCAGTCGTCCGGGATCCAGTTGACGCCGCGCACGGGTGTCCGGACGCCGTTGACGACGAACTCGAACGGGGTGCCCGCCCGGTCCGGGTCGGTGTGCAGGGTCGTGGTGCGGAAGCCGATCCGGCGCCGCCACCGGTCCACGGGCGGCGCGGCCGCCTCCGCCGGGTCACCGTCCGCCACCGGCCGCAGCTCGATCTCCAGGTCGTAGAGCGGCTGTTCGCCCATGCCGATCGGCCACCAGAGCCGGGCGTCGGGGACGTGCACGGTGACGGTGGCGGTGTCCTCGTCCGGCCCGACCGCGGTGGCGGCGGTGCGGCCCGCGACGGTGGCGGTGACGAGCTGCGCCTGCGGGCGGACGCCCGGCGCGCGGCGCAGTTCGACGCGCGCGGTGACGGTGGCGGGGCCGTCCTGGCCGGTCCGCTCGACGGTGACGGCCGGCAGCACGCTCGCCAACCGGGCGCCGCTCCAGCTCAGCAGTTCGACCGGCTTCCAGATGCCGGCGGTGACCAGGGTCGGGCCCCAGTCCCAGCCGAAGTTCGACGCCATCTTGCGGACGTAGTTGAAGGGCTCGTCGTAGGTGGAGGGCATCTCGCCCGACTCGGCGCGGCGCGCGTCGGTGTAGTCGTACACCGAGCCGATGTGCACGGACAGTTCGTTGCCGGTCGGGGTGACGAGGTCGGTGACGTCGAAGGCGTACGTGCGGTGCATGTTCGCGGTGCGGCCCACCGGGCGGCCGTTGACGCGGATCTCCGCGACGGTGTCCAGACCGTGGAAGAGCAGCTCGCGCCGGAGGTCGCCGTCGCCGGCCTCCGGCAGGTCGAAGGTGGTGGTCCAGGTCCACTCGGAGCGGCCGATCCAGTGCTGGTCGGCCTCGTTCAGCCCGACGTACGGGTCGGCGAGGAGGCCGGCGGCCATCAGGTCGGTGTGCACGCATCCGGGGACGGTGGCCGCGACCGTCCGTCCGTGCAGGTCGGCGGGGGCGTCGGGGTGGGGGTCGGCGAGCCGGAGCCGCCAACCGGTGTCGAGGACGGTCCTGAGCGTCATGGGCTGCTCCCGGGGTGTGGTGTTCGTCGGAGGGGTGAGCGGGGAGGGCGCCGCGGGTGCGCGGTGACCGCTCACCGGGTCACCCGGGCCGCGAACGCGACGTGCTCGGCGAGCTGGTGGTCGCCACCGCCCTCGTGGGCGCTGTACTCCCACACCCGGATGGCCTTGTCGGCGCCACCGGCGTGCTCGCCCCAGCGGTGGAAGGCCGCGAAGACGGTGGACGGCGGGCAGACCGGGTCCATCAGGCCCACGGAGAACCGCACGGGGGCGCTCGCGCGGGCCGCGTGGTTGGCGCCGTCCA
Organism: Kitasatospora sp. NPDC057015; assembly: GCF_042673745.1. Taxonomy (NCBI): domain Bacteria; kingdom Bacillati; phylum Actinomycetota; class Actinomycetes; order Kitasatosporales; family Streptomycetaceae; genus Kitasatospora; species Kitasatospora sp. NPDC057015. Next base: position 258,298 of record NZ_JBHUSG010000006.1, read on the forward strand.
GGTAGGACAGGGTGTCGAACACCTGCTCCACGGCCTCGCGTCGGGCCTGCAGGTAGTCGGTGATCTCGCGGTAGGGGTGGGCGTCGGTGATCTGCGTGGCCCGTCGGAAGTGGCACAGGAACGGGACGTCGATGCAGGCACCGGCGAGGTCCGGGCGCAGTCCGGCGACGGCGAGCGCGATGCCGCCGCCCTGGCTGCCGCCCTTGACCACCACCCGGGCGGCGTCCACCTCGGGCAGGTCGGCGACGGTGTCGACCGCGCGGACGGCGTCGGTGAACAGCCGCCGGTAGTAGTGGTCCCGGGGATCGCCGATGCCCCGGGTCATGACGCCGCCCACCTGCGGCGCGATGTCCCCGTCCGGGGTGTCGGCGGATCCGTACGAGGTGGACTGCCCCCGGCTGTCCATCAGCAGGTGCGCGTAGCCGAGCGACGACCAGAGGGTCGACTGCAGCGCGCTGCCCCGCGCGCAGCCGTAGCCGAGGTACTCCACGACCGCGGGCAGCGGGCGCGGCACGCCGCGCGGCAGCCAGAGCCAGGCGCGGACGGGCTGCCCGTCGAACCCGGAGAAGGTCACGTCGTAGGTGTCGACGTGGATCAGGCCGGTCTCGACCGGCCGCAGCACGGGCGGGGTGGCGGCCCGGCGGGCGGTGGCGAGCGTCTGCGCCCAGAACGCGTCGAAGTCCGCCGGTTCGGCGCCGTCGAAGCGGTACGCGGACAGGTCGGCCGGCGATAGGTCGGTGAACACGGAAACCCCAAGGGTGGTAGCCGGGGAGGTCGGATGCGGCCGGTCGGCGCCGGGGCCCCCGGGAGCCGCCGGCGGCCCGGCCGGGGTGCGCCCCGCGCCCGGTGGTCCTCCGTGCCGCGGTGGTTCTCCGTGCCGGTGGTCCTCCGTGCCGGGGGCGCTCCCGACCGACGGTAGTCCGCCGGGGGCGGCCCGGGACACCGCCGGCGCGGGACTGCGCACGGTCGTCCATGTTCCCGCCCACCGGGCGGGCAGGACGGCCCGGGAGGCCGGTGATCTGCGCCGACGCGCGGGGGCACGGCCGTCCGTACGTCCGGTCACGTTCCGCCATGGCGCGGCCGGCGGGCCCTCCCCTACGCTCCAGGCTCGGCGACGACGCCCTCGGCCGTGCACCGGCCGCGCCTCGGACTCCCCGCCCACGGCCCGACCTTCGGCCGCCGGGCACCCGCGGCGCCGTCGCCCCCCTGTCCGCACCTCTGCCGCTCCGTGCCCGGTTCCGGTGCCGGCCGCCGAGGTGCCCAGTCCGACCACCGGCCCGCCGGTACCAGGCACGCGGAGGCACTCGCATGTTCGAACGGATCCTCATCAGACCGCGACCCGGCGGCCCGCCGCCGACCTCACCGGGCGCCCGCCGGCCGCGCCGCGCCGCCGCGGCCGCGCTGACGGCGGGTCTGCTGCTCGCGGTCACGGCACCCGCCCTGCCCGCGCAGCAGCCGGCCTTCGCGGCCACCGCCCGGCCGGCCGGCGACAGCTGCGCCGGTACCGACCCCGGGGCCGCGCCGGCCACCACCGCGCGGGACTCGGCCGCCTACCGGTGGAACCCCCTGAAGATCGGCGGCGGCGGATTCGTCACCGGCCTGGTGGTGCACCCCCGCACTCCCGGCGTGGTGTACGGACGCGAGGACGTCGGCGGCCTCGTCCGCTGGGAGGAGAGCACCCGCAGCTGGACCCAGCTGCTGCGCGCCGACCGGGTGCCCGCGCCGCGGGCCGCGGACTACGGCGTGGAGAGCGTCGCGGTCGCGGCCGGCAACGACCGGGTGGTCTACGCGGCCGTCGGCGACGGCGGCCCCGAGGGGCGCGTCCTCGCCAGCCGCGACCGCGGCGAGCACTGGAGCGACGGCGGGCAGCGCTGGCTCGTCGAGGGCAACAACGCCTACCGCACCGGCCCCGAACGGCTCGCGGTCGACCCGGCCGACGACCGGGTGGTCTACTTCGGCACCCGTACCCAGGGGTTGTACGTCAGCCTCGACGGCGCCCGGCACTGGACGCAGGTGGCGCCGGGCAGGGTGCCGGCCGGTGACACCGCCAACCGCGTCGGCGTGGTCTCGGTGCTCTTCGACCCGGCCTCCGGTCGGCTGCACGGGCGCACCCGGGGCGTCTGGGCGACGGTCGCCGGTGCGGGCGTCTACCACTCCACCGACGCGGGCCGCAGCTGGCAGCAGGTCTTCACGGACACCGCCCGCACCCCCACCGACGCGAAGATCGCCGACGACGGCACGCTCTACGTGGCGTACGGGCCGGGCGGCGGAGCGGGCACCTCGATCCGCCGGTTCACGGCCGCGGAGCCGGCCGGCAGCGACCTCACCACCCCGCCGCAGCAGGGCGGCTCCTACTTCCTCGGCGTGGACACCGCGAACTCGGCGCGGCTGCTCGCGGCGGACGACGCGGTGCGGCCGGGCCACCTGTTCCGCTCCCTCGACGGCGGCCGGACCTGGCAGGTGGTCGAGTTCACCCTCGACTACCCGGACGCCGCCTGGCCGAAGTCCACGACGGAGGGCGGCTGGCTCTCCACCGGCACCCTCGTCCTCGACCCGACCCACCCCGGGCGGGTCTGGTTCCCCCAGGGCATCGGGGTGTGGCGCGGCGACGACGCGTTCACCGGCGGCGCCCCGCTGCACTGGGACTTCGTCAGCTCGGGCATCGAGGAGATGGTCACCTACGACCTGATCGCCCCGCCCGGCGGCGCGCCGATCAGTGCCGTCGCCGACCGCAACGGGTTCCGCCACACCGACCCGGACGGCTACCCGGCCGCACCGATCCTGACGGACCAGTTCTCCGCCGGCACCAGCCTGGCCTACGCGGGCCTGCGGCCGGGGTACGTCGCCGCCGTCTCCAGCGACACCCGCGCCCAGTACGCGCCGCTCGACGCCGGCTGGACCAGCGAGCCGGCCTCCGGGTACTCCACCGACGGCGGCGTCACCTGGACGAGGTTCGCCGGCGGCAAGTCCGACATCACCCGTCGCTACGGCGGCAACATCGCCGTCTCCGCGGACGCCTCGTCGATCGTCTGGATGCCCACCATCCCGGCGAACCACGCCGCCGACCCCGCCAACGCCGGCCGTACCGGGGACGACGTCAAGTCGTTCAACGTGCCGTACGTCAGCCGCGACAACGGCCAGACCTGGACGGCGGCCACCGGCGTCGACCCCGGCCCGGGCATCCACGACATGATCTGGTGGGGCGCCAAGCGGGCCCTGGACGCCGACCTGGCCGCGCCCGGCACGTTCTACCTCTACACCACCCGCGGCGACGGCGAGTTCCTCCGCTCCACCGACGGCGGCGCGACCTGGGCCCGGGCCGCCGGGACGCCCCCGAACAGCCGCGGCACCGACGCGCACGTCTTCGGCCAGATCCACGCCGTGCCCGGCCACGCCGGACACGTCTGGGCGAGCACGGCGCAGGGCGGACTCTGGTTCACCGAGGACGGCGGCGGCTCGTGGTCGAAGGCGGCCGCGGTGCAGGAGGCCCGTGCGTTCGGGTTCGGCAAGGGCGTCGACGGCGGCTACCCGACCGTGTTCGCCCACGCCAGGATCCACGACGCCTGGGGCGTGTGGCGCTCGACCGACCGGGGCGCCACCTGGACCCTCGTCTCCCGCAACCCGGCGTGCTACTACACCGGCGTCAACGTGGTCACCGGCGACATGAACGTGCCCGGCCGCGTCTACGTCGGCTTCACCGGCAACGGCTTCGTCTACGGCGACACCGGCCGCCGGGCGCGCTGACCCACCGGGGGCGCCCCCGTCCCACCGCGGCCGTGTCCGGCACGGTCGTCCATGCACCGACGCCCCTCGTTCATGGACGACCGGCCGGGCCGGCGGCGAAGCTGGGCCGCAGCGGTGCCGCCGGAGTGATCATCCACCCCGGCCGTGGCGACGACCTGCGCGCCCTGCACGGGACCGGCCTCCCGGTCGGCGGCGTGGGCCCTGCCCTCGCCGCCGACCGGCGGATGCTCGCCGACCACGCCCGGTGGGCGGCCGCGGGCGCCGCACTCACCGACTGTTCGGGCCTCGGACGGGACGCCCTGGCCACCGACCGCAGCCACCACCCGCATCACCGACCGCATCCGCATCACCGACCGCATCACCGACCGAGGACATCCGTTGCCCTACACCCCCGCACCCACCCGCTACGACGCCATGCCCTACCACCGGGCGGGCCGCAGCGGTCTGAAGCTGCCGGCCGTCTCCCTCGGCCTGTGGCACAACTTCGGTGCCGACACGCCCTTCGACCTCCAGCGCGCCGTGGTGCGGCGCGCCTTCGACCTCGGCGTCACGCACTTCGACCTCGCCGACAACTACGGCCCGCAGCCCGGCGCCGCCGAGGAGAACCTCGGCCGGATCCTCGCCCGGGACCTGCGGCGCCACCGGGACGAGATCCTGGTCTCCACCAAGTCCGGCTTCGACATGTGGGCCGGGCCGTACGGCGAGTGGGGCTCGCGCAAGCACCTGCTCGCCGGCCTCGACCAGAGCCTGCGCCGCACCGGCCTGGAGTACGTCGACGTCTTCTACTCCCACCGCCCCGACCCGGACACTCCCGTCGAGGAGACCATGGGCGCGCTGGCCACCGCCGTCCGGCAGGGCAAGGCGCTCTACGTCGGCGTCTCCAACTACTCGCCCGAGCAGACCAGGGCCGCCGCCCGGGCCCTGGCCGGGGAGGGCGTGCCGCTGCTGCTCCACCAGCCCGCGTACTCGATCTTCAACCGGTGGGTCGAGGACGGCCTGCTGGACACCCTCGACGAGCTGGGCGTCGGCTCGGTCGCGTTCTCCCCGCTCGCCCAGGGCCTGTTGACGAACCGCTACCTCACCGGGATACCCGCGAACTCGCGGGCGGCGGGCCCGAGCCCGTTCCTGTCCGCGGCCAACGTCAAGGACGAGACCCGGGCCAGGATCGGCGCCCTCGACGCGATCGCCCGCGAGCGCGGCCAGAGCCTCGCCCAGATGGCGATCGCCTGGGTGCTGCGCGGCGCCCGGGTCACCTCCGCCCTGGTCGGTGCCAGCAGCGTCGCCCAGCTGGAGGACAACGTCGCCGCCGTCCGCAACCTGCACTTCACCGACGACGAACTCGCCGCGATCGCCGAGCAGGCCGACCCGCCCGCGCAGTGAGCCGGAGCGCGCGCGGGCACCCGGCGATCCGTCACGTCACAGGTCAGCGGGGGCCGATCGGTCACGATCCGCCATGCTGCCGCACCGCCGGGGCCCCTACGCTCGGAGTGTCGATCAGCAAGGAGAGCACGATGACCGCGGTCCACCACGACTCGGCCGCCCGCCTGTGGATGCTCAGCACCCCCGGCAGCTCCTACGTCGTCCGTCTGGACGACGAGGGCCGGCTGCGCCATCTGCACTGGGGCGCCCGGCTCACCCCCGAGCAGGCCGCCGCCCTGCCCCACCTCCTGGACGTCGCCACCAACTTCGACGGCGAGCTCGCCGAGGAGTACCCGGGCGAGGGCGGCGCCCGCTTCGGCGTCCCGGCGCTGCGGCTGCGGTACGCCGACGGCACCCGCACCACGCAGTGGGACCACACCGGGCACACCGTCGACGGCGGGCTGCTGACCCTGGCCTTCCGGGAGCGGCTCAGCCCGCTGGAGCTGCGTCTGCACTACCGTGTGCACGACGACTGCGAGGCCGTCGAACGCTGGGCCGAGCTGCACCACGGCGGCGGCGCCGACGACACCGTCCGGGTGCAGCAGCTGGCCGCCGCCCGCTGGACGCTGCCGCTGCTGCCCGACTACCGCATCAGCCACCTGACCGGCGGGTGGAGCGCGGAGAACCAGCTCGCCCGGGCTCCGCTGGCCCGCGCCGAGACCGTCCTGACCAGCCGCCGCGGCATCACCGGCCACCAGGCCAACCCGTGGGTGGCGCTGGACGCGGGCGACGCCGGCGAGGAGCACGGCGAGGTGTGGGGCAGCGCCCTCGCCTGGAGCGGAAGCTGGCGGATCACCGTCGAGCGCACCGTCCACGGCCTGGTGGCGGCCACGCACGGCGCCGGCCACGAGGGCCCCGAGGTGCTGCTCCGCGGTGGCGGGTCCTGGCGCACCCCGGTGTCCGTGGGCCTGTACTCGGCCGGCGGGTTCGGCGGTGCCTCCCGCGCCTGGCACGCCTACGTCCGCGCGCACGTCCTGCCCCGGCCGGACGAACTGCGGCCGGTGCTGTACAACTCCTGGGAGGCGACCGGCTTCGACGTCGACGAGCAGGGCCAGCGCGACCTGGCGCGCCGGGCCGCGGCGCTCGGCGTCGAGCTGTTCGTCATGGACGACGGCTGGTTCGGGGCCCGCAAGGACGACTCCGCCGGCCTCGGCGACTGGACCCCCGCCCCGGACCGGTTCCCCGACGGGCTCGCCCCGCTCGCCGCCGAGGTCCGCCGGCTCGGCATGCGCTTCGGCCTCTGGGTGGAGCCGGAGATGGTCAACCCCGACAGCGACCTGTACCGGGCGCACCCCGACTGGGTGCTGAACGAGACCGGCCGCCCCCGCACCGAGCTGCGCAACCAGCTGGTGCTGGACTTCGCCCGCCCCGAGGTCGCCGCCTGGGCGCACGACCGGCTGGACCGGCTGGTGCGCGACCACGGCGTCGACCACCTCAAGTGGGACATGAACCGGGTCCTCACCGAGGCCGGCCGGCCCGGCGACCCGGACGCCGACCGGCTCTGGCACGACCACGTACGCGCCGTGTACACCGTCATGGACGAGCTGCGCGCCGACCATCCCGGGCTGCGCATCGAGGCCTGCTCCGGCGGCGGGGGCCGGACCGACCTGGGCATCCTGGCCCGCACGGACCAGGTGTGGACGTCCGACAACACCGACGCCCTCGACCGGATCGCCATCCAGCACGGCTACGGCCAGACCTACCCGCCCGGCACGATGGGCGCCTGGGTCACCGACAGCCCCAACCCGCTGACCGGCCGCGCGCTGCCGCTGGAGTTCCGCTTCCACCTGGCGATGACCGGCGCGCTGGGCATCGGCGGCGACCTCACCGAATGGAGCGAGGACGAACTCGCCCGCGCCGCCGGGTTGGTGGAGCGCTACAAGCGGATCCGCCCGGTCGTCCAGCGCGGCCGGCTGTACCGCCTGGCGGACGCCGTCCAGTACGTCCACGAGGACGAGGTCGTGGTCGTGGCCTGGCGGCTCGCCCGGCGGCACGGCGCCCCCGTCGTGCCGCTGCGCCTGGCCGGCCTCGAGCCGCGGGGCCGCTACCGGGACCTGGACACCGGCGAGGTGCACCACGGCGCCGTGCTGACCTCCCGCGGGCTGACCACCGGCCTGACCCGGGACCACACCAGTCTCCTGCTGCACCTGCGCCGCGACAGCTGACCGCGGCCCCCTTCCACCGGTGCGGGCCGGCAGCGGCCCGCACCGGTGATCCGGGCTGCCCGCGCACGGCCGGCCCCTGCCCGGCGGCGCCCGCCGCCCCCACCCGACCAGTACGGAGGACCCCCATGTCCGATCGGCCCCGCGTGGGCATCGTCGGCACCGGCTTCATGGGCGGTGTGCACAGCCGGGCGGTCACCGCCGTGGGCGCGACCGTCACCGCGATCCTCGGGTCGACCCCGGAGCGGTCCGCCGAGGCCGCCGCACGCCTGCCGGGCGCACGGCCCGCCGCCGACCTCGCCGACCTGCTGGACGACGTCGACGTCGTGCACCTGTGCACACCCAACCACCTGCACGCCCGGGACGCCGAACAGGCCCTCGCCGCGGGCGTCCCCGTGGTCTGCGAGAAACCGCTCGCGACCACACTCGCCGACGCCGAGCGGCTGACCGCCGCCGCCGGGGCCGCCGCACTGGTGACCGCGGTGCCGTTCGTCTACCGCTACCACCCGCTCGTCCGGGAGGCACGGGCCCGGATCGCCGCCGACCCGGACGCCGGGCTGTGGCTGCTGCACGGCTCGTACCTCCAGGACTGGCTGGGCGACCAGGCCGCGGGCAACTGGCGCGTCGACCCGGCACTCGGCGGCGGCACCCGGGCGTTCGGCGACATCGGGGTGCACTGGTGCGACCTGATGGAGTACGTCACCGGCCACCGGATCACCCGCGTCCTGGCCCGCTTCGGCCGCGCGTTCGAGGAACGCGGCCCGCAGGGCGCACGCGGCGCCGTCCGCACCGAGGACGGCGCGGTCGTCTCGTTCGAGACCGACCGCGGCGCCATCGGCTCCCTGGTGGTCAGCCAGGCCAGCGCCGGCCGCAGGAACCGGCTCTGGTTCTCCTTCGACGGCCCCTCGACCTCCTACTCCTTCGACCAGGAGGGCCCGGAACAGCTCTGGATCGGGGGCCGCACCGCGAACACCACCGTCCTGCGCGACCCCGCCCTGCCCAGCGCGCACGCCGAGCGCTTCGACCCCCTGCCGGCGGGCCACCCGCAGGGCTACCGCACCTGCTTCGAGGACTTCGCCGTCGACGTCCACGCCGCCCTCGCGGGCCGACCCGCGCACGGCCTGCCCACCTTCGCGGACGGCCTGCGCGCCGCCCGCATCAGCGCCGCCGTCACCGCGTCCGCGGCGAACGGCACCTTCACGGAGGTCCCCACATGAAACTCGGCTTCCTCACCGCCTGCCTGCCCGACGTTCCCCTGCCGGAACTCGTCGCCTGGGCCGCCGACCACGGCTTCCAGGCCCTGGAGGTGGCCGCCTGGCCCGCCGGCGGCGACCGGCCGTTCACCGCCTCCCACCTCGCGGCGGAGTCCCTCGACCGGGCCGGCGCCGACCGCCTCGCGGAGCTCTTCGCCGGCCACGGCATCACCCTCTCCTCGCTCGCCTACTACGACAACCCGCTGCACCCCGACCCGGACGAACGCGCCCGCGTCCACCGGCACCTGCGCCGCTGCATCGACGCCGCCGCCCTCATCGGCGCGCCCACCGTCGGCACCTTCGTCGGGCGCCACCCCGGGCGCACCGTCGCGGAGAACCTCGCCGACGCCGAGCGGATCTTCCCCGAACTGACCTCCTACGCCGGCGAGCGCGGCGTGCGGATCGTCATCGAGAACTGCGTCATGGAGGGCTGGCACCCCGACGGGTACCCCGGGAACCTCGCCTACTCCCCGGAGCTGTGGGAGTGGATGTTCTCCCTCGGCCTGTACCTCAACTACGACCCCTCCCACCTGGTCTGGATGGGCATCGACCCGGTCGAGGCCCTGCGGCCCTACGTCGACCGGGTCGCGCACGCCCAGGCGAAGGACATCGAGCTCGACCCCGCGGCCCGCACCCGCTACGGCTGGCCGGGCCGGGCCGTCGGCCGTACCGACCCCTGGGACACCGGCTGGTGGCGCTACCGGGTGCCGGGCCGCGGCCAGGTCGACTGGAACCGCGTCGTCGACACCCTCTACGCGGGCGGCTTCGACGGTGTGCTCTCCGTCGAGCACGAGGACCCCCTGTGGTCGGGCGACCGCGCCCGCACGGAGGCCGGCCTGGAGATCGCCCGCCGCACCCTGGCCCCGCTCGTCATCCGCTGACCCGCGCCACGCCCCGTCGGTGCCCCACCCCACCGCCGACCACGCCCCACCGGTGCCCCCGGCCCGTCGCGCCGGGAACCCACCGCCCACCATCCCCCCGCCGGCGGAGCGCCTGCTGCGTCACGTGCACGCACCGCGCCCGTGACCGGCCCTCTCATCGAGGAGCGCACCACCGTGGACCTCACCAACGTCCAGCACAGCCCCATGGGGGCGCACGCCTCCTTCACGCTCGGCCACGCCGGCCCGCACGGCGGCCTCGGCCTCGGCCTCGCCGGCCCGGCGGGTCAGAGCGTGTACGTCGCCGTGGAGGACGCCCCCGGCGCCGGCACCTACAGCGCGCTGCCCTTCTTCACCGCCGACGACCAGGACGACCCGCTCGCCCGGTTCCAGGGCGGCGAGGAGGCACGGCCCCCCGTCACCACCGGCCCGCTCACCGCCCTGCCGGCCGACCGCGTCCGGCGCACCCTCGACGCGGTCACCGACCGCTGGACGGCCGGAACGCTCGACTTCGCGGTCCACTCCCCGCTCGGCGCACTGCCCGAGCCGCCCGGCGCCGGCGACCCGGACGCCGGCGACCGGGACGCCGACCCGGCGCTGCGCCTCGCCGTCCTGCCCGCCGTGCTCGCCGAGTTCACCGTCGACAACACCGCCGGCACCGGCCCGCTGCGCGCCTTCGTCGGCTACGCCGGCTCGGACCCGTACTCCGGCATGCGGCACCTGGCGGCGCCCGCCCTCACCGGCGTCGCCGAGGGCATCCGCACGGCGATCGTCACCGACGCACCCGGCGCCCGCACCGCCATCGGCTTCGACATCCCCTTCCTGCTCGGCGACGGCCGCGGCCAGGGCGCCGGATTCGGCCTGGGCCAGACCGGCCTGCTGGTCTTCGAGGTACCGGCCGGCGAACGCCGCACCCACCAGCTCGCGTTCTGCTTCCACACCGCCGAGCAGGTCACCGCCCCCGAACGCTGCCGCTACCTGTACAACCGCTACTACCCCGACCTCGACTCCGTCGCCGCGACCGCCCTCGGCAGCTTCGACACCCTGCTGACCGGCTGGCGCCGGGCCGTCGACGACCTCGACGCCACGCGGCTCAGTGCGGACCGCGCCTACATGCTGGCCCTGGCGATCCGCAGCTACTACGGCAGCACCGAGCTGCTGGAGGACGCCGGGGGCCGGCCCGTCTGGATCGTCAACGAGGGCGAGTTCCGGATGATGAACACCCTCGACCTCACCGTCGACCACTCCTTCTTCGAGGCCCGGCAGCACCCCTGGACGCTGCGCAACGTGCTGGAGCAGCAGTTGGCCCGCTACAGCTACCGCGACCGGTTCGGGATCAGCTTCACCCACGACATGGGCGTGGCCAACGTCTGGTCGCCGCACGGGCACTCCTCCTACGAGCGGCCCGGTCTCAGCGACTGCTTCTCCTACATGACGGGCGAACAGCTCCTCAACTGGGTGATCGCCGCCGCCGTCTACACCGGAACCGGCGACACGGCATGGTGCGCGGCGCGGATCGACACCCTGCGCGACTGCCTGGACAGCATGCTCGCCCGCGACCCCGGCGCCGCCGGGGTCCAGACCGAGGACTCCGACCTGGTCGCGGGCGGCGCCGAGATCACCACCTACGACAGTCTCGACACCTCCCTCGGCCAGGCCAGGTCCAGCACCTACATGGCCGTCAAGGGCTGGGCGGCCTACCGCTGGCTGGAGCGCACCCTGCACCTGCTCGGCGACACCGCCGGCGCCGAGGAGGCCGGGTTCCGGGCCGGACGCGCCGTCAAGACGCTGACGGCGTCGGTCGGCGCGGACGGCACCCTGCCCGCCCTGCTGGACGACCCGGACGGCGCCCGGATCATCCCCGTCGTCGAGGGGCTGGCCCTGGCTCACCTCACCGGCACCGACGTGCACGCCGAGCCGCAGCTGACCGGCCTGCTGCGCGAACACCTGCGCACCGTCCTCGACTCGGGCCGCTGCCGCTTCCCCGACGGCGGCTGGAAGCTCTCCGAGACCAGCGACAACTCGTGGCTGTCGAAGATCTACCTCTGCCAGTTCGTCGCCCGCGCCCTGCTGGGCCTGCCCGACGACGCGCAGATGGCCGCGGCCGACCGCGCGCACGTCGGGTGGCTGCGCCACCCCACCGAGTCGCGCTGGTCCTGGAGCGACCAGATGATCGCCGGTGTGGCCGCCGGGAGCCGCTACTACCCGCGCGGCGTCACGGCCGTCACCTGGCTCCTGGAGCGCTGAGGGCCGACCGGCCGGCAGCACACCATCGTCCATGCAGCAGTGCCCATTCGTCATGGGAGGCCGGGCCCGCCGTCGCCATCCTGGTGGTGGAACGGACGGGCCCGGCGGCCGCCCGGCGCACCCCGTCAGGGAGGGCGGCCGCCGCCCCGGGAAGTCCGCCCGTCCCACCCCCCACCCCACCCCCACGGACCAACGGAGCCACCGTGAACCTCCTCCACCGAGCCGCCCGACTCCGCGGCGGACTCACCGCCGCCGCCCTGGCCGGCGTCCTGCTCGCCGGCCTGGCCACCTCCCCCGCCCAGGCGGCCACGCAGCAGAACTGCAACGTCGAGGGCGCCATCATGTACGGCAAGTACTACGCCCACAACAGCCAGTGGGGTAACACCTACAACGGCTGGGGCGTCGGCAGCCAGTGCGTGTCGCACTCGGACTCCGAACTCGGCAACAACTGGTACTCCAGCTTCAACTGGTCGAACAACACCAACATCTCCGACGACGAGTGGCACATCAAGGCGTGGCCGTCCGTCGTCAGCGGCTGGCAGTGGGGTTACGCCAACCCCGACCACGGCGGCTTCCCGGTGCGCATCGGCGACGGGCACCAGGTCGTCACCAACTGGGACTTCGAGGTCAACGCCGGCAACTGGAAGGGCGACTCGATCTACGACCTGTGGGTCGACCCCTCGCAGAACCCCGGCGGCCAGCCGCAGAACGAGGTGATGATCTTCCTCAACTACAGCGACGGCGCCATCCCGAGCTCCGCGGACAAGGTCAGCACCGTCTGGATCGGCGGCGCGAGCTGGGACGTCTACCGCAGCTGGGGCTCCTGGCAGGTCATCAGCTACGTACGCACCAGCCAGACCTGGAACGTGTCCAACCTGAACCTGGGCGAGTTCACGGCCCACTCCCAGAACTCCGGCTGGCTCGACCCCAACCTCTACCTGGTCAGCGTCCAGGCCGGCCACGAGATCTGGCGCGGCTCGGGCACCACGCACACCTGGAACTACAGCGTGGACGTGTACTGACCCGTCCTGAACGGCCCGCGGCCGCCGTCCGCCCCTCGGGGCGGGCGGCGGCCGTCGTCGTTCCCGGATCAGATGCCCGTGAGCCGGAGCAGCGCGCGGACGGCGGGGCCGTCGCACCTCGACGTGGCGGCGCCCGGGTCCTGCCGGAACACCTGGGGCGCGAGGCCGTGGGTGGCGCGGAAGCGCCGGGAGAAGTGCAGCGGGTCGGCGAACCCGCAGGCGCGCGCCACCTGGGAGACGTTCAGGTCGCCGACGGCGAGCAGGCGTTCGGCACGGGCCAGTCTGACCTGCTCCAGCGCCGTGATGGCGCCGACGCCGAAGTGCGCCTGGAACATCCGCGCGAAGTGGCCGCGCGAGACGGACGCGGCACCGGCCAGCTCCACCAGGGTGAGCGGCCGCGGCCCCTCCCGCCAGGCCTCGCGGACGTACCGCAGGGCCGCCGCGAGCTCGGGCCTGGCCCGCTCGGGGTCGGCCCGGTCGGCGTCGGCCCGGTCGGCGTCGTCGGCGGCGGCGCGCACGGCGATCAGCGCGGCGCGCGGCGGCAGGGCGGCCGGCACGCGCGGCGCCGGGGAGCCCGGATCCCCGGCGGCCGGGCCGTCCTGGGTGCCGCCCTCCAGCAGCAGCGACAGGACCATCCACAGCGACTGCGCGGCCATCTCCCGCCAGCGCGAGGTGCGGGCGGTGCCCAGCCACAGCAGGTACTCCAGCAGCACCGGCGAGGGATCGGGGGACCGGGGCAGCCGGACCCACGGCTGCGACTGCTCCGGCGGGCTGCCGGGCCAGCAGAACTCGACCTCCCCCAGCGTGCTGGCGGCAGCGGCGGCCTCGATCCAGTCGACCCGGTGGGGCGGCACCAGGGCCACGGCGCCGGGCACCAGCAGCGGCCGTCCGGGCCGGCCGTCGTCGTGCGGGTCGCCGCCGGCTCCGGGTACGGGTGACGGGCCCAGCGACCAGACCAGCCGCCAGACCCGTTCGCCCGGGGCGCGGAGCACGCCGTCGGTCCGGCCCGCGGTGGCGGCCGCTCCCGCGCGATCGTGGCCCGGGTACCCGCCGGGGGGCTGGTCGTCGTACCGGAGCGGGCGGCCGTGCAGGGCCCGGGCGGGGCGCAGCGGCCGGCCGACGGCGGGGGCGGGGGCGGGGGCGGCGCGACCGCGCGCCTGCCGGATCCCCGGACCGGACCGGAGGATCGGAAGGGCTACGGCCTGGGCGCCGACGGAGCGGACGGGTACGGCGGCAGCAGGGGCCATGGACACGCGATACCTCCTGAAGGCCCGGTCACGGGCTGCGCGGCTGCGTTCGAGGACGGTCGGCCGGGCTCCGGACGGGCGGCGTGCGGCACTCGTCGGTTCGGCCGAATCGGCATGCCCGGGCGGGCCGGGTGCGGTGGCGGGCCCGCCAGGGAGAGAAAAGTTTCGGTAATGTTGCCGTCCGAAGTGTAGAAGCGCCGTTTGTGACGGTCAACATCCGTGCGACGCTCTCCGGCAACCCGCACCGACGGCGACCGCCGGAGCACCGGCCCGTGCTCGCTACCCTGGCTCCCACCCGACTGGGCCGCCCGGACGGGCCGCGCCCGCAGGGGACGGGCACACCCCGGCGCGCCCACAGGGAGAGGAACCGCGACATGGCAGACGACACGACGGGTACCGGCAGGACCGGCCGGATCACGCTGGCCTCGGTGGCGGCGGACGCGGGGGTCTCCGTGGCCACCGTCTCCAAGGTCCTCAACGGCCGCGGTGACATCTCCGCCCAGACCAGGAGCAAGGTGCAGAGCCTGCTGGTCCGGCACGGCTACCAGCTGCCGGCGGCCCGGCGCCGGGTCGGCATCGTCGACATGCTGATCGACAACATGGCGAGCTCGTGGTCCGCGGAGCTGACCCGCGGCGCCGTCGAGGCCGCCGCCGAGCAGGAGGTGAGCGTCGCGATCACCACGCGCCAGCTGCGCGGGAACCCCGAGTCCGGCTGGATCGACCAGGTGCTCCGGCGCGGCACGGACGGGCTGATCGTCGTCCTGGACTCCCTGACGCCGGCCGAGCGCGAACTGCTCGACGCGGGCATCCCGTGCGTCCTGCTCGACCCGGTGGGCGAGCCCCAGCCGGGGTTCCACATGGTCGGCGCGACGAACTGGCAGGGCGGGCTGGACGCCGCGCTGCACCTGGTCGAGCTGGGCCACCGCTCGATCGCCTGCCTGGGCGGCCCGCCGGAGCACTGGTGCGCCCGGGCGCGCCTCGACGGGTACTACGCGGCGCTGGCCCGCAACGGCATCCCCACCAGGCCGGAACTGGTGCGCACCGGGCCGTTCCAGGAGGAGTCGGGCCACCGCCTGATGGCCGAGCTGCTGGAGCTGCCCGAGCCGCCCACGGCGGTGTTCGCCTGCGACGACGTGCTGGCCATGGGCGCCATCAAGGCGGCGGCGGAGCACGGCCTGGAGGTGCCCGGCGACCTGAGCGTGGTCGGCTTCGACGACGTGCCGTTCACGCGCTGGACGGCGCCGCCCCTGACGACGGTCCGCCAGCCGCTGGCCGCGATGGCGGGCACCGCGGTGCGGATCCTGCTGCAGCAGCGCGACCGGGCCGTGACGGAACCGCAACGGATGGAGATGGCGACCACGCTGGTCGTCCGGGGCAGCACCGCGCCCCCGGCCCGCTGAGCGCCCCTCCCCCGCCGGCCCCGGGCCCCGGTCCCGGCAGGGCCGCGACATGGACGATCGTCGCCGCCCTGCCGCGATCGTCCAGGGTGCGCCGCCCACATCCCCGTGGAATTTCGGAAACACGCCGAAAACTCTGTGTGATCCCTTGACAGGCAGGGGCGCCGGGGCGGAGCCTCACTCCGGTCGGGATCACAGCCCTGACCGGCGGACTCACCTCCGGAACCCGCTCCCGGGCCCGGGGCCGCCGCACCCCACCCACCGCAGAACTATTTTCGGCCCCACGCCGAAACCGGGACGACGCCGCAGGACGCGGCACCGGCCCGGTCCCGGACGCCCGGGAACGCCGGTCCTGCGCACCTCACGCCGTCCCCGGAGACCGTCCGGGCCGCGGCCGGCAGGGAAGGAAGACGATGTCCATAGACCCGGTCGCCGCCCGGCGAGCCACCAGCAGCCGCACCCCGAGGGTCCGCCCCGGGACCTCACTCGGCTCCCGGATGTGGCGCGCACGGCTGATGTACCTGATGATGCTGCCCGGCCTGCTGTACTTCGTGGTCTTCCGCTACCTCCCGCTGCTGGGCAACGCCGCCGCCTTCCAGGACTACTCGCCCTTCCTCGGCTTCTCCGGGAGCCAGTGGGTCGGGTTCCACAACTTCGCCGTGATGTTCGACGACCCCCAGCTGGTCACCGCGGCCAAGAACACCGTCGTCCTGAGCTTCCTCCAGATCGCCTTGGCGTTCCCGGCGCCGATCGCCCTGGCGATCCTGCTGAACAGCATCATGAGCGACCGGATCAAGCGCTGGGTGCAGGCCGTGGTCTACCTGCCGCACTTCGTCAGCTGGGTGATCGTCATCGCGATCTGGCAGCAGCTGCTCGGCGGTGACGGCCTGTTCACCAACCTCTTCTCCGACCACGGGACGCAGTCGGTCGCGATCATGAGCGACCCGCACTGGTTCAAGTCCCTGATCACCGCCCAGGTGATCTGGAAGGACACCGGCTGGAACACCATCATCTTCCTGGCCGCGATCACCCGGATCGACTCCCAGCTCTACGAGTCGGCGGCGGTCGACGGGGCCGGACCGTGGCGGCGGATGTGGCACATCACCCTGCCCGGCATGCGGGCCGTGCTCGTGCTGATGCTGATCCTGCGCCTGGGCAACGTCCTGACCGTCGGGTTCGAGCAGATCCTGCTCCAGCAGAGGACCGTCGGCGCGGACACCGCCCAGGTCCTGGACACCTTCGTCTACACCCGGGGCGTGGTCGGCGGTGACTGGGGGCTCGCCACCGCCGCCGGCCTGCTCAAGGGGGCCATCTGCACCGCCCTCGTCGTCGCGGCCAACAAGTTCGTCAAGCGCACCGGTTCGGAAGGGGCCTTCTGATGGCCGACACCACCACCCGGCCCCGGCCGGCGGTCACCGCCCCACCGACCGGCGAGACCACCCGCCGACCCCGCCCCGGCCGCCGCGGCCGCGCCGAACGCCCGGCCTGGTCCGAACGGCCCTCGGCCGCCGCCACCATCGGCAAGGGACTCGTCCTCACCGCGATCTGCCTCGCCGTGCTCTACCCGATGGTCTACATCCTGGCCGTCAGCCTCAGCGACCAGAACGACCTGGCGGGCGGCGGTCTGCTGCTGTGGCCCAAGCACTGGTCACTGGAGTCGTACCGGACGATCCTCGCGGGCGGCCTGGTCACCCGGGCGTTGGTCGTCAGCATCCTGGTCACCGTCGTCGGCACCATCGTGTCGATGGTGCTGACCGTGCTCACGGCCTACTCCCTCACCCGCACCCGCGACGTGCCCGGGGCCCGCTTCGTGCTGTGGCTCATCCTCGGCACCATGCTCTTCAGCGCCGGCATCATCCCCAACTTCCTGCTGGTGCGCGCGACCGGCATGCTGGACAGCTACTGGTCGCTGATCATCCCGGGCGCCGTGAACGCCTTCAACCTCGTCGTCGTCCGCAACGTCTTCATGGACCTGCCCGCCGAGCTCTTCGACTCGGCGCGGATCGACGGCGCCAACGAGTGGCAGATCCTCTGGCGGATCGTCCTGCCGCTGTCCAAGGCAGTCCTCGCCGTCGTCTCGCTCTTCTACGCGGTGGCGCTGTGGAGCGACTTCTTCAGCGCCATGATCTACCTCAACGACACGGCGAAGTGGCCGATCCAGCTGGTGCTGCGCCAGTTCGTCCTGGAGGGCCAGTCGATGACCCAGCTGGCTCCCAACCCGAACCAGCCGCTGCCGCAGCCGCAGACCCTGCAGATGGCGGTCACCGTCGTCGCCACCCTGCCCATCCTGATCGTCTACCCCTTCGTGCAGCGCTTCTTCACCAAGGGAGTCCTGGTCGGCGCGGTGAAGGGCTGAGCCCACCCCCGACCGACCGCGGCACCGGAGCACCGACCGGGCCGCCCCGCACCACGCATCTCCCCCCGCACCACCCATGACGCCGCGCACCCGACGGCGCGGTCCGGCACGCCCGGCCGCCTCGGGACGCGCACCCACCCCTCACGGACCAAGAAGGGCCCACCCCCATGAGACCGTCGTTCCCCTCGGCCGCCACCACCCGCCGCACCGTGCTGACCGGCATGCTCGGCGCCGGCGCCGGCCTGGCCCTCGCCGCCTGCGGCAGCGGCGGTGGCGGCAGCAGCAGCCACACCCCCGGCGGCGCGTTCCGGACGCCGGCCGCCGGCCCCGCCACCAACCCGCTGCCGGGTGAGCACCGCGACCCGGTCCTCGGCGTTCCCGCCGCGTACGACCGCTACCCCTCGGTCTCCGAGCAGTTCGACTCCGTGGCCAAGGCCCCGGGCCGCGGCGGCACCATGACGGCGCTGATGCAGCTCGCCACCACCCCGCCGCCCGGACGCGACGCCAACCGCTGGTGGCAGGAGCTGGAGAAGCGGCTCAACCTCACCTGGAAGCCCACCCTCGTCGGCGGCTCCGACATCGGCGACCGCGCCCAGACCATCATCGCCGGCGGCGACATGCCCGACCTCTTCAACGTCAACCACTACTTCTCCCCGGCCATCGACCGCAGCGTCAAGCAGGGCGCCTTCACCGAACTCTCCGACTACGTCGGCGGATCGGCGATCCTGGAGTACCCGAACCTGGCCCGGCTGCCCGCCTGGGCCTGGCGCAACAGCTCGATCGACGGGGCCATCTACGGCGTGCCCCGCCCCACCCCGCTCGTCAACAACGTCGCCTTCTACCGCGAGGACTGGCGCAAGGCGCTCGGCCTCGACATGCCGAAGAACGCCGACGAGGTGTTCGCGCTGCTCACCGCGTTCACCAAGTCCTCCCCCGCCGGTGCCGGCGTCAAGACCTGGGGCCTGTCCGACCTCAACAGCGGCTTCTTCGCCTCCATGCACCGCGTGCCCTCCACCTGGCGGGTCGAGAAGAGCGGCAGCCTGGTGAAGGACCACGAGACCGACGAGTGGGAGGCGATGCTCACCTACATGCGCAAGCTCTGGGTCGGCGGCGCCTTCCACCCCGACGCCCCCACCATGCCGTGGGACCAGCAGCGGCAGCTCTTCCTGAACGGCTCGATCGGCATGCACGCCGAGGGCTTCAACGGCATGGTCTCCGTCGGCGGCGACCTCGGCGTGATCCAGCGCAACAGCCCCGGCGCCGACCTCCAGCCGATGCTTCCCCCGGGCTTCGACGGCGGCAAGCCGCTCATCACCCAGGACACCGGCTACTGGGGCTACTACAGCATCCCGGCGAAGCTGCGCGGCGACAAGGACAAGGTCCGCGAGATCCTGCGGGTGTGCGACTACTTCGCCGCGCCGTTCGGCAGCAGCGAGTACACCTTCACCAACTACGGCGTGGCGGACTACCACTTCACCTACGCCCAGGACGGCTCCCCGGTGCCCACCACCAACGCGGCCCGGCTCTCCGAGCTCAGCATGGCCTACATGTGCCAGCCCTCCGAGCTGAACTTCTTCTTCGCCGGCCAGCCCGCCCAGGTCGCCATGAACGCGCAGTCCTTCCTGCACAACGCGATGCCGGTCAGCGAGCCCAACCCGGTGGTCAACCTCTACTCCGAGACCTCCATCACCAAGGCCCCGGTGCTGAAGCAGATCATCGACGACGTGATGGTCGCCGTCGTCACCGGCCGCAAGCCCATGGGCGCCCTCGCGGAGGCCCGGCAGGCCTGGAAGAGCCAGGGCGGCGACCAGGTCCGCGCCGAGTACGAGAAGGCCATGGCCAAGAAGGACTGACCCGCCGCCCCGCCCGCACCACCTCCCAGGAGCCATCACCGTGACCATCAGCATCGGCGTCGTCGGCGCCGGACAGTTCGCCCGCGCCTTCATCCCCCTCTTCCAGGCCCACCCGGGCGTCCACGACGTCCGCCTCACCGAGGCCGTGCCCGAGCGCCTGGAGCGCGAGTCCGCCCGCCACGGCATCACCACCACCTACCCGTCCTTCGAGGCGATGCTCGCCTCGGACGTCGACGCCGTCGCGATCTTCACCCAGCGGTGGACGCACGGCCCCCTCGTCGTGCAGGCCCTGGAGGCCGGCAAGCACGTGTACTCCAGCGTGCCGATGGCCGTCTCCGAGGAGGAGATCGCCGCGATCGTCGACGCGGTTCGCCGCACCGGCCTCACCTACATGATGGGCGAGACCAGCTACTACAACCCCGCGGCGGTGTACTGCCGCAAGCGCCGCGCCGAGGGCGCGTTCGGCGAGATCTTCTACGCCGAGGGCGACTACGTCCACGACATGGACCTCGGCTTCTACGACGCCTACCGGTTCAGCGGCGGCGACACCTGGAAGGAGACCGCCAGCTTCCCGCCGATGTACTACCCGACGCACGCCCTGGGCGGCGTCCTGGCCGTCACCGGCTCGCACGTCACCTCGGTCTCCTGCCTGGGCGTCGCGGACACCCGCGGCGACGGCGTGTTCGACCGCGAGGTCAGCCGCTGGGACAACGACTTCTCCAACGCCACCGCGCTCTTCCGCACCGCCGACGGCGGCGTGGTGCGCACCAACGAGATGCGCCGGGTCGGCTACCCGTCCCCGCTGCGCGAGTCCCGGTTCCGGTTCTTCGGCACCGAGGGCAGCTTCGAGCAGCTCGCCACCACCACCCTGTGGCAGGACCGCGAGAAGGCCGAGGACATCGAGGAGCTGATGCGGACCGTGCCCACCGCGCGGCTGGACGACGAGGCGCTGGCCGACATCGACCCGTCGCTGCGGGACGCCTTCGTCAGCGGCTTCGCCCCGGTGCACGACCTCGGCCGGCTGCCCGCCGAGTTCACCGGACAGCCGAACGGCCACGAGGGCTCGCACCAGTTCCTCGCCGACGACTTCGTGACCGCCTGCCTGACCGGGGAGGCCCCGCCGGTCAACGCCTGGACCGCCGCCCGCTACACCCTGCCCGGCCTGGTCGCCCACCGGTCGGCCCTCGCCGGCGGTGTGCAGCTGGAGGTCCCGGACTTCGGGGACGCCCCCAACTGACCACCCCCGGGGGGGCGGGGGGCCCCCCCCCCCCCCGCCCGGGGGGGGGGGGGGCGCCCCCCCCCCCCCCCCCCGCGGGGGCGCCCCCCCCCGGGGGGCCCCCCCCGGGGGGGGGCCGGTGGCGGCCCCGCACTGCGGGGAGCCCCCCACCTGACCCCCCCCCCCCCCCCGCCCCCCCCCCCCCCCGCGGGGGGGGGGGCCCGGCGGCACCCCCCGCCACCGCATCGGAGGAGCCCGACCACCGTGACCGCAACGACCCCGCTGGCCGTCCAGCTCTACGGCCTCGACCAGGCCATGACCGCCGACCGGCACGACACCCTGCGGCGGCTGGCCGCCATGGGATACACCGGCGTCGAACCGTACGACATCCTCTCCGACCCGCACGGACTGCGCGCCGACCTCGACGAGTTCGGGCTGCGCGCGTGCAGCGTGCACGCCTGGATCACCGGCGAGCAGCAGGACGAGATCCTGCGGGCGCTGCCCGTGGTCGGCGCCGACACCGTGATCCTCCCCTACGCCGCCCCGGAGCGGTTCGCCGACCGCGCCGCGGTCGCCGCCCTCGCCGGTGAGATCAACGCCGCCGTCCGGGCCGCCGCCGAGCACGGCATCCGGGTCGGCTACCACAACCACGAGTTCGAGCTCTCGACGCTGCTCGACGGCGTCCCCGCCCTGGAGGTGCTCGCCGACCTGCTGGACCCGGCGGTCGTCCTGGAGGTCGACACCTACTGGGCGGCGGCCGGCGGCCAGGACGTGCCCGCGCTGCTGCGCCGGCTCGGCGACCGGGTCCGCCACCTGCACGTCAAGGACGGCCCCGTCACGGTCGACCGCGAGCAGCCCAACGTGGCGGTCGGCTCGGGCCGGATGCCCGTGCCCGCGATCCTCGCCGCCGCCCCGGCGGCGGAGTGGCACATCGTCGAACTCGACCAGTGCGCCACCGACCTGTTCGACGCCATGGCGCAGAGCCACACCTACCTCACCACGAAGGGCGTGCGATGACCCGGCCGCACCAGCACCGCACCGGACCGATGGGTGTCGCCGTCGTCGGCTGCGGCATCATCAGCGACCAGTACCTGACGAACCTGACCGCCTTCCCCGACCTCCGCGTGCTGTTCTGCGCCGACCTCGACGCGGAGCGCGCCCGGGCCCAGGCCGAGGCGTACGGCGTGCCCGGCTGGGGCTCGGTGGACGATGCCCTCGCGCACCCGGACGTCGAACTGGTCGTCAACCTGACCGTGCCCGCCGCACACGTGGAGGTCGGCCTCGCCGCCGTCGCCGCCGGCAAGCACGTCTGGAACGAGAAGCCGCTGGCCGCCGACGCGGCCGGGGCCCGCGCCCTGCTCGCCGCGGCCGACGCGGCAGGGCTGCGGGTCGGCGGCGCGCCCGACACCTTCCTCGGGGCGGGCCTGCAGAGCGCCCTGCGGCAGATCCGGTCCGGCGCGATCGGCACGCCGCTGACCGCCCTGAGCCTGATGCAGACCCCCGGCCCGGAGTCCTGGCACCCGAGCCCGGAGTTCCTCTTCCGGGCGGGCGGCGGGCCGCTGTTGGACATGGGCCCCTACTACCTCACCGCCCTGGTGAACGTCTTCGGGCCGGTCCGCCGGGTCAGCGCCGTCGGCAGCCGGTCGCGGGACCGCCGGGTGATCGGGTCCGGCCCGCGCGCCGGGACGGAGTTCGAGGTCACCGTGCCGACCCACGTGTCCGCGCTGCTGGAGTTCGACGGCGGCGGATCGGCGACCGCCGTCTTCAGCTTCGAGTCGCCGCAGCTGCGGCTCGGCTTCGTCGAGGTCACCGGCCTGGACGCGACGCTCGTCCTGCCCGACCCCAACCACTTCGACGGCGCGTCGCGGATCGAGGACGGCGGTCCCGGCCGGGAGGCCCCGGAGGCGGGAACGGCGGCCGGCCGCGGCATCGGCGTGCTCGACCTGGCCCGCGCGGTGCGGGGCGGCACGGCACACCGTGCCACGGGCGAACTGGCCCTGCACGTCCTCGACGTGATGGAGGCGATCGGCACCGCCGTCGACACCGCCCGCCCGGTCGAGGTCACCGGCGGCCCCACCCTGCCGGCCGCCCTGCCCGAGGACTGGGACCCGTACGCCAAGACGCTCGCGAGCTGACCGGCCGCCCCCGGCGCCGCCGAGCGGACGTCGTGGCGCGGGCACCCGCCGGGGGCCGGCACTCCGGGCCGCACCGCGCTTTGGACACCGCGCGCGCTCCGGGAGTAGGGTGCGCGCGCCGCGGCTTCGGGGGGCCGGAGCGGCGTGCCCGAAGGGGGTTGGGATGTCTCGTCCGGTTCGGTGGGTGGCGACGGCGGCGCAGGACGGGCGGGTGGACCCGGTCGCCGGCGACCGGCACCCGTCCCCGGCCACGCCGTGACGGCGCGGGAGGACGCGCTCGGACGCGTCGACCAGCACGCGACCGCCTCCGGCGACGCCCGGATCTACCTGTCCGCCCGCGACCAGCACATCACCTACGTCACGCAGCTGCGCCCGCCACCGCAGGCCCTGGCCGCGCTGCCCGCCGCGCCCGGACACCTCGTCGGCCGGCAGGCGGAGGTCGACGAGCTGCTGGCCGCCCTCGCCCCCGACCCGCCACCGCGGGAGTCGTCGGAGCCCGGATCGGCCGGGTCGGCGCCGGAGTCGGCCGGGCCGGCGCCGGTGGTGGTGTCGGCGGTCGTGGGCCTGGCCGGGATCGGCAAGACCGCCCTCGCCCTGCACACCGCCCACCAGGCGGACGAGCGGGGCATGTTCCCCGGCGGGGTGCTGTACGTGACCCTGCGCGGCTACGACCCCGCCGGCCCGGTCGGCGCGGAACGCGCCCTCGGGATCCTCCTGCGCCAACTGGGGATCCGCGACGAGGACCTGCCCGGTGAGGTGCAGGAGCTGGCGGCGCTGTACCGGTCGGAACTCGCCCGGCGGGCGGCCGAGGCCGGGGCGGTCCTGATCGTCGCCGACGACGCCTCCGGCCCAGCCCAACTGACCCACCTCGTCCCCGCGCACCGCGCCCACCGCCTGCTCGTCACCTCCCGCGACACCCTCACCTCCCCCGCCCTACGGGCCCGGCTCGTACGCCTGGACGAGCTCGACGCCACCGCCGCCGCCGAACTCGTCCGCGACGCCGTCGCCCCGGCCCTGCCGGGGGACCGCCGCATCGCCGCGGAGCCGGCGGCGTTCGCCGAGGTGGTGCGGCTCTGCGGACGCCTCCCGCTGGCCCTGCAGATCGCCGCTGCGCAGCTGATCGAGGATCCGGGTCTGACCGTCGCCACCCTCGCCAAGGACCTGGCCGGTGCCCTCGACGCCCTGCAGTTCCACGACTCCGACGGCCGGTCGCTGGCGGTGCGCGCCGCCTTCGACCTCTCCCACCGCCGGCTGGCCCCCGAACCCGCCCGGCTCTTCCGCCTGCTCGGGCTCTGCGCAGGGCCCCACCTCGCCACCGCCGGCGCCGCCGCCCTCGTCGACCGGCCCCTGCCCGACACCCGCCGCGCCCTCGCCGCGCTCGCCGCCGCCGGCCTCCTCACCGAACACCCCGTCGGCTCCGGACGCTGGCGCATGCACGACCTCATCCGCCGCCACACCGCCGAACTCGCCGACCCCGACGGCGCGGAGGGCCGGGACGCCCTGGGCCGGCTCCTGCGCCACTACACCGTGCTGGCAGCAGCGGCCGACGACCACCTCGGCGCCCTGCCGGGCGACCCGGCCCCCGCCCACTTCGACGACCGCGCCCAGGCCCTCGGCTGGCTCGACGCCGAACACCCCACCCTGGTCGCCACCGTCGCCCGGCACCAGGACGCCGCCCTCGACCTGGCCTTCCACCTCCACCGGTTCCTGTGGCTGCGCCGGCACCTCGACGACGCCCTCAGCACCGCCGAACGCGCCCTCGCCGGCTGCCGGGCCCTCGACGACAGCCACCGCGAGGGCCAGGCGCTGAACAACCTCGGCAACACCCTCCAGGAGGTGGGCCGGTTCGGCGAGGCCGTCCACGCCCACAACCAGGCCCTCACCATCCACCGCGACCTCGGCGACCTCCACGGCGAGGGCGCGGCGCTGACCAACCTGGGCACCACCCTGGCGGCGGTGGGCAGGTCGGAGGAGGCCGTCGACGCCCACCGGCAGGCCGCGGCGCTCTACGCCCATCTCCGCGACCGCCGCAGCGAGGGCATGGTGCTGAACAACCTGGGCATCGCCCTCCGGGCCTCGGGGAGGTTCGCGGAGGCCGTCGGCGTCCACGACCAGGACCTGGCCATCTGCCGCGAGCTCGGTGACCGACCCGGCGAGGCCACGGCGCTCGACAACCTCGGCACCGCGCTGCAGGAGGTGGGCAGGTTCGAGGACGCCGTCGACTGCCACACCCGGGCCGCGACCGTCCACGTCGAGCTCGGGGACCGCCACGGCGAAGGCCGGGCCCGCAACAACCTCGGGATCGCCCTGCGGGAGGTCGGCAGGTTCGCGGAGGCCGTCGAAGCCCACCGGCGGGACCTGGCCATCTGCCGTGCACTCGGCGACCGACCCGGCGAGGCCACGGCGCTGGACAACCTCGGCGCCGCCCTGCGGGCCTCGGGGAGGTTCGCGGAGGCCGCCGAGGCGCACGCCCGTGCCGCGGTCGTCCACGCCGACCTCCCTGGGGAGGGGCGCGGCGGAAGCTGACCGATCCGGCGGCGCCCGGGCCGGGCGGGCCACGGGTAGCGCCGCCGGTCCGGCGGACGGCCCCCGTGGTGCGCGCCCTTGCCCACGGCGCGCACCACGATCGCCTGCGGCGGGCCCGTCCGGCGCGGGGCCGGGTGCTACCGGCCGCGGGTGGCGGGTCAGCGGGTGCTCTGGGTCCACAGGGTCGCGGCGACGGTGAGCCCTTGGTGGTCGATGCCGGGCTTCGCGGTGACCTTGAACCAGACCAGGGAGCCCGCCTGGGTGACCAGGCAGTAGGCGGAGCCGATGTGCACCTGGCTGAGCGTCACGGACTCGCCGAGCGCCTGGCGGCTGGCCTGGTCGAGGCACTGACCGGCGGTCGGCGCCTGTTCCGAGGCCGTGCCCCACCGCTTGACCTGGGCGACCAGGACGGCGGTCGCGTTGAGGGTGAAGCACGCGTTCTGGGTCTTGAGGTCGTGCCCGACCAGGAACTCGTTGGCGTCGTCGTCGTTGCGCGGGCCCGCCTTGGGCGGCTCGAAGTCCATGTTCGCGCCCTGGCAGGGACCGTCGACCTGGGGCATGGTGATCGCGGTGTCGCGGTAGCTCACCGCCCAGCCGGAGGAGTCGGCCTCCACCGACGGCGGCGGGGAGCTCGGCCCGGCGCCCGGCGCGGACGGCGCGGCGGAGGCGGCCGGTGGGGCCGGGGTGGCCGGCGCGGCCGCGGGCGCGGTCACCGTCACGGTGCTCTGCGCGGAGGGCGACTGGGTCGGGTCGGACTTCGCGGCGGTGTTGAGCAGCACCGGCCGCAGGACGACGCCGGCGAGCAGGCCCACGGCCACGGTCAGCACCCCGACCAGGATCCACGGGACCCGACGGCCGGCCTTCCCCCGGGGCGCGGGCTGCGGCGCGGGCGGAACGGGCCACCACGGCGACGGATTCGGCTGGGCCGGTCGGGATGACGGGCCGTACGACACGGGCGGAGCGGAGGGCCGGGGCGGAACCACCACGGCAGCGGCGGCAACCGGCGGCAGCAGCCGCTCCAGGTGCTCGATCCGCCGCTGCACCTCCTGCTGCGCGCCGATCAGCTCACCCTTCTCGCGCAGCAGGTCGACGCCCTCCCGGCGCAGCGTCTCGCCCTCGTCGGGATGGACGGCGCCGCCGGCGGCCACCCGGGCCTGGAGTTGCTCGTTGCGGTACTGGAGGTCCTGGGCCCGCAGGTAGGCGGCTTCGACCTTGTAGGCGAGTTCCTCCTTGCGGAGCTCCGAGTCGTAGAGGTCGGTCAGTACGGAGCCCTTGGCCGGCAGGGCGTTGCGGTAGAGGGTGTGGGTCAGGCGGCGTACGTCGGGGGTGAGCTGGGCCCCCGCGCTCCGTTCGACCTCGCCGTGGAGGGTGTCGAGGTACGCCTTGCGCGGCAGCCGCTCGCCGTTCTCGTACGCGGAGACGTCACTGAGGCCCTCGCCCTGCCTGGTCAGGTACTCGGCCATGCTCAGCCCGGTGGACTCGCGCAGGCCGCGCAGGTGGGCCCCCAGTGCCTGCATCGGAGTGACGGGAAGCCCGCCGGGGCGAGGGGGCGGGGTGCCGGGGCGGTTGGGGACGGGTTTGGGGACCGGTGGCCGCGTCCCACCACCGCCACCCGTCGCCGAACCTCTTGGATACCCGTTGCCGTCGGACACCACTGTGCTCCCCACCCACGCATGGATCGTCTGAAACTTCCGCCCCCGGATCGCTCTGTTCCCCGCGGAGAACGGAGCGTCGGCGACCAACCTAGAGGCAGGCCGCGCACCCGTGCCACTCCCGCGCCACACCTGACCGATCGTCACCGATCTGTGCCCTTGGGCGCCTTGTCCACCCGTCATTCGGCTACGATCGACGCCCTGCTCGGCGAGGCCCCTGCCACCGGCCGGGCCCGACCGGCCTCGGGAGCGACGGTGCCGGGCGCGGTCGAGGCGGCGTGCGTGCCGGACGCCCGTTTCCCACAAGGGGCCCGACCGAACGCGACACCGACCCCACCGAAGTCGGCGGGGTCGGCGGGGTCGGCGGGGTCGGCGGGGCGGGCGACGCGGTTCAGTACACGTCGCGGACGTAGCGCTTGTCGCTCGCCAGCTGTCGGACGTACGCGGCGGCGGCCTCCTCGTCCATGCCGCCGTGCGCGGCGACGATCTCGCGCAGCGCCTGGTCGACGTCCTTGGCCATGCGGCCGGCGTCGCCGCAGACGTAGAAGTGGGCGCCGTCCTGGAGCCAACGCCACAGGCGGGGGCCGTGTTCGCGCATGCGGTCCTGCACGTAGATCTTGTTGCGCTGGTCGCGCGAGAAGGCGAGGTCGAGGCGGTCCAGGTGGCCGGAGGCCCGGTACGCCTCCAGCTCCTCCCGGTAGTAGAAGTCGGTGGCCTCGCGCTGCTCGCCGAAGAACAGCCAGTTGGGGCCGGTGTGGCCGCGGGCCTGCCGGTCCTCCAGGAAGCCGACGAACGGCGCGACGCCGGTCCCGGGGCCGACCATGATCATCGGTGTGGCGGAGGCGGCGGGCGGGCGGAAGTGCGGGGAGCGCTGGACGAACACCGGCACCGGGCCGTCGTCCGCGCAGTCCGCCAGGTAGGTCGAGCAGACGCCCTTGCGGTCGCGGCCGAGGTCGTTGGTCCAGCGGACGACGGACACGGTGAGTCGGACCTCGCCGGGATGCGCCAGCGGGCTGGAGGAGATCGAGTACAGGCGGGGCTGGGTCCGCTTGAGGACCCCTGCCCACTCGGCGGCGGATGCCCGGACGGGGAAGGCGCCGACCACGTCGGCGGCCTGCCGGCCCCAGCTCCACTTCGCCAGCTCGCCCTTGTTGTCGGGCCGCAGCAACCGCTTGAGGTCGCGGTCCCCGGTGCGGGTGGCGACGAACTTGAGCAGGTCGGGGGTGATCCGGGCGATGTCGAGGCGGGTCCGCAGGACCTCGCCGAGGGGGAGGTCGTCGCCGTCGGACAGCGCGAGGGTCTCCTCGGGATCGAGGCCGGTGAGGGCGAGCCATTCGGCGACGAGTCCGGAGCCGTTGGCGGGCCACACACCGAGGGCGTCCCCGGCCTCGTAGGCGAGTTCGCCGTCGCGGGTGTCGAAGGCGAACTGCCGCACCTCCTTCTGCGAGCCCGGCAGGCTGAGCAGCCGGTTGCCGATCAGCAGGGTGGGGAAGGGGGACGCCTTCGAGTAACCGGCCGGCGCGGCGGGCCGGATGCCGGCGGGGACTGCCGCGGGGGCCGGCGAGGCGGCGGCCGTCGGCGCCGCGCCGGGCGCGGGCTGGGCCGCGGCCCCGGCGGTCACGGTCGCGGTGCCGGCCAGGGCGGGTGCGGGCTGCGGTCCGGTGAGGGTGCCGGTGACCTCGTCGAGCCACTGCGACGCGGGCTCGTCGTAGTCGGGTTCGCAGTCGGTCCGCGGGTGCAGGCGGGTGGCCCCGAGTTCGGCGAGGCGCTCGTCCAGGCGGCGCCCGTGCCCGCAGAAGTCGTCGTAGCTGGAGTCGCCGAACGCCAGGACGGAGTAGCGCAGGCCCTCCAGCCGTGGGGTGTCAGGGGCGGTGAGGCCCTGCCAGAAGTCGGCGCCGTTGTCGGGCGCGTCGCCGTCGCCGAAGGTGCTGGAGAGGACGAGGAGGTCGGCGTCGGCGGGCAGGCTCCCGGGCGGGCAGTCGGCCATGCTGCGCACGGACGGCAGCCGGCCCGCCTCGGCCAGGCGGGCGGCGACGGTGGCTGCGTACTCCTCGGCGTTGCCGGTCTGCGAGGCCCACAGCACGATCAGCTCCCGGGCCGGCGCGGCGACGGTGCCGGTCGCGGCGCCGACGGGGCCGGCGGCCGGGCCCGGCAGGACCGGGACGGCCGGCCCGGGTGTGTGCGTGGCCGGTCCGGCCGTACGGGAGAACATGCCGGCCAGCACGCCGTCCACCCACAGGGCCGTCGCGGGCTCGAAGGGCGCGTTCGCGGGCAGCACCGGGACGCCGCCGGGCGGGGCCAGGGCGACACCGGAGAGGTACCCGGACAGGAAGCGGCGCTCCGGCTCGCCGAGCGCCGGCGGCGCGAGGTCGGCGATGCCGAACAGTGCGGCGAGTTCGGGGAGGGCGGCGGCCACGCCACCGGTCCCGGCCGGGACGGGCGTCGCGGCGGCCTGCGGCAGGGCGGGCGCGGCCTGGGACTGCTGCGCCGGGACGGTGGGGTCGGTGGTCGCCGGCACGGGCGTGGGCTCCTCGGGTGTCGGGGCGGGCACGACCCGCATCGCCACGGCGCAGACCTTGAACTCGGGTTGGAAGGAGATCGGGTCGACGGCGTCGTTGGTGACGGCGTTGATACTGAGGTACTCGCCGAACAGGTCATTCCAGTGGAACGGCGCGAAGCAGTTGCCGGGTCGGACCCGGTCGGTGACGACGGCGGGCAGGACGGCCCGGCCGCGGCGGGAGGCCACCTCGATGTGGTCGCCGTCCCTGGCGTCCATCGCCGCGGCGTCGTCGGGGTGGAGTTCGACGAACGGGCCCGGGTTGAGCTTGTTGAGCTTGGCGACCCTGCCGGTCTTGGTGAGGGTGTGCCACTGGTGCTGGAGGCGGCCGGTGTTCAGGACGAACGGGTAGTCGTCGTCGGGGAGTTCGGCGGCGGGCAGGTGCGGGCGGGCGAAGAACTGCGCGCGGCCGCTCGCGGTGGGGAAGACCAGCCGGGGGCGGCTGCCGTCCGCGCGCTCCAGCAGGGTCTGGCTGACGCCGTCGTTGCGGTAGCGGATCGGGTTGCGGTCGCTGCCGTCCGGGGTCGGGGCCGGCCACTGCACCGGCGTCTCCCGCAGCCGCTCGTACGTGACACCCCGCAGGTCCCAGCCGGTCTTCGGGTTCCAGGCCCGCTTGAGCTCCTCGAAGACGTCCTCCGAGCTCCGGTAGGTGAAGGAGTCGGCGAAACCCATCTCGCAGGCCACCCGGGCGATCAACTGCCAGTCGGGCAGGGCCTGCCCGGGCGGGTCGACGACGCCCTGGACGAGGGTGAGGTTGCGCTCCGAGTTGATCAGGATGCCGTCCGACTCGGCCCACAGCGTCGCCGGCAGCACCACGTCCGCATAGGCGTTGGTCTCGGTCTCGACGAACACGTCCTGGGTGATGACGAGTTCGGCGGCCTCCAGGCCGGCGATGACGGTCCGTCGGTTGGCCACGGAGGCGACGGGGTTGGTGCAGATGATCCAGCACGCCTTGATGTCGCCGGCGGCCATCTGCTCGAACATCTCCACCGTGCCGCGGCCGACCTCGGTCCGCAGCGTGCCGGACTCGACGCCCCACAGGTCCTCGACGAAGGCGCGCTCCGCGTCCACCAGGACGGAGCGCTGACCGGGCAGGCCGGGCCCCATGTAGCCCATCTCGCGACCGCCCATCGCGTTCGGCTGGCCGGTGAGCGAGAACGGGCCGCTGCCCGGGCGGCAGATCGCGCCGGTGGCCAGGTGCAGGTTGACCAGCGCGTTGGTGTTCCAGGTGCCGTGGGTGGACTGGTTGAGGCCCATCGTCCAGCAGCTCGTCCACTCACCCGCCTCCCCGATCCACTGCGCGGCCTGCCGGATGTCGGCCTCGGGGATGCCGGTGATCTCCGCGACCTTCGCCGGCGGGTAGTCGGCGAGGAAGGCGGGCATCTCCTCCCAGCCCTCGGTGAACTCGGCGACGAACTCCGGGTCGGTGTGCCCGTTCTCCACCAG
Organism: Kitasatospora sp. NPDC057015; assembly: GCF_042673745.1. Classification (NCBI taxonomy): domain Bacteria; kingdom Bacillati; phylum Actinomycetota; class Actinomycetes; order Kitasatosporales; family Streptomycetaceae; genus Kitasatospora; species Kitasatospora sp. NPDC057015. Next base: position 289,408 of record NZ_JBHUSG010000006.1, read on the forward strand.
CAGGTGCAGCAGGCCGTTCAGCAGCGCCAGGTCGGTGCCCGGCCTGATCTGCAGGAACAGGTCGGCCTTGGCGGCGGTGGCGTTGCGACGGGGGTCGACGACGATCAGCTTGGCGCCGGCCGACTTGATCCGGTCCATCATCCGCAGGAACAGGATCGGGTGGCAGTCGGCCATGTTGGCGCCGATCACGAAGAACGCGTCGGCCCGGTCGAAGTCCTGGTAGGAGCCGGGCGGGCCGTCGGCGCCCAGCGAGAGCTTGTAGCCCGTGCCGGCGCTGGCCATGCACAGGCGGGAGTTGGACTCGATCTGGTTGGTCCGCACGAAGCCCTTGGCCAGCTTGTTCGCCAGGTACTGCGCCTCCAACGACATCTGCCCGGAGACGTAGAAGGACAGCGCGTCCGGTCCGTGCTCGTCCAGGATCGCCCGCAGCCGCCCGGCCACCGCCGTGATCGCCGCGTCCACGTCCACCTCGGCGGGCTCGGTCCCGCGCTCGGTGCGGATCAACGCCTTGGCGGCCCGACCGGTGGCCGCCATCATGTCGGCACTGGTCGAGCCCTTGGTGCAGAGCCGCCCGAAGTTCGTCGGGTGCTGCTTGTCGCCCGAGGTCTTCTTCACGGTACGGCGCCCGGTGGCGGCGTCCCTGCCGATGTCCAGCACGATGCCGCAGCCGACGCCGCAGTACGAGCAGACCGTCCGCACGCTGTCCGCCTTCGAGCCTGGCGTCGTCACCGAGACTCCCTCCCCAGTTCGCAGTCCTCGCCCCGGGCGCACGCTGGGCGAGGCACGGTCGGCGGTGGGGAGTTCCCACGATCATCACCGTAGGAAGGCCGCATTACCGAGGCATCACACCCGGTGGGTACGGGAAGTTAAGCCGACCGCACAGGATGCGCCGCCGGTCTGTGAGCGGGGCGGCGGCCGGCGCACCCGGGCCCCGGCGGACAGGCGGGCAGGCGGGAGCCCTGCCGGGCACGGGCGGGGCCTCGCTCCCGGGTCCCGGAGTGCCGCGACGGCGCCGCAGGCGGACGGTCAGACGCTCATCAGCACCAGTGGGGTCGGGGCGCCGTCCGTCCAGTCGTCGGTGATCACCACGAGGGCGTCGCCGACCGCGGCGCCGTGCAGGAACGCCGCCCGGTGTCCGCCGGTGACCCGGGCGCCGGGGCCGTCCCAGACCACCGGCACCAGCCTGGTGAGCCCGCGGGTGGGGCGGACGTCGCCGTGCACCGGCATCCGCGGCTGGGCGGGCAGGGCGCGCCCGGTGAGCCCGGCCGGCAGGGGCGCGAGCAGCGTGTGGGCGGCCACCAGCGCGGCGTACGGGTTGCCCGGCAGCCCGACCAGCCAGCGGTCCGCACCCAGCCGGGCGAGCACCTGCGGGTGTCCCGGACGGCAGGCCACGGTGTCGACGACCAGCGGCTCATATCCTGCACATGCGAGACTGAAGGGCAAGTCGGACGAGCACCCGCAGGCCTTCGGACGCCATCCTCCTTGCAGGGCTGAAGGGCGGACAACTTCTTTCCGACCGAGCGAACTTGACCCTCGGGACCGGAGGGCCGACCTGCCGCCCGAGGGGCGGACACCCACCGTCCGCAGGACGGACCCGGTGGCGATGCCGCCCGCGGGAGACCTGGGTGCCGAGTCCGTTTGGCTACGGTGGGCTGCCGAGCAGTACGTCGGCACCGAGATCGTCCACGGCACCGCCGCCGCCCACCCGCCCCCGGCACCGGACGACGCACCGAAGGAGCACCATGGCCTCCCCGTTCACCGACCCGGCCTTCTACGCGGACCGGTACCCCACGTACGCGGAGCTGCGGAACCGCTCCCCGGTGCTCCGGGTTCCGCTGGACGGCGGTACCGGCCCGGCCGCCGTGGTCACCGGCTTCGACCAGGCCAGGGCGGCGTTCGCCGACCCCGCGTTGTCGAAGGACACCGCGCGGTTCTTCGCCGGCCGCCCGTCGGGGCGCTCCCTGCACCCCGCGCTGGCCACCACGATGCTCAACAGCGACCCACCCGACCACACCCGGCTGCGCCGCCTGGTCACCCGGGCTTTCACCCCGGCGACCGTCGGCAGGCTGCGCCCCCACATCGGTTCGCTGGCCGAGCAGTTGGTCGAGGAGTGGTCGCCCGGGCAGCGGGTGGACCTGGTCGAGGGTTTCGCCGCGCCGCTGCCGGTCACCGTCATCTGCCAGCTCCTCGGGGTGCCGACGGCCGACCGGGACAGCATCTGCCGGTGGTCGACGGACCTGTTCGTCACCGGGGACCACCGGCGGATCGACGCGGCCTCCCACGCGCTGGCCGACTACCTGGGCGAGCTGGTGACGGCCAAGCGTCGTGACCCGGACGAGGCCCTGCTGTCCGCCCTGGTCGCCGTCCGCGACGGGGACGGCGACCGGCTCGGCGAGCAGGAGTTGGTCTCGCTGGCCGTGCTGCTCCTGGTGGCCGGGCACGAGACGACCACCGCCGCGATCGGCAACGCCGTCCTGGCGTTGCTGCGGCACCCCGAGCAGCTGGAGCTGCTGCGGTCCGACCCGCACCGGATCGCGGGCGCCGTCGACGAGTTGCTGCGCTACGACTCCCCGGTCAGCATCGCCACCTGGCGGTGGGCACCGGAGCCGGTCCGGATCGGCGGGACGGACGTGCCGGCGGGCAGCCCGGTGTTCGTCAGCCCCGGCGCCGCCAACCGCGATCCGGCCAGGTTCGCGGACCCGGACCGGCTCGACCTGGAGCGGGAGGCCCGTTCCCATCTCGCGTTCGGGCACGGCATCCACCGCTGCCTCGGAGCGCCGCTCGCGCGGGCGGAGGTCGAGATCGCCCTGCGGGTGCTGCTGGTGCGCTTTCCGGGCCTGCGGCTGGCCGAGCCCGTCGACCGGCTCCGCTGGCGGCACTCGCGGCTCGTCCGCGGCCTGGAGGCGCTGCCCGTCCTGCTGTAGGACGACGAGGGTGCTGCCGGGTACGTCCGGCAGCACCCTCGCCCCACGCGACACCCGGCCGGCGCCCGTGTCCGACGGCGGCCGAGACGGTACGGAGTGCCTAGAGGAGGTCGGTGTTGGGTTCGAGGCCGCAGAGGATGCGGCCGTAGGTCTCGGCGACGGTGTTGGGGTGCAGGACGCCGTTGAGGTTGAGCGCCTG
>NZ_JBHUSG010000007.1:0-4556 GCF_042673745.1 Kitasatospora sp. NPDC057015
CCGCCCCGGCGGGCGGCGCCGCGCGGCGCCCGGCCCCGGCGGCCGCGGCCACCGGCCGGACCCGCAAGGCCAGGCTGCGGGTGACCAAGGCCGACCCCTGGTCGGTCATGAAGGTCAGCTTCCTGCTGTCGCTGGCGGTCGGCGTGGTGCTGATCGTCGCGGCCGCGGTGCTGTGGATGACCCTGGACTCGCTGGGCGTCTTCGACTCGCTGACCAAGACCCTCAAGGACGTCACCGGTTCGGACACCACCGGCGGCCTCAACCTGATGGACTACGTGGGCTTCGGCAAGGTGATGAGCTTCACCGTGCTGATCGCCGTGGTGGACGTGGTGCTGCTGACCGCCCTCGCCACCCTGTCGGCGTTCATCTACAACACCGCCGCCGGCTTCACCGGCGGTGTCGAGCTGACCCTCGCCGAAGAGGACTGACGCCCGATCAGATAGGGCGGAATGAGCGGGCCCCGAAGGCTGTTGAAGCCTTCGGGGCCCTTCGGCGTTCGGGTGGCCCCGGGCTCGGGGGGCGCAGGCCCGCCGGCCTACGGGCGTTCGGGTGACGGGCGCCCGGCCCCGGCGTGCCGCCGGGTTCCGCGACAGCCGCTGTCGGCTTAGCTGGGACGCGCGGTTCGCGAGGACGCGGGCACCCGCGGCGGGTGTCCGGATTCCACGCAGGTCGCTGGCAGGTCGCAGACAAGGACAGCCGTACGGCTGATCGGAGGCGCGCAATGGCTGAGCTCGCAGGGCAGATGGTCGGTTCGCTGGAGGCCGTGCTGGGCGTTCCCGTCCCGCTACGGATCCAGGCCTGGGACGGCAGCATCGCCGGGCCGCCGGGGGCGCCGACACTGGTCCTGCGCAGCCGCCGGGCCGTGCGCCGGCTGGTCTGGCAGCCGGGCGAGCTGGGCCTGGCCCGCGCCTACGTCGCCGGGGACATCGAGATCGCCTCCGACACCGACCTGTACGAGGTGCTGTCGGCCGTCGCGCAGTTCGCCGAGCACCCCGAGATCCGGCGGCTGAACCTCGGCCTCGGCGACGCGGTCGGCCCCAAGGGCCGGGAGCTGCTGCGCACCGCCCTGCAGATCGGCGCCCTGGGCCTGCAGCCGACCCCGCCGCCGGAGGAGGCCCGGACGGTCCGGGGCAGGCTGCACAGCCGCCGCCGGGACCGCGCGGCGATCAGCCACCACTACGACGTCGGCAACGACTTCTACGGCCTCGTGCTGGGCCCCTCGATGGTGTACTCCTGCGCCTACTGGACGCCCGAGGCGAAGAGCCTGGAGGCCGCCCAGGAGGCCAAGCTCGACCTGATCTGCCGCAAGCTGGGCCTGCGTCCGGGGATGCGCCTGCTGGACGTCGGCTGCGGCTGGGGTTCGCTGCTGATCCACGCCGCCACGCACTACGGGGTGGAGGCGGTCGGGGTCTCCATCTCGGCGGAGCAGGTCGCGCTGGCCCGCAGCCGGGTCGCGGACGCCGGCCTCGGTGACCGGGTGGAGGTCCGCCTGCAGGACTACCGCGAGATCCCGGACGGCCCGTTCGACGCCATCTCCAGCGTCGGCATGGCCGAGCACGTCGGATCGGTCCAGTACCTGACCTACGCCGGCGTGCTGTACCGCCTGCTGGCCCCCGGCGGCCGCCTGCTCAACCACCAGATCTCCCGCCGGCCGCTGCCCGCCGGCGAGCACTACGAGCTGAGCCCCTTCATCCGGAAGTACGTCTTCCCCGACGGCGAGCTGGCGCCCGTGGGCTCCACCGTCTCGCTGCTGGAGGAGGCCGGCTTCGAGGTCCGGGACGTCGAGTCGCTGCGCGAGCACTACGCGCTGACGCTGCGCGAGTGGGTGGCCAACCTGGAGGCCAACTGGGGCCAGGCGGTCCGCCGGGTCGGCCGCGGCCGCGCGCGGGTCTGGCGGCTGTACATGGCAGCCTCCGCGCTGGCCTTCGAGGAGAACCGGATCGGCATCAACCAGGTGCTCGCGGTCCGCACCCCGGTCGACGGCTCCAGCGGCCTCCCGGCCACCCGCGAGCAGTGGCTCGCCCGCCCGCAGCGCCCTGAGCTGCACCTCGCCGGCGACCGCTCCGGGACGGGGTCCGGAGGGGTCGGGGATACGGATTTGGGAGATCGGCCGTCGGTCCGCTAATCTTTCAGTGCGGCAAGGGCCTATAGCTCAGACGGTTAGAGCGCTTCCCTGATAAGGAAGAGGCCACAGGTTCAAGTCCTGTTAGGCCCACCGACGAAGGCCCGGAGTGATTCTCACTCCGGGCCTTCTGCCGTTCCCGGGGTGTGTCGACCCCCGGAGCGCCACTCGGGGCCTTCGAGGACCCGGGTCGGTCGAAGGGCCCCGAGTTCCCCCGTGGGCGATCGCGCCGGGCCGCACGTGACTTCGCCGGCCGTCGCTCGTTGTGCCGGGTGCGCAGAGGCAACTTGGGTGGGACGACTCGAAACCGTTGTGAATCTGGGGATAGCCGGGCACGGGCCCGGTCATGGGATCTGTGGACGTGGCGCGACCTCTGCTCCTGCTGGCGGATGCTCCAGCCCCGCGTGCCCTGGGTGATCGGGCCGTCCACTGTCACCTTCGACCATGGAGGCATCCCCATGTCCATGGAAGCCGCCCTGTTGGAGTCGCGCACGCTGCGCGACGGCATGAGCGAGCGCGTCGACGCGCTCGACAAGGTCAAGATCCTCATCCTGCTCCCGGACGGGGTGCACGCCACCACCCGGATGGTGGCCGACTACTTCGAGGTCGGGCTCGAAGCCGTCAAGTTTCACGTGAAGGAGCACCGGGCCGAGCTCATGGGCAACGGCTATCGCGTTCTTGCTGGTCAGGAACTCAGGGAGTTTAAAGACCTGAGTGAAATCGACCCCCGCACCCCGTGGCTCGGGGTCTTCCCGCGGCGGGCCGTCCTCAACGTCGCGATGCTCCTGCGCGACAGTCCGGTGGCCCGGCAGGTGCGCAGCCACCTGCTGGACGTCGAGGGGCGGACGCGCTTCGAGCCGGCGGCGGAGCGGGAGGTGTTCCGGGCCCGGCCGCGCCGGCGGCGGCAGGATCTGCACTGGGACGAGTACGAGGCGCTGCGCGACGATCCGGCCGGCCGGGCCTGGCAGCGGAGGATCGACGGGCTGGAGCCCTTCGAGCCGCCCCTGGAGGCCGTGCCCGCCTCGCAGGGGACGGAGGAGCGGTTGGCCGGGATCGAGAGCCGGCTCGACGCGCACGGCGCCGTGATCATGGCGATGGGGGACCGGCTGCACCGGCACGGCGAGGACCTGCGGGCGGTCCGCGGTGACGTCCTGGCGATGCGGCGGGACATCGCGGAGCTGAGGCGCGCCCGGCGGCGCTGACCGTCGGGGGTGTGCGGGGCGCCGGGCGTCCCGCACACCCTGCCGGGGCCCGCCGGGAAGGGGACCCGGCCGGCCCTGGACGCGCCGGGCCCCGCCGGGTCTACTGGAGGTGAGCCGGTGGTCGGCAGCTGGAGAGGTGTGGTCGAGGTGGCGCTCTTCTGGGCGATGAGCATTCCGGGGCTGGTCTGCGCGCTGGTGCTGTTGGCCTTCGTCGACCAGCTGGCGCTGCGGGCGAAGCGTTCGCGGTGGATCCCGTGGCGCGGCACCGGCCGCGAGGGCCAGATCTCCGCCACCGGGTTCGAACAGTTGCACGCGCAGTTCGCGGCGGGCAAGGAGCACGAGCTGGAGCAGCGCAGGACGACGCTGATGCTGCGCGACGAGGAGGGCGAGGGCGCGCCGCCGCGGACGCTGGTCGACCTGGCCGGCGGCCGGGCCGTCGTGCGGGTGCCGCGGGCGGGCTGACGCCCCGCTCCGAGCCGACCCCGCGCCGTCGGCGACGGGGCGGGCCGGGGTGCGCCCGGGCCGACCGTACGACAGGAGGCACGGCGTCAATCCCACCGCCGGACCGGCCGGTTGGCCCGGTGGCGGCTGGTCACGATTGGGACACCGGTGTGTATCATCGGCCGCAAGGCGGTCTGCCACTCCGGCTGCCTGTTCGTGCTCGAAATCTCCCGGACTCGCCGTCCGGCCAATCCGGCCGGAGCCACACTGGCGCCGAGTCCGCAACGCAAGAAGGACGAGGTCCCGCGGTGAAGAAGCTTCTCCTGGTCGCCCTGGTCGCCCTCGGCGGCTTCTTTGTCTACCGTCAGGTCCAGGCGGACCGTGCCGAGCAGGATCTGTGGACCGAGGCCACCGACCCGGTGCCGGCCGGCGCGCGCTGAATCACGACGATCTCCGGGAGCGCCACCGGTGCTCCCCCGGGCCGGTCGCCCCTGCCTTGAGCCGGGGGCGACCGGGCCCGTGCACAGCGGCGGGGGATACCCGCGTGGGATTCCCCGCGGGACCCGGTACGCTAGTGCCTGACGGTGCGCACAGCGCCGTCCCGGGGCTTTAGCTCAGTTGGTAGAGCGCTGCCTTTGCAAGGCAGATGTCAGGAGTTCGAGTCTCCTAAGCTCCACGGTGTTCGACGCGAATCGGGCGCGGTCCGGTTAACAGGTGAGCGGCCGCTTGGTCGGTGGGGGGCCCCGGGGGGGGGCCCGCGGCCGCGCCGGCGGGTGGGGGCGGGGCCCGCG